>DATAUH010000066.1:0-3662 GCA_036268375.1 Bryobacteraceae bacterium | reverse complement strand
CCGATGATGATGGCGGTGGTGCAGACGGGCTCTTCGTTGTGATAGCCAACGTAGCCGGCGAAATCGCGCCAGACGATGTCGCTATCGAAGACTTCGTTGAACCAGGCGGATGGCACGTGGAAACAGAGCGCGCCGATGGCGCAGAAGGCGTCGCGTACAGGTCCAGCTTCGACGCGGCGGACGTCGAGGCGCGGCAGGGTACGGATGGGCGGATTGAGACGCTCGGCAAGCATGCCCGGAAGATCGACGGTGTGACGGAGGCCGAGTTGTGCGAAGGCGTTGCGCGCGCGTTTGCGGATGCGGCCGACGAGCAGATCTTCGCAGACCCAATAAGCCCATTCGAGGCCGCGCGCATGAAAGTGAGTGCGGGCGAGGAGGATGCGCTGGGCGAGATCGGCGTCGTTCACAACCGGCGTGGAGAGAAACGCAGTGTTGAACATCTGAAACGTGACGCCAGCGGAGGCAATGCTGACGCCTTGGAGTTCGCGATTTTCGCCGGCTATGCGGCTGGCGGCGACGGTGCGGAACGAGTCGCGCAGGTTGGCAGCCACGTTTGCGAATGTCATCGCAAATCAGGGCAAGCTGCGGAAGACGCGATCCCAGACATTGGTGGTAACGCCGTAGTGGAAACGCTCGTCGGCGAAGTGGTGATAGTAATGGCGCTTGCGGAGCTCGGTGAGCAGGGGACCGCCGGCCTCGTTGGCGTGGATGCGCAGGTGCAGCCATTCATAAAACAGATAACCGCTGATGATGGCGGCTTGGGTGAGACTGCTTCGCGCCCAGCTACCGGCTGGAATGCGCATGAGAGCCCAGAGCAGCAGCGACGTGCCACCGGAGAGCCACAGAGGCGAAGCGATGTACTTCGGATCTTTGGGATCTTCGTGATGCTGGTAATGCGGCAGGAACCCGTGGAAGGCGAACCGATGAATGCCGTACTCAAGCAGAGTCCAGAGAAACAGACCCGCGGCCACCGCGATCAGCGAGCCCTGGAGGGGCAGGCCGATGTTGGCGACGATGGCGGCTGCGATGACCGGAATGTAAACGGTAAGCAGGCGTCCCATTGCTTTCAACCTTCAGTATGCTACAAGGCTCTCCGCATGAGCAGTCCATCTTCGCGCCCGTAGTAGTTCGGAAGACGGCGGACGAATTTGAATTTGTGGCGCTCATAGAAGTGGATGGCCGGTGCGTTGGATTTGCGGACCATCAGGGTCAACCTGTTAATTCCGCGCAACTTCAAACGGCGTACGGTGCTCTGTAGGAGTAGGGAGGCGGCGCCGCGGCCGCGCGCGTCCGGATGAACGGCGATGGAGATGAGATTGGCCAAACCGGGGCGCGAGCGGCAAATGCAAGCGATGGAATACGCCGCGAGCTTGGGAGCCGGGGCGGGAATGCCTTCCAGCACTAGAAAAAGGCTGCCGCAGATTTGTGCGTATTCTGCAAATAACTTGCGATCGTACGCGTCGCGCCCGAAACTGGCGCGTTCGATAACAAGCAGAGTGTCCATTTCGGCGGGTCGGAAGGGGCGCACAGAAAATCCCATGGCGTTATTTGTTATCCTTTATTTTCGACCACTTGAGCGGGGTTTGACGCCGTTGGCCGCGAAAAAACGCAGGAAGACCAAAGCGGGTATTGACAAGCGGGAGGTGGCGCCGCAGACTGAGAGTGTGTTGCAACTCAGTAGCAACAACGATTCGGCCGGGACCCTGGCGACGCTGTACGATCTGCGGCGCGGCGAAGCCGGGATAGTGGATCAAATCGATTTGCCGGGCGATGACGCGCGGCGCCTGATGGAATTAGGCTTTCTACCGGGAGCGCACGTTACGGCTGGCTTGAGCGCGCCCGGCGGCGACCCCAAAGTGTTTCAAGTTGACGGCGCGGAAGTGGCATTGCGCAAAGAGACTGCGCGGCGTATGAAGATCCGCCGCGGCCATCGCATCTGAGGAATTTGTGAGCAATTGCCACGGCTGTTCCAACTGCGGCCCGACCGCCGTGGCCGAAGCACCGGTTGGAAGCGGCATTGATGCGCGCTTAACCGTTGCGCTGATTGGCCCGCCCAACTGCGGTAAAACTACACTCTTTAACCGTCTGACCGGGCTGCGTCAAAAGGTGGGCAACTACCCGGGCGTGACCGTGGAACAGCACACGGGTGTAACGATCCTGCCGGACGGGCGATCGGTAAGCATCATCGACCTTCCCGGAGTTTACAGTCTGCTACCCCGCTCAGAAGATGAGCAGGTCGCGCATGACGTCTTGAACGGCCTGCGCCCCGGCACTCCGAAGCCGCGAGCGATTCTGCTGGTGCTGGATTCGACGAACTTAGCGCGCCAACTGATGCTGGCGGCGCCGATACTGGCGCTGGGGCTGCCCACGCAGGTAATTCTGAATCTGGCGGACGACCTGAAAACGCGCGGCGGCAAGGTAGACACGAAAGCCTTGGCAGCCGAATTGGGCGCGCCGGTGGCGCTGGTGAGCGCGCGCCGCGGCGATGGGCTGGCGCAGATATCGACATTTCTTTCAGGCGCGCTGCCGACGCCGACGCCGGTGTTGCTGCCGGTGTTGCAGGACGTGCCGCACTGCCGCCGGTGGGCGGGCGATGTGGGCTCAAAGGCGGGATACCGCGCACCGGGTCCGAACAAGTGGACGCGGCGGCTAGATGAAATTCTGTTGCATCCGGTGGCGGGGCCGCTGGCGTTTCTGGTGGTGGTGATCGCGGTATTTCAGGTAATCTTCGCGATCGGCGCGCCGCTGCACGATGTAGTCGGCGATTTCTTTGACCACACCGAGAAGCTGCTGGTGAGCGTAATGCCGCCCTCGCTCGTGCGCTCGATCTTGATCGAGGGCGTGTGGCGCGGCGTGGGTTCGGTGCTGGCGTTTCTGCCGCAGATTCTATTCCTGTTTTTATTTATCGGGGTCCTGGAAGACTCAGGTTATCTGGCGCGCGCGGCGGTGATTGCGGACCGCACGATGGCGCGCGTAGGGTTGCAGGGAAAGTCGTTTATTCCGCTGCTTTCGGCTTACAGTTGCGCGGTGCCGGCGATTATGGCAACGCGCACCATCGAGAATAGGCGCGACCGGCTGGCGACGATCTTGATTGCGCCGTTCATGACGTGCTCCGCGCGCATTCCGGCGTATATGCTGATCATTCTGGCGTTCATTCCGAAACACGCTTTGCTTGGGCCGCTTATGACTATGCAGACGGCGGCGATGCTGGGGCTTTACGTTTTGGGATTTTTGGCGGCGGTGGCAACGGCGAAGATATTGAAATCGACGGTGCTGAAGAGCACGCGCACGCCGTTTCTGATGGAGATGCCGTCCTATCGGATGCCTTCGCCGCGGTCGCTGGGGCTGCGCGTGCTGGATCGCGGGATTGTGTTTGTGAAGCAAGCGGGCACGATTATTTTGCTGGTGACGGTGGTGCTGGCGATCCTGTTAAACGTGCCGTATGTGCATGGGAATCCACCGGAGATCGGAAACAGCGTGGCTGGCATGATTGGCCACGGGATTGAGCCGTTGGTCCGGCCGTTGGGTCTGAACTGGAAGGTAGGCATCGGGCTGCTGACGTCACTGGTGGCGCGAGAAACCATGCCCGCGACGCTGGGGACGATTTATGGCGCGGAGCACGAATCCACGTCGGTGAACCTGCAGACGGCGCTGCAGCACGA
>DATAUH010000065.1:0-9503 GCA_036268375.1 Bryobacteraceae bacterium | reverse complement strand
CACCCGTGCCGGCGCCGGTATAATCCTGACCTACTTCGCCAAACCCGCCGCCCGCCTCCTAGGCTGAACGCCGCGCCACGTGCGCCGCGCAGCCGCCACCGCCGTGATCACAAAAGCCCGCAAGAAATCTCTCACACGATTTCAACGACTTAACTGCCGGCCGGCCCGCCGGCCAAAACCCGTGGTGCATATTGGAATCGGAGGATGTTCCGTGACTAGCCAACGTGCACCAGCGCGAGTTCGTTATTTCAACCGCGCCGTCCCCGTGGCGACCGGCCCGAGTTCGTTTTTTCAGCCGCGCCGCCACATGGCGACCGGCGCGAGTTCGCTTTCAAAGGGCGCAGCCGGCCGGCGACCGGTGCGAGTTCGTTTTCAACCGCGCCACCGCATGGGCGACCAGCGCGGTTCGCTTTCCAACCGCGCCGCCACATGGCGACCGGGTGCGAGTTCGTTTTTTCAACCGCGCCAGCGCCTCGCGACCAGCGCGGATTTGTTTTTAAACGGCGCCGCCGCCTGGCAACCGGCCCGAGTTCGTTTTTCAACCGCGCCACAGCATGGCGCTGGTGCGAGTTCATTTTCAACTGCGCCACCGCATGGCGACCAAAGCGGGTTCGTTTTTAAACGGCGTCGCCGCATGGCGCCGGTGCGAGTTCATTTTCAACCGCGCCGCATGGCGACCAGCCCGAGTTCGTTCTTAAACGGCGCCGTCGCGTGGCGACCAGCCCGAGTTCGTTTTTTCAGACACGCCGCCACATGGCGATCGGCGCGAGTCGCTTTTAAACGGCGCAGCCGGCTGGCGACCGGTGCGAGTTCGTTTTCAACTGCGCCGCCGCGTGGCGACCGGTGCGAGTTCGTTTTCAACGGCGCCGCCGCGTGGCGACCGGTGCGAGTTCGTTTTTTCAACCGCGCTACTGCATGGCGACCAGCGCGGGTTCGTTTTTAAACGGCGTCGCCCAATGGCCCCGGTGCGAGTTCATTTTCAACCGCGCCACCGCATGACGACCAGCGCGAGTTCGTTTTTAAACGGTGCCGCCGCATGGCCCCGGTGCGAGTTAATCTTTTCAACCGCGCCACTGCATGGCGACCAGCGCGGATTCGTTTTTAAACGGCGCCGCCGCATGGCGCCGGTGCGAGTTCATTTTTTCAACCGCGCCACCGCATGGCGACCAGCGCGGGTTCGTTTTTAAACGGCGCCAGCATGTAGCGACCGGGCGGAGTTCGTTTTTTCAACCGCATGATCGCGGGCCAATCCCCCGCACGTTCGTTTTTTCAGATTTCCGGCCTTGCCCAAGCCGGCTAAAGAAGGTTTTGTTCCAACGGGACCACCCTCACTCGCCGAAAGGCCTAGGAGTAAGGTCGCCATAGATCTTTGACAATCTGCCACTCACATATCGCAGCGATCGCCCTTACTGTCCCCGCCCGCCCTTGCTTACCCGGGGGCGGGCCGGGAAGCGCCGCACCTCTCAAACTCCGCCCCTGTCTGGCCCAGGCCAGTTCGTTTTTTCAGTTCTGCCGGAGCGTACCCACCAGTTCCCGCACGCTCGCAATTCCCTCCCGCTGCAGGAACGCGCCCAACTCCTTCGCAATCCGCGCCACCGAGCCTGGGTCCCAAAACGACGCCGTCCCAACCTGCACCGCCTGCGCCCCCGCGATCAGAAATTCCGCCGCATCCTCGCCGCTTGCGATCCCGCCCAGCCCGATCACCGGAATCTTCACCGCTTTCGCTGCCTGCCAAACCATCCGCAGCGCAATCGGTTTAATCGCCGGCCCCGATAACCCGCCCATGCCCGCCCCGATTCGCGGCCTTCGGCTCTTGGCATCGATCGCCAGCGCAATGAACGTGTTCACCAGGGAAATTCCATCTGCCCCCGCTGCCTCCGCAGCCAGCGCCAGCGGCTCAATCGCCGACACATTCGGCGAAAGCTTCACCCACACCGGCCGCTTCGCCACGCGTTTCACCGCGCTCACCACCTCCGCCAGCAACCCCGGATCACTGGAAAAAAAGATTCCGCCATGGCACGTGTTCGGGCACGAAACGTTCAGCTCATACGCCTCCAAACCCGCGTGGTCTTCCAGCACGCGCGCCACTTCCACGTAGTCCTCTACCTGGTAGCCGAAAACATTCGCAAACACCGGCGTCTCGAATCGCGACAATGCCGGCAGTTTCTCCTTGACGAACGCGCGCACACCGATATTCTGCAGGCCGATCGAATTCATCATCCCGCTCGCCGTCTCGATTACCCGCGGTTCGGGATTCCCCTGGATCGGCTCTCGCGAAAGTCCCTTCACCACAAAGCCGCCGATCGCCTTCAGGTCCAACAGTTTTTCGAATTCGATGCCGTAAGCGAATGTGCCCGACGCCGCAATTACCGGGTTGCGTAGTTCAATTCCGCAAATCGATGTCGCCAGCGCCTTGCTAGGCAACGATCGCCTCGCCTAGCACCCGGCCCACCGACGACGAGGGCGTGTCGACGCCCATCACCCGCGCCAGCGTCGGCGCCAGATCCACTGACTCGACCGGCGCCTCGTACACGCCCGCGCGAAATTGCGGGCCGTACAAAAATAGCGGCACGCTCACGTCGTAGTCGTACAGCGAACCGTAGCTCACGCCCCGCTTCTGCCCAAACTCCTCAACGTACTCCGGCCGGTACGAAAGCATCACATCGCCCGAATGCTTCGCGTGAAAGCTGTTGCGGAAACGGCGTTGCCATTCGTCTCCCGTCGAACACCTGCCTCCAGCCGTATAAAAATTTGCCACCGCGGGATTCTCCATCGCAGCTCGCGCCGCCGCCTCGCGAATCGGTTCCGGATCACGCCATCCGCTGGTATCCAGATACAAAAACGGATAGACATACTTGTCCACACCGCCCAGCTTATTCTCTTCCAGCGATTTCACCACCCCGTGCGCCAGTGCTTCTCCGTCCACAGCCATTCGTGCGCGCGCGGCCGTCGCAGGTAAGGGCGGCGCTCCGTGTCCGCCGGCGAGCGCCAAGGCGAATCCGTTCTCTCCCAGCGCCCGCCCCAAATCCGCCAGCAATGTTTCGATCTCGCGATCCAACTGCAGCGTCATCTGGTCCCCAAGCGCAGACCCGGAACCCGTTTCGTTGCCCAGCAGAGCCGATGCGCTCGAAATCACCGTCACGAAATCCACGCCTTCGCCTTGTCCCAGGCGCTCGCGCATCATCAACTCGCGCAGCAGCGTAAACGGGGCCGATTGCGCAAAGTACGACGAACGGTACAACGCTTGAAAGTCTCCCGGATGGTTCGGTTCGTAAGTCAGCGTCCGGATCGGCGGCGCATCCGGCTTTGCGCCAATCGCTTGCCACTTCGCGTTGTGCAAACTCTCGGGTGAATTCTGGGAGTTGAAGTCCGCCAGCCAGGCCGGCGCATCTCCGCGCGCGGTAAACTGCACCCCGTTGCCCATCGTGATTACCGTAGCGCTGGTTGTTCCCGCGAACATCGCCGCATGCGCGGTCGAGTCGCCGATCACATAGGCCCGGGCGCCCTGCGATTTCGTTACCTGCGCCGCCAGCGTGGTCGCGGTAAGCATCTCCTCGCTGGCGACAACCACTCGCTTCGCCCTTCGGTCGAACCACTTGTCCGCAACAATTCCATGCTGTGACGGCCACGCCCCCGTCGAAAGCGTTGCAACCGTTGTCGCCGAAAAGGTGCTCGCCGCGTGCCGGCAATCCGGGAAATGTGCGGCGTGATCCAAAAGTTTTCGAAAGCCTGCGGTGCTCAAAAGCGGGGAAACTGGCGTAAGGGCATTTGCGCTTAACTCCTCTAGGACTATTAGTACCAATAACTTAGGACGCGAGGGTGCAGCGAACGCCCGCGAGCTTATGCCTGCAAGCAGCGCTGCCCCGAAAGTTCGTCGGCAAATGTCCATAAAAAAAGAGTTTAACAGAGCCCTAAGTGGTGTTATAGTGCGCTTTTAAAAGCCACCCGCTCATGTCTGAATCGACTAGCGTTTTAGGCCTCGCCGCGATCCGGAAAAATCGTGGCATCACGCTGGAGCAGATCGCCAATTCCACCAAAATCAGCATCCGGGCCCTAGACGCCATCGAACGCGGCGATTTCCGCAAGCTGCCCGGCGGCATCTACGACACCAGCTATATCCGGCAGTACGCGCGGGCGATCGATTACGACGAAAGCCTGATCCTTGCCGTCTACCGCCGTGAACGCGGAGAACCCACCGACGCCAAACCGGAGCGCGGGTTCCTCTCCAGCCTTCGCGCGCCATCGACGCAGACCAGCTGACATCTGGTACCCGACTTTCTCCTGACTTCTGTCTCTTCTGACTCCCAAATCCGGAAGGATTTCAAGGGCGAAGCCCTGTCTCAAGGTTTCAATCGGAACTCCGGCCCCAGCGGACCTGCGCCCGCCAGATACTTCCGCGCTCGCACCAGCTCGGCGATCTGCCGCACGTGTCCCAAATCATGCAGCACCCATTGGTGCAGCATCTGTTTCAGCGTGATCTCGCCGGCCTCCGCGTGCAAGGCGCGCCGCTCTCCATCTGCTGCGGTCAAATCGCGTAAGAATTCCAGGTTCGTTTCCCGCTGCTCCTCGAAATGGTCGAACGAATCCTCCGCATCGGCGTCGCGGTAGAGATCCAAATGCATCTGCGCATCGTCCGATTCAAACCTCGGCATGTCTTCCGTCATCAAGCGGTCCAACCGCGCCCGGTGCACGTGCCCTTCTGAGTGCGAAAGATGCGCCAACACCTCGGCAATCGAAAATCGATCGGGCGCAGGTTTCCACGCGGCGTCCCCGGCCGAAAGCTCGCACATCAAACTGCGCAGAATCTCGGGCGTCTGCGCCAGCATCTCCAGACACGGCAGTCCCTCTTGTTTCATGCCCTCTCCTCTGTCATCTCAAACTCGCGTCTGTCGTCTTCCAGTGCGCGAATGCGAATTTCCGTGCGCGATGCCGGCATGAGTTCCGGGAAGCGCTCGCCCCACTCGATCAGCGTAATCGCGTCGCGCTCAAATAACTCATCCAGACCGAGCGATTCCACCGCGCGCGCCTCATCTAGTCGATACAGATCGATGTGATACACGCGCCCGTCGCCGTATTCGTGAATCAGCGTGAACGTCGGGCTCGCCACCTCGTCGGGATGCGCCACGCCCAAACCCTCCACAATTCCCTTCGCCAGCGTTGTCTTTCCCGCGCCTAGATTTCCGATCAACAGCACTACGCCACGCACCGGCAGTTCCTGCGCCAGTCGCCTTCCCAACTCAATCGTCTCCGCGTCAGACTGCGTCCGGAATGTGCGCACACTCCTCCATAGCGTCCGTCAGGTAATCGAAGAGATCCGTCGCCAGCAGGCATTTGTCGCCGCGCTCCTCCGCGCCTATCTCGCCCGCACGTCCGTGCAGATACACAGCCGCTGCCACCGCAAGCTCCGGCTGTTTCGGAAACTGCGAAACCAAGCCTGTGATGAATCCGGTCAGCACGTCGCCCGATCCGCCCTTTCCCATCGCAGGTGTTCCCGTCGGATTGATCCAGACGCGCCCGTCCGCCAAGGCAATCACCGTCCGCTGGCCTTTCAACACCAGAATCACTTCATGGGCCGTCGCGAAGTCGCGCGCAACGCTGATGCGATCCTTCGCAATCTCTTGCGCGCTCTTGCCGCTGATGCGGGCCATTTCGCCGGGATGCGGAGTCAGTATGCGCACACGGCCTTCACCGCGAATCTCGCCGGTTAGCGCATCCGCGTCGATCACCATGGGTCCTTCAAACTGCTTCGCGGCCCCACGCACCAACGATTCCGTTTCCCCATCGCGGCCCAAGCCTGGTCCCATCGCGAGTACCGTCTTGCCCTTCGACTCGCTCAAGAAATTCTGCACCGTCGTCGTCATCAGCTCCGGCGTGTGGGAAGTGATGTGGCCCAATACCGAGACATCAGAAGCCACCGTCACCAGCCCCGCTCCTGCACGCAACGCTGCTGTCCCGCACATGATCGCCGCGCCGGTTTTTCCGACGGAACCAGCTGCGATCAGCGCGTGTCCGAAGGTGCCCTTATGGCCCGCTGGCGGCCGCGGCTCCAGCAGTTCGCGAAACATCGATGGCTCCAACAGCTCGAGCTTCACATCCGAGTAGAACGACTCCGGCGAACCGATCTGTCCTACTCGCAACTCGCCAATGTGATCGCAATTCGGCGCCAGCGCGTGGCACGGCTTCGGAGCCGTGAAGGTGACCGTGTAATCCGCGTGCGCAAACTCGCCCGTTGGATCTCCGGAATCGCTCGGCATGCCGGACGGGATGTCCACGGCCACCACCTTCGCGCCGCTATTTGTCACGAGCGAGTTGATCTTGCGTATGCCCTCGAGCGCGCGTCCCTTCGCCGGCCCAGTGACGCCGGTCCCCAGCAGCGCATCAATTACCAGCGTGGGCGACGGCTGCAATTCTTCCTGCCCTAGCGCCTCCGCAACCTGCAGCATCTTGTAATTGGCTGCGGCATCGCCCGTGAACTCTTCCGGATTCGCGAAAAACTCCACCTGCACCGCAGCGCGCGGAAAACGCACGTGCAACTGGCGCGCAATCGCCATTCCGTCGCCGCCATTATTGCCTTTTCCACACAGAATCAGGATTCGCTGGTCTTCTATCGGGGAAAATTGTTCCAGCAGCAGATCCATGACGCGCGCCGCCGCGTTTTCCATCAGAACAATGCCCGGAATTCCGGCTTCAATGGTCCGCTGATCCACCGCGCGCATCTCCGCCGCCGTCAGAATCTTCATAGGCGCCTGGCCACAATCATCGTCATATCGTCCTGTTGTTCGGGTGAATGCGCCCACTGCCGCACGGCTTCCAAAGTTCGCGCAATCAACTCGTCTGAACCGGTGTTTTCAAACTTCACCAGTAAATCCTGCAAGCGCTGCTCACCGAACATCTCGTCGTATTCGTTCTCCGGCTCCACAATTCCGTCGGTGTAGGCCACCAGCACGTCTCCCGGCTCCATCTGCACCGTCTGCTCCTCGTATCGGGCCACTGCGAACGCGCCCACAACGGTTCCCGTCGGCTCCAGTTCTTGCACGTGAGAGCCGCGCAGCAGCATCGGCGAAAGATGGCCCGCATTCGTATACATCAGCGCGCTGGTATCTTCGTCGAACAGCCCCAAAAAGAACGTCGCATATTTTTCGGGCGAGGTCGTCGCGTAGAGCTGCCGGTTCAGCGCCTCTACCAGATTGGCCGTCGAAAGCGCCGGTCCGCTGCCGTTGGTTGGCGTCAATTGCGTACGCATCGTGGATTGAATCGTCGCCATCAGAAGCGCTGCCGAGATGCCTTTGCCGGCCACATCGCCAATCGCGAAGCCCAGCATATGCGGCATGACCATGAAGTCGTAGTAATCGCCGGAGACCACGCGCGCCGGCTGGCAAAGGCCGCGAAGCTCCAGGTTTTTCGCCAGTGGAGCGTTCTTCGGAAAGAGATTCGATTGCACCTCGCGCGCAATTTCGAGCTCGGATTCCAACCGCTCCTTTTCTTTCGCCACCACGATTAGCTTCGAAAGGTTCTCCGTCATGGTGTTGAACGAGGAAGTCAGATCCGCCAACTGGTCGCTGCCCTTTACCGGCACGCGATAGCCGAAGTCACCCTCCTTCACGTGCTGCGTGCCTTCGTAGAGTTCATACACGGCGCCGGTGATGCTCCGGCTTAGTTGCACGCCCGCAATCAACGACGCCAATTCCACGATGAAAAACAACACCGCGCAGACGATCAGACCGTCCAGCACGGCTTCGCCCCACTCCAACTTCTGGCCGAACACAATGCTCATCACCGAAGAGAGCCGCGTGTCCACCCACAGGTAGAGTCGCTCCTGTTTTTTCGGCGAGTTCCAATGCGGGGCCAAAACCGGGTACAGCCCATTCACGCGAAAATCAAACGGATTCACCGCCGGCGGAAGATGCGATTCGCGCGCGTGCCCCATAATTGGCCGGAAGGTCGCATCGCCCAGGCCGGGCACAAAGCCACCCAGCATCTCGGGCGTCAGCGGAGCCAGCACTGTCACTTCGTTATCCGCGGCCAAAACGTGCGCCCATACGAACAGCTTGCCGTCTTTGATTACCAGACCGGAGGAGTGCTCGGCGCCGGTGGCGCGCTCGTATTGCGTCCATGCCTGCGGAGGGTGCGTCAGTTCCGAATCCTGGGGATACCGCAGTTGTTCGCGTCCGGTCACCAGAATATGCGCGTCCGGAAAGACGTTGCGCATTGTCATGCGAAACCGGTTGATGGCGTTTTCCTGGTCGCGCATAGGGAAATGCGCGCTCGCCTCCGCCTGCCGCAGCAATGAGGTTTCGCGATGGTCCAATTCGCGGTTTACGAGGTAGATCGACATCTGTTCGATCACTGCGTAGCCCGCGAGTCCCAGCAAAGCCGTGATCAAAACTACCGGCACGACGGCAATGAAGAGGTACGCGGCGATTAATCGATTGCGCAGCCGCCAGATGGCCTTTTTCATGCCTCGGCGCGCCAGACGTATGGCGAGAGCGATTCCCAAACCGATCCCAACGATGCCTAAAATGCTGGTAATGAGCGTCACGCCGACGTTATACGCGACCAGGAAAGAGAGGGTAAAGATGATGAACGCCCACTCCAATCGCCCTAGGCGGGCCAAGCCGCGGCGTACTGTCTCCATATTTCCAGACTAGTATATGCCGGTCGAGAGCCTCAACACTTTTGTCGCTCGTGCATTGACACTTGCGCGTAAATAGTTGACACTGTCAACTATTATGCCCGGCATCGACGCGCGCGCGGAAGATTTGCGGCGTTTCAACCGCTTCTACACCGAAAAGATCGGCGTGCTTGGAGAGGGATTGCTGCAAAGCCGCTTTTCGCTCGCCGAAGCGCGTGTTCTCTACGAAATTTCCCACTCGGATGGTCCTGCCGCGGCCGTTATTGGCAAGCGTCTGAATCTGGATCCAGGCTATTTGAGCCGTATCGTCAAGCGGCTGTCGAAAGCGGGCCTGCTCAGCCGTACCGTTTCTCCCACAGACAGCCGCGAGCGCCGGCTTTCGCTCACCAAGAAGGGCCGCGACCAATTCGCGGTGCTCGACCACCGGTCGCATGCGGAAGCCGCCGCGCTCCTGCGGCCACTGCCGCACGCGCGGCAGTTGCAATTGGTAGAGGCGCTTGCCGCCGCGCAATCAATCCTGGGCGGAACGGACGCGGACCGGACCGAAATCCGGCTGCGCTCTCACCGTCCCGGTGATATGGGCTGGGTGGTGCAGCGTCATGGCGAACTCTACTTCCAGGAATACGGCTGGGATGAGCGTTTTGAGGCCTTGGTAGCCAAGATCGCGGCGGACTTTGTGACCAGCTTCGATCCGACACGCGAGCGGTGTTGGATTGCCGAACGGAATGGCGAGCGCGTCGGCTGCATATTTCTGGTTCGCAAGAGCGAGCGCGTCGCAAAGTTGCGGCTGCTGCTGGTTTCGCCGGAGGCTCGCGGCTCCGGATTGGGCCGACGTCTGGTGGACGAATGCCTGGCCTTCGCGCGACACGCG
>DATAUH010000064.1:0-4322 GCA_036268375.1 Bryobacteraceae bacterium | reverse complement strand
CTTCGTACAAGGGACGACGGTGGCGAACTTTGGCGCCAACATCACCGTAAATAGCCTCACCGTTCACAGCCCCACCACCGCCACGGCGAATATCACGGTGCAGAACAACGCGGCGCTGGGTGCGCGAACGGTAACGCTGACTACCGGTGGCGAAGTTGCCACTCTGACCGGCGGCTTCACAGTTGTCGCGCCGCTCACCGTAGTGTCGTTCCGCGTTCTCTTCGGAACGATGAGCTATGACGTGGCAGCCGCGAGTAACACTCGCGTACGGTTACCATGGCAAGTTGCCGGTGTTGAGGTGGTATTTTCCCGCCCTGTGGTGAGTGGCAATATAAACAGCTTAGGAGGCTTGACGCCAACGTCACTTGCCGGCGTGGGAACGAACACGCTCACATGGAGATTCACCCCCGTCAGCGTGGGTAATATCGTTGCTACACTTGCCGGCAGCGGCGCCAACGCCCTGAGCGATGCAAACGGCGTCTCTTTGGGCGCAGGCGCGGGATACACGCGAGGCTTAAAGGTTCTCTGGGGCGACTTCAATGATGACGGCTCTGTCAGCGCAGCGGACCTCGCAAGTGTCGGTAACGCGCGTGTGACGCCCTACAACCTGTTCGCCGACTTGAACGGAGACGGGACAATAGACATCAATGACTTACAAATTGTGCGCGCGCGAATCGGGACTTCCTTACAGTAGAAACGAGAACATAGGAGAAGATATGACGCTTATATATCGATTTGCAGGTCTGGGCCGGATTCTCACTACGCTCTTCCTAATTGGAATTGCCGCATTCGTCTCGCTGCCAGAAGCGCGCGCTGATCTCATCGTATCGACACAATCTGTAACCGTCAGCGCAGGCTCATCCGGGAATGGGTTGGACGTAGAGCTCAGCAACACTGGTCCCTCTGCCGTCACAATTGGAGCATTCAGTTTTGGAGTTACCACAGCCAATTCCGGAATTAGCTTTACGGGAGCTAACGTCTCGACCTTGACGCCCTATATCTTCGCCGGCGACTCTCTCTTCGGACCAGATATCACAATCTCAAGCGGTCAAGCTCTGACGGCATCGGACCTTTTCGACATCTCGTTCAACGGCGCTAGCATCGCATCCGGATCGACTGTCGGCCTTGGGCATCTGCTGTTTGATGTGGCGCCGGGGGCAGGTTCGGGCGTTTTTCCAGCCACACTGGTGGCTTTCCCAACCACCAGTCTAGCCGACGATCAGGGAATCGACGTCCCCATCCAGACGTTTTCATCCGGCAATATCACGATCGGGGCCGCAGCGGCGCCTGAGCCATCGTCGTGGTCAGCACTCGCCTTTGGAATCGCTCTCGTCCTGATCTATGAGAGCAGGCGCCGTAGCTATTCAAAGAGCTACTAACACGGCGGCCGATGGCCCAATGCATCACAACGATCATCGCGGTTCGACTGCGGGTAGGCAGATCGGACCGCGGTGGTCACCTCGCGGTACTCCGCACATAAAGCATGGCGGACCTGGGCTGATCCCGATTACGAGACCATCTTCGTCAACTGCAGTCTGGTGAGCGGAAGACGTCGTGGCGGGGGGTGGTGTTGCAATTTTGAAAGCTCTTCTACCTACCTCGATTGGCCGGCGCGGTCGTTCTGCACTAACTACTTTATCTGGCCCTTGCGAATGATGTTCGTTGCTTCCATCCTTGAATCGTCCGCCACGCCTCCGTCGAAGAATCGTAAGCTCGATCCAGATCACCGGGGACATCGATCGACCACTTGGTTCCGGAACGAATGTCTCGTTCGTCCAACGCGAGGACCGCTGAGCTCCACAACAGGCTCAAGTAAGGTCTTCGGAAATTTAGGAGATGTTCGAGAGTGAATGGCTGGGACGCAGGGATTCGAACCCCGATACGCAGATCCAGAGTCTGCAGTCTTACCGTTAGACGACGTCCCAAAACGGAAAACTCTATTCTAGCAAAGCTCTCGACGTCCGCAAGCCGGATTTGAGCCTTCCCTCAGTTGCTTCGACTACCGCTCGCAGGACTTTTTTCGTGGGCTGCCAACATGGCCTCGCAGATTCGAACTGGAGCCTCGAGCGCGGGGACGGACCTCGCGCAACGTGCTACCATGACTCATCTTGAGGGGGATTGTCGCGCCCATTAGTTAGAGCGTGCGTAGAGTAAAAATCCTCACCCATTCCAAAAAACTCGCGGCGAAATCATGAAACGTGCTCTCATCACTGGCGTGACGGGCCAAGATGGCTCTTATTTAGCAGAACTGCTTTTACAGAAAGGGTATGAAGTTCACGGCTTAAAGCGGCGTTCCAGCAGCTTCAATACGGACCGACTGGACGGGATTTACACCGACCTTCACGAATACGGGAGCCGTTTCCGGCTGCATTTCGCCGATATGGCGGACTCGAGCAGCCTTTGGAAACTGTTGCATGCCGTTCAACCGGACGAAGTTTACAATCTCGCTGCGCAAAGCCACGTGCGCGTCAGTTTCGATGTCCCTGAATATACGACCGACGTTACCGGCAATGGGGCGCTGAGGCTTTTGGAGGGCATACGGGAGACCGGCGTCCGCTGCCGTTTTTACCAGGCTTCCTCGAGCGAAATGTTCGGGTCCGCGCCGCCGCCGCAGAACGAAGATACGCGATTTCATCCGCGCAGCCCGTATGCCTGCGCCAAGATGTTCGCCCACAACATCACGGTAAATTACCGCGAAAGTTACGGCCTGTTTGCCTGCAGCGGCATACTGTTTAACCACGAATCGCCACGTCGCGGCGAGACATTTGTGACGCGAAAGATTACCCGCGCAGCGGCCAACATCAAATTCGGCCTGCAAAAGAAGCTCTATCTGGGCAATCTGGACGCGCGCCGCGACTGGGGCTACGCGCCCGAATATGTGGAAGCGATGTGGCGCATGCTGCAACAGGAAAAACCCGGCGATTATGTAATCGGAACCGGCGAAATGCACACAGTGCGCGAGTTTCTCGAATTAGCGTTCGAGCATCTAGATCTCGATTGGAAGGAGTACGTCGAGAGTGATACGCGTTATCTGCGGCCGGCCGAAGTAGACGCCTTGGAGGCGGACCCGCGACGCGCGCACGCCGAGTTGGGCTGGAGGCATAAGCTGGGGTTCCGCGGCCTGGTCGCGATCATGGTGGACGCGGAGATGGCCGCCCTCTCGGACCGCGCGTCGGGCGAGTTAAAATCTGTCGCCACAGAGACGCAGTCGTGAAATTGACGGGAAAACGGATCTGTGTCACGGGTGGGGCCGGTTTTTTGGGTTCCTTTCTGGTTGAGGAACTGCGTCGCCGCGGCTGCACGGACATCTTCATTCCACGCCGGCGCGACTACGATCTGACAACGGCTGCGGGTATCGACAAGCTTTTTGCGGATGCGCGGCCGGAGATAATTTTTCATCTTGCTGGCGTGGTTGGCGGAATCGGCGCCAATTGCGAAAACCCGGGGCGCTTCTTCTATGAAAACGCAGTTATGGGCGTTCAGTTGATTGAGGCTGCTCGCAAAACCGGCGTAGAGAAGACGATCGTGGCCGGTACTACCTGCTCCTATCCGAAGTTCGCGCCCGTACCGTTCAGGGAAGATTCGCTCTGGGATGGCTACCCGGACGAAACCAATGCGCCGTACGGCATTGCGAAAAAGGCTCTGCTGATTCAATGTCAAACGTACCGTCGGCAGTATGGCATGAATGCCGTGTACCTGATGCCGGTGAACCTGTACGGCCCGCGCGACAATTTCGACCTGCGGAGTTCACATGTGATACCGGCGCTGATCCGCAAATGCCTGGAAGCGAAAGAGCGCGGTGACGATTCGATCACCTGCTGGGGCGACGGTTCGGCAACGCGCGCATTTCTCTACGCGCCCGAAGCCGCTGAGGGATTGGCGCTGGCTGGAGAACTCTACGACGGCCCGGAACCTGTAAATCTGGGCGCAGCAGGCGAAGTATCGATCCACGACTTAGTAAGCATGATCGCGAAGCTGTGCAAGTTCGAAGGCGAAATCAAATGGGACGCGAGTCAACCCAATGGACAGCCGCGGCGTGCGCTGGATGGTTCGCGCGCCGAGCGCTACTTCGGATTCGTCGCGAAGATACCGCTCGAAGAAGGTTTGGCCACCACAATTGAGTGGTATCGCCAAACGGGCCCGAAATCGCAACCCAGTAGCTGAGGCAGTTCGTTTTTTCGTCCACGCTTCTTATCCGGGCGCTGCATGCCCAGATATCTACAGCGTGTGTCCCTGTGTTCCCGTGCCCGGTTGGCCGTTTCACTGCCAAATAAACGACCGAAAATTCTCTTGACCGGCCTTTTGCGTAAGCATATACTTAC
>DATAUH010000063.1:0-37524 GCA_036268375.1 Bryobacteraceae bacterium | reverse complement strand
AGACGAGCGTTTCAATGGAGGCGGTGGCATCGATATGGAGCTGCTCGAAATTCTGAATCAGCGCAAGCCGTATCAGACCACGCGCGGCCGCGATTCCATCGACGTGCGGCGTCCCGCGCAGGCGTTCTTCGGCCCCATGGTAGTTCTGCAAAACGAACGCTCTGCAAGCGATGCCGAAATGTTCCCCGATGGTTTCCGCGCTCTCGGTCTCGGCAAGCTCGTGGGTATGCCGACTTATGGCGCCGTCATTGGTACCGGATCGTTCACTCTTCTCGATGGTGAAACGCTTCGCACGCCGGGATCCGGTGTTACTACCGCGCGCGGAGAAGACATGGAAAACTACGGCGTTGTTCCGGACTTCGTCATCGATAACACTCCGCCGGATTTTATCGCCGGTCACGATCGCCAGGTCGAAAAGGCAATCGAAGTTTTGAAAGGCGAGATCAAGTAGACTCGCGTATCTACGGTCGGCTACGCTAAGAAGGGCGGATCTTTTTCGTCCTTCTTGCGTATACAAATTTATGACCGTTTTACGTATTCTGCCGTTGACGCTCGTGGCCTGCGTGCTCTATGCGCAGACGGCGCCCGCCCCCTCACGGCTTGAGTTTGAAGTAGCCTCCATAAAGCCGTCGCCGGCCATCACCGACAACGCGCACATTGGAATGCGCGTAGATGGCGCGCAGGTCAACTGCACGGCGTGGTCGCTGAAAGACTACATTCGCATTGCATATCGCGTCAAAGATTACCAGGTCGAAGGCCCGGACTGGATCGCTTCCACACGCTACAACATCTCGGCGAAACTACCTGCAGGCGCAACGCGCGAACAGGTCAACGACATGCTGCAGAATCTGCTGGTCGATCGCTTCGGCCTGAAGTTCCACCGCGTGAAGAAAGAATTCCCCGTCTACGCGCTGGAGCAGGCCAAGAGCGGGTCCAAATTGAAGGAATCGAATCTGGATGGTCTGAAGGCCAGCGACCTGGCCAAACCGTCCACCTCGGTTACCGCTACCGGTTCCGCGCAAGGCGTTTTCGTCAGCCTGGATGGCGGGGCATCGTTCTCGTTTGCCGATGGCAAATTGAAAGCACAGCGGCTGACCACCGCTCGAATGGCCGACGTTCTGGCGCGTTTCCTCGATCGCCCCGTCATAGACCAGACCAATCTCACCGGCATCTACGATATCGAGCTCTCGCTTTCGCCGGAAGATTACCGCGGCATGTTGATCCGCTCCGCCATCACCGCCGGCGTGACGCTGCAGCCTGAAGTGGAGCGCATGGCAATGGCCGACGTCGGCGAATCGCTCGCCAGCGCGCTCCTCGCCTCGGGGCTTCGCCTGGAACCCCGCAAATCCCCGCTCGACGTAATCGTTGTCGACCACGCCGAAAAGAATCCCACTGAAAATTAGCTTCGAACTTACATGTACGCGGGAATCTGAATCCCCAGGATTCCCGCCGTACGCTCCAGTTGACGCCGGAAGAAATCCGTCATCCAAAGCAGGAATACTTTCCGTTCCGCATTCTCTTCGTGAATGATCGAATACTTCTGGTAGAAGTTGCTGAACGCCTGCGCCAGTTGGAATGCGTAGCGCGCCACATGCGCCGGCTCTCCTGCCGTGACCGCCGCGTCGATCGCTGAATCGGCCTTCGACGCCGCTAGCAACATCTGCCAGAAATCCTCCGATTCCAGTTGCCGCCCCATCTCCGCTGCGCCCAACTCGCTTGCGAAATCCGGAATCTTCTCGCCGCGTTCTTCAAACTTCAGCAAAATCTTGCGCGCACGCACCGCGGCATACTGCACGTACGGTCCGGTCTCGCCTTCGAAGCTCAATGCTTCCTGCAGATCGAACGCGATCACCGTATTGCGCGTGAACTTCAGCAGAAAATAGCGCAGCGCCGCCACCGCAATCTGTGTCGCCACCGCCCGTTGCTCCGCCGCCGGCTCTTCCGTGTGGCGCGAAGCCACCTCTTCCAGCGCCTTCGAAATCAGGCTGTCCAGCAGATCGTCCGCCTTCACGCCCAATCCTTTGCGCCCCGATACCTCCACGTACGGCCGCTTCTTGTCCTCTTCCGAAAGCGGAATGCCAAGGTCGGCGCAGCAGCGCGGCGAAAGCGCCACCATCTCATACGAAAAATGCACCGACCGGTCTGCCTGCTCGTTGTAGCCCAAGCCGCGCAGCCCCGCCACCACGACATCTTGTAAGTACGATTGCCGCGTGTCGATCACGTTATACACGCGATCGCCATGTCCGAACCGCTGTCCCGATTGGTTCGCCTCATCCGTGGTAATCCAAAGCGTGCGCCCGTCGGGATAAACCTGAAACGGCCGGTAGAAAAAATCCTTCCCCAGCAGCCCAAATTTCCAAAGCTGATACGCGATGTCTTTGCCGACATATGTGACCGTGCCGTTCGACCGCACGATCACCTTGCCTTCTTCCGAAAGCCCCGGCATCACCCAGCAGCCGGAATTCTTCCCTTCCGTCTCCAGGTAAATCGCCTCGCGCTGCTTCAACAGTTCAAACGCGGAGGCCCAAAACTTCAGGTGCAGAATCTCGCTCTCGCGCGGCAGCACATCGTACTCCACATCAATGCGCGCCATCGTCTTCAGATGCGCCTGCACTACGGCATCCGCCACCAGGTGCGCCAACTCCGCTGTCTCGCCCGTGCCTGCTTCAATCGCGTGCAACGTCGCAGCGCGCCATTCCAGCGCCTCCGCATGATCTGCGTAGTATGCCGAAGTGCGCGCGTACAGATCCCAGCAGTAATAATCAAATCGAACCGCAGGGTCCGTCAACAGCGCGCGAACATCCGCCGCCGTCTTCTTTTCCAGGTGCTCAAACCCCACCACCACGTCCGCTACCTGCACGCCCGTGTTGTCGATATAGTTCTGCACCTCCACGCGCTGCCCGCGTGACCGCAGCATGCGCACAAACGTGTCGCCCAACGTGGTATTGCGCAGGTGCCCAATGTGCGCCGCTTTGTTGGGATTGATGTTCGTGTGCTCGACGATGATCTTCTCGCCGCTCGCAGCCGCACTCTCCGCGCCCTCGCCAAAAAGCGACAGAGCATAAGCCGCGCGATCCAGGCGGATGTTGATGTAGCCGTTGCCCGCCACTTCCATCGAGCGCACGCCGGGCAACGCCCCGATATCTTCCACGATCTCCGCCGCGATCTTCTTCGGCGCCTGCTTTAATTGCTTCGCAAGCTGGAACGCCGCGGGCACGGCCATTTCGCCAAACTCGCTCTGCCGCGGCTGCTCGATCACCACTGCCAGATCGATGCCATAGCGGACCTGTATATGCGCAGCGAAGGCGCTCGCAATTTGCTTTTCAATGGAATGGAACACGGAAATTCGAGTATAACAACGCGCCTCTGCGCCTACGCGAATGCCGCCTCGATGCCAACCAACAAGAGGCTCCACAGTTTTACAACTGTTCTGCCAATCCTCCACCGTCGTTTCGAGAACCGTTTGCGTTAGATCTGGTATGAAGACACGAATACATTTACTGTTCCTTTCGGGAGCTGCGTTGCTCTCGTCGTCCGCGGGTAATGCGCAGAGCGGCGCTGTGCTGACCGGCGCGGGTTACTCGAAGCCCGCGCCTTTCCTTGTTGCTCCGGGCCAACTGATGACGCTCTTTTTTCGGGGCATCGCGCCACTGCCGGATGGTTCTCTGCGCGCAGGCGATGCGAAGGTAACTCCCCTACCGAACACTCTGGCAGGCCTTTCGCTGAGCGTCTCTCAAACCGGCCTGAATGGGCCGCTGCAAGTCCCCTTAGTATCGGTGCGTCAGGAAAGAGAGTGTGATGCGGCGCCGCCCGACTGTTACCTCACATCCGTTCGTCTGCAGGTTCCTTTCGAAGTTGCCGCTTCGGTGCTTGGCCCGGGCGGTTTCAACGCGCCGGATGCTGAAATCAAGGTCACAACCGACGGCCAGCCGAGCCGCAGTTTCGCCATCCGGCCGGTCTCCGCGAACACGCACGTGCTTACGTCCTGTGACATCTCGGATGACAGGAACCCCGACAGCGTCTGCAACCGCGCGGCCTATCACAGCGACGGACGGCCGGTCGACGCGAACGCGCCTGCCTCAAGAGGCGAATCGATTGTCATCTACGCTTTTGGCTTAGGCCAAACCACGCCCGCGGCCCGCACCGGCGAATCCGCGATCGCAGGACTGTCGGTCCTCGACCCCGGCCAGCCACGACTCATCGTCACGCTAACGGACAAGTTCCTGAATGCCAGCGCCTCCGTTCCGCGCCAGTTCCTCACGCAGCCTGTGAATCCGACGCCCGCCAAGATCGACTTCGCCGGACTCACGCCGGGGCAGATCGGGGCTTACCAGATGAATGTCCCGATCCCATCCTCATTTGAGACACCTGTCGCATGTCGGCTGAGCGGCCCCGATCCCGCTGTCCGCTCGAATGGATTCGTGACGGTGACTACAGCCCAGGGCGCCGAGAACGTCCCGATCTGCGTCGCTCAGTAAGCCAGCGAGAGCGGCAGATCCAACGGACAAATCAGGTAACTGTTCGGCGTCGCGCGCCAATTCAGTTCTGGCGCGTTGACTTCGTCGAATTGGTGAGCGCCGGTGCTCCCAACCCGCAAGTCAACGGCGCTTGAGCGCGCAACCCTCTACTCCAACTCGATCCCGGACTCCTTCAACGCGCGCCACCCGCCATCCAGCGAAATCGCATTCCGGTAGCCCATCTTCTGCAGATTGTCAGCCACCAGCGCGGAGCGGAAGCCGCCCCCGCAATAGAGCACCAGCGTCGCGTTCTTATCAGGCACCTTGTCTTCGATGTCGCGCTCAATAATGCCTTTGCTCAAATGCATCGCGCCCTTCACGTGCGCCGCGGCCCACTCGTTATCTTCACGCGTATCGATCAGCAAATGATCTTCGCCCGAGGCTTTCATCTTCTGATAACCCGCAAGGTCGATCTCTTTCACGCGGCTCTTCGCGTCGTTTACTAAATTTAAAAATTCCGGGCTGTGTTTCATCTCTACTCCACGCGCGCAATTTTGGCGCCCGCTCGCGCCAGTTTCTCTTCGATCCTCTCATAGCCGCGATCGATGTGATACACGCGGTCGATCACGGTTTCACCCTTGGCCACCAGCGCGGCCAGCACCAGCGAAGCGCTAGCTCGCAGGTCGGACGCAATTACTCCCGCGCCCGTCAATTCCCGCGGCCCTGCCACCATCGCGTTGCGCCCATCGATCCGAATGTTCGCTCCCATGCGCGCCAGTTCTTGCGCATGCATGAATCGGTTTTCGAAAATCGTCTCCACCACCAGCGCAATCCCGTCGCCCTGCGTCATCAGCGCCATGTACTGCGCCTGCAAATCGGTCGCAAATCCGGGGTACTCTTCCGTCGTCATATCCACCGAACGGATCTTCCCGTTCCCGCGAACCTGCACCGCCCCCGCGTCTACCTGTGTCACGTCGATGCCTGCCTGTTGCAGCTTAGACACGAGCGCATCCAGATGGCCGGGCTCGCAACCCGTCACCGTAATGTTGCCGCCGGTGATTGCGCCCGCAATCACGAACGTCCCCGCTTCAATACGGTCGGGGATAATCGTGTGGTCCGCGCCGCCAAGCTTCTCCACGCCTTGGATGCGAACCTCGGACGTTCCCGCGCCTTCAATCTTCGCGCCCATCTTCGTCAGCAGCGCGGCCAGGTCCGTCACTTCCGGTTCGCGCGCCGCGTTGCGCAACACGGTTTCGCCCTTGGCGAGCACCGCGGCCATCATCAAGTCTTCCGTTCCGGTAACCGTGATCCGCTCGAAATTCACCACCGAACCGCGCAAACCATCGGGAGCCGTGGCTTCGATATAGCCATGAGCCTGCTCGATGTTTGCGCCCAATCTTTCCAGCCCAAAAATATGCAGATTGATCGGTCGCGCTCCAATGTTGCAGCCTCCCGGCAACGACACGCGGGCGCGTCCCGATCGCGCCACCAGCGGACCCAGCACCAGGCTCGATGCACGCATCGTTTTCACCAACTCGTACGGCGCTTCCGGGCTCACAATATGCGGCGTATGCAGGCGAACCGCGTCTTCGCTCTCTTCCACTTGCGTGCCGATGTCCACCAACAGCCGCTGCATGGTGCGAATGTCGCGCACGCGCGGAATGCGCCTCAGCGTCACCGGTTCATCGGTCAACAACGCGGCCGCAAGCGCTGGCAGCGCCGAATTCTTCGACCCGCTGGTGGGAATCTCGCCCTTCAATGGCGCCCCGCCGGTTATCACGAACTTATCCATTCATCCCTTTCCGAATTGCCGCGGATACGTTGTCGCCGGCGTCCGTCAGCAACTCGCCGGCGCGTTCATAGTCCACGCCAGTCGCCTGCATGATGATGCGGCGCGCGCGGTCGCGCAGTTTCGAATTCTTCGGCTGCACATTCACCATCAGATTGCCGTAAACGTATCCCATGCGAACGAACGCACCTGTAGTAAGCATGTTGAGGACCAGTTTTTGCGCCGTGCCCGCTTTCAATCGCGTCGATCCCGCGATCACTTCAGGTCCTACAAGCGGCGTAATCGCAATCTCCACTGCGCGCGCCAATTCCGAATCCGGCGTGCAGCTAATGCCAATCGTCGTTGCTCCCAATCGCTTCGCCTCGGCGATCGCGCCCAGCACATAAGGCGTCCGTCCGCTTGCTGCCAAGCCCGCCAGCACGTCCTTTTGCGTGAACCCGCGCGCCGTCAAATCGCGCGCGCCAATCGCAGGGTCGTCTTCGGTCGTCTCCGTCGCTCTGCTCAGCGCCGCTTCGCCGCCCGCGATAATCCCTTGCACCAAATCAGGCGACACGCCGAATGTCGGAGGACATTCCGATGCATCCAACACGCCCAGCCGCCCACTCGTGCCCGCGCCGATATAAAACAGTCGCCCGCTATCGCGGAACGCTGCCGCAATTGCATCCACCGCCCGCGCAATCGCGGGAACTTCGCGCCCCACCGCCTCCGCCACCTTGCGATCTTCGCTATTGATGACGCGCAGCATCTCTTCGGTCGGTAGCTTATCGATATGCGCAGAGGCCGGATTCGACTGTTCCGTCAGCAGTTTTTCAAGCATAGGTGCGTGGAAGCTTCAGGTTAACAGGTGGTGCATTCCGCTCGGTTGCGCGTCTGAAAAGGCGGCCTCGAAATGATTCGGACTCTGCGCCGGGCTACCCCGCCGTTCGTATCCTCGCGATGGCAGAGGCGGGCGGCGCGAACGATTTGGGCCTTGCTCAAAGATTGGGAGCCCACGGGGTGTTATCGAAGCCGGTCGAATCGGATGAACTTCTTTACAAGATCCGGGGCTTACTTCGCAATTAGCAAAACCGCGTGGTTAATGCATGCCCGCGCCAGGACCGCCGCGATGCGCAGGCCGTTTCATGAATAGCAGGAACGGCAGGACTAACAGAAATACGACGCCTAGTCCGCGGAAAGTGTCGACAAAGCTTTGCATCGCGGACTGCTGTTGCACCATGCCCCACACGGCTTCGTAGGCCTGGTGTTTGGCAGTAACCATGTCGGCTCCGTGCGCCATCATTCTTGCCTGAACGCCGGTGATCATGGCTTGCGTGTTCGGGTTGCCTGCATACACGTGCGCCCCCAGAAACGCGAGGTGAATCTGTTCGCGGCGCGCAAGGTACGTGGTTCCGGCGGCGATCCCCATACTGCCGCCTACGTTGCGCATCAGGTTGAACATGCTGGTCGCATTGCCCATTGCCTGCTTGGGAATCGCATTCATGGTTGCAGTCGTTAGTGGAACAAAAAGCAGCGCGAGCGCCGCGCCTTGAATAAACTGAGGCCAGAAGATGTCCCAATATCCGGCATTCAGGTTCAGTTCGGAGAGCGCGTAAAGGGACCATGCGCCGCCAACCAATCCAACCGCAAGCACCTTGCGCGGATCGAAGCGCCCCATAATCGCGCCGACGAGCGGCATCATGAGAAACGAGCCGAGTCCGCGTGGAGCCATCGCAATGCCCGCTTCGAGCGCAGGATATCCGAGCAGCGTCTGCAGAAAGATGGGGACCAGCAGCAGGCTTCCGTAGAGCACGAAGCCCAGCACCGTCATAAGAAACACTCCCGCGCTGTAGGTTCGATCGCGGAAAACGCTGAGATGCACCACCGGGGTTGCGGCCATCAGTTCGCGCATGATGAACAGGACGATGCCGACAGCGGCGGCGATCGTTAAGGCGACGATGGCGTGTGAGCCGAACCAGTCATCCTCCTGGCCCTTGTCGAGCACGACCTGCAGCGCGCCGATGCCTAGCGCGAGATAGCCGATTCCCCAATAATCGACGCTGCTGCTAGTACGCCGAATGTAGGGGGGGTCGAAGATAAAGAGCCGCGTCATGATGATGGACGCCGCGCCCACGGGAAGGTTGATGTAGAAGACCCAGCGCCAACTGTAAGTGTCGGTCAACCATCCGCCCAGTACCGGTCCAAGCATGGGCGCAACGACGATGCCGAGGCCCCAGAAGGCCATCGCCTTCCCGCGATCCTGCGGAGGAAAGGCTTCCAACATGACGGCTTGCGAAAGCGGCTGCAAGGCTCCGCCGGTCGCGCCCTGAATCACGCGGAAGAAGATGAGAACGGGCAGGCTGGGGGCGAGTCCGCAGAGTACCGAGGCGATGGTGAATCCCGTGACGGCCGTCATCAAGATCCGCTTGCGGCCGAAGTAATTCGCGAGCCACCCGGTGATCGGCAGAACGATCGCATTCGCAACCAGGTAAGACGTGAGAGCCCAGGAAGCCTCGTCGACGCTTGCCGAGAGATTACCTGCAATATGCGGCAGCGAAACGTTCACGACCGTCGTGTCGAGAACCTCCATGAAGGTCCCAAACATAACGGCGACGGCAACGATCCAAGGGTTGACCTGAGGCTGCGCGGACGCGGACGAGGCCATGCGAATCTCTATCTTAATTCGGTGTTCCGGCTATGCTGAAAGATCTGATCGATTGATACCGTAGGCTTTGCGAACGAATGCACGAATACGGCATTGCGCCGGCTCGTGGCTTCCGGGGGGAGCGCTAGAGGAAGCGAGCAGTACTTTTGAGCTGAAACTTGCCACGGGACGGCTTCTTTAAATAGTCGCGATGTCTTCCTGACGCTTTCTGCGCAGGGCCATCGACGCTTCGGGAAATGTGATGCCGCGAGTAATGAACGTGGACCAGGAATCCGGCGTATCCCGCTGCGGTGGAAGCGCTGAAAGCTGGCAGCGATGCCACGCCACGTCGCTTTGCTTCAATGCAAGTATCTCAACAACATCATTGGACAGGCCATCGGTCGGTGACGAAGCGCGATTGGTTGACCGGGGTTACGGATCGTTTGTGAGTGCGCGGCGGACATTGCAGGGAATCGAATCATGAATACGGTTCGGAAGCGCCGGGTGAGATGGCTGCCTAAAAAAGACACGATTGGCCACGCCCTTTTCGTCGGAGAGCGTTTCGCCCCCTGCCGCTTAACCGCCATGCCAGTTCATAGAATTGGCCCGAACGGCTTCTTGTTAAACTTCGCAACGAATCCCGAAACGGCGCGCGCCGTCGGTCATGCCCTCCACTCGCTATATTCAAAGGAGTGCGTTATTTTCTCCGCAGCCGCTACCCCGATGTCAGTTCCATTCTTCTCATCGAAAGCGGCTCCCGATCCATCGTCGAACGCGTCGTCACCGCTCTCCGCCGCGGTTACGGCGACGAAGTCCCCATCGACATCGTCTCCTGCTTCGCCGCGCGCCCCGAAGGTTTCGACGAGCGTACACGCGTTTATCGGGTCGCCGACTATCGCGGCCGTGAAGGCCGCCGTAAACTCTATCGCCAGCTCACCGCGCAAAAATATCCCGTCATGGGCATCGTCTGTTCCGGTGAGCCGCTCATGACAAAGTGGAAGTTCGCTCTAGCCTGGCAGGTACCTGCGAAGGTGTTCATCATCAACGAAAACGCGGATTTTTTCTGGCTCGATTTCGGCCACATGCGCCAGTTTCGGCGCTTTGTACTTTTCCGCGCAGGACTGGCCGGAACCGGCGCCGTGCGCACGCTGGCCCGCGCGATTTCGTTTCCTTTTACGCTTTTTTATCTGCTACTCTATGCATCGGTTGTGCACGCCCGAAGGACCTTTCGTAGAAGCTAATCCATGAAACAGATTCAAGTTCACGAAGTCGGCGGTCCGGAAGCCATGCAGGTGGTCGATGTGCCCACGCCCAAGCCGGGTCCTGGACAGGCGCTGGTGAAAATCGCTGCAGCCGGAGTCAATTTCATCGACGTTTATTTCCGCACTGGTCTCTATAAAGCGGGCGCTCCGATCACCCTTGGCAATGAAGGCGCCGGCGAGGTGGCCGCGGTTGGATCAGGCGTTACCGAAGTGAAAACCGGCGACCGCGTCGCCTTCGCCATGACGCGTGGCTCGTATGCCGAATTCGCTCTCGTCCCCAGCGCCATGCTGGTGAAGATTCCGGATCACGTCGACTACAACACCGCCGCCGCCGCCATGCTGCAGGGCATGACGGCGCATTATTTGACGCACTCTACTTACCCGTTGAAGAGCGGCGACGCTTGCCTCGTACACGCCGCCGCCGGTGGAGCTGGGGGCTTAATCGTGCAGATGGCGCGCATGTTGGGCGCGCGCGTTTTCGGCACCGTTTCCACGGAGGAGAAGGCCAATATCGCGCGTCACCACGGCGTCGATGAAGCCATCAATTACACCACTCAGGATTTCGAGCTCGAAGTACGCCGTCTCACCGAAGGAAAGGGCGTCGACGTTGTCTACGACTCCGTCGGCAAGACCACTTTCGAAAAAAGTCTCAGTTCGCTGCGCCCTCGCGGTATGCTCGCGCTTTTTGGCCAATCAAGCGGCGCCGTCCCTCCATTCGACCCCTCGATCTTAAATACGAAAGGTTCGCTCTACCTCACCCGCCCCAGCCTCGCGCATCACCTGCTTACTCGCCAGGAGCTCGAATGGCGCGCCGGAGACGTGCTCAAGTGGATCGAGGAAGGCAAGTTAAAATTGCGCATTGATCACACCTATCCTCTGGCCGATGCCGCCTCTGCGCACCGCGATCTGGAAAGCCGCCGCACCGCGGGTAAGCTGCTGCTGACGGTCTAGTAAGGGGGCATGAACCTTCAGGCAAAGCTGACGTTGGGCGCGGTGGCGCTCGAAACCCTGATCGTCGGCATTATTTCTGCGGTCGACCTCGGCAACGTTATGCAGATCGAACTCCACGCTGCCGAGCGCCGCGCTGCCCTGGTGCGCGACGTAGCCGCGGAGTACGTATCCGACGTTCTCAATCGCATCCCCCAACAGCCCTTGCGTGAAGCCCTGCGCGACCCGCTGCTGCACGACCGTCTCGTTACTCTGATGAGCCAATCCGATGAGCTCATCGAAATCGAAGTAACCGATCCTCATGACCAGATCCTTGCCGACAACTATTTAGACCACATCGGTCTCACCTCTCCGCCGTACCACGAACTGGATGAACTGGTGAATCATTCCAGTTGGCGCGATAAATGGAACCTTCTGACTGGTCACGAGAAGCACCAGTTTCAAATGGAAAAACCGCTCGGCAGGGCCGACGTTGTTTTGGTATTGGTCCGAGTGGTTATCGATCCGTCATACATCCTTTCCCATACCATTTGGCCTGAAATGCGGCATAGCGCTGAGGTCGCCACATTTCTCTTCGCCGGGGCGGTCGCATTGACATTTGTTGTCTCTGCCCTGGCGTTCCGCCGCCTGGGACAATTAGGCCACGTGCTCGATCTCGCCGCCAGTGGGAAATTCGAACCTGCGAAGACTGGCGATCTTTCGCCCGGGAACGACGAACTTGGCGTGATATTCTCCAAGGTCAACCTGCTCACGGAGCGCTTGCGGGGGGCCGAATTCGAAGTTTCGGATCTGCGCGGAAATATCGATCGCCTGCTGCTGGATCTCGAAGACGCGGTCTTCATCTTCGACCGCGAACTGCGCATGATGTTCGCATCCGGCTCCGTGGAGCGATTTCTGGGCAAGGAGCGTGACGATCTCATTCGCCTCCCTATCGTCCAAATCTTTCCGCCCAACACCCCTCTCGGCTTGCTCATCGCGCAGGCCGCGCAGACGGGCCGCGTCGTTCGCAATCGTCGCGTACCGGTGCCGCACGAAGGCGGCGGGGCTTCGGTCGTTCTGCTCTCGGTCGACTTGCTGGAATCGATTCCCGGCTCTACCGGAAGCGGTCTGCTCGTTCGGTTGCGCGACCCCGAAGTCCAGCGCAAACTCGGCCGCGAATTGGAAACTGCGGACCGCCTCGCCGCCATTAGCCAGGTATCGAGCGGCGTCGCCCATGAAGTCAAAAACCCCCTCAACGCAATCCTGATTCATGTCGAAGTAGCCAAAGCGAAGCTTTCCCGCGGCGATACGGACGTCATCCCGCAAATGGAGATCATTTCTAAGGAAATCCTGCGGCTCGATCGCGTCGTGAAGACCTTTCTCGATTTCACGCGGCCAATGGAACTGCGGCTCGAAACGGTCCCCGTTAACGTCCTGCTGGATGAAGTCTTAGAACTGGCGCAGCCACAGGCCGAAGCGTCCGGAATCAAAGTAACCCTTGGCCAGGAGGCCGATGGCGTGGGTGTGCGTATCGATCGCGACCTGCTCAAGCAGGCCATGCTCAATATCGTCGTCAACGCCATGCAGGCCATGCCTGACGGTGGCGAATTGCGCTTCGAATCCTCCGCCGGCGAGGACCTCGCGGAAATTCGGATCAGCGATACCGGTCCTGGCATCCCCCCGGACCTTCGCGAAAAGATCTTCCGGCTCTACTTCACCACCAAAGAAAAGGGTTCCGGCATCGGTCTGGCAATGACTTTTCGGATCGTCCAATTGCACGATGGTACGATAGATTTTACGAGCGAGCCAGGAAAAGGCACCACCTTCTCCATCAGGCTGCCGATAGCGAGTTAGGCATCCGATGAGACGACTGGAAGCAAGCCTCGGCGTTGTGTTAGCCACCGTCGCCGTGTTGCTGCAATCCGCCTGCGCGCTCACCGGTAAACCGAAGAACCAGGTTGCCCAAATCCCCCCTCAACCGCCGGTAGCTGCTGTTGCCGTAAAGCCTGCTGCGCCTCCCGAACCGCTCTCAGTCCCGCAAACGCAGGTCCAGTTACCCGCAGAACAGCCCATCAATCAGGAGGCGTTGCCCGTGCCGGCTAAGGTCGAAGAAGCCGCTCCTGCGGCCGCCGCCTCTCGGCCTGCACGCCGTCCCCCAGCCCAACCACCGAAGCCTGAGAACGCGCCGCCTGTGGCTCCCATTACCGCTGCCGCGGCGACGCCTCCCACCGAAGAGGTCCCCAGGGTGCAGGAAGTCCTGTCGCCGGAGGACAAAAAGAGATTGCAGGAATCCGCGGATGGGCGAAAGAAGGATACTCTCAAGGCGCTCGCGAGGGTCAAGTCGTCTCGCAACGCGGAGGTCGTCCGCAAAGTCAGGTACATCAAGTCGCTTCTCGAGCAGGTGGACAATGCGGAAAGCCGCAATGAATGGCGCCAGGCCGACTCCTTGGCCGAACACGCCCTGATTCTCGCCCAGGAGCTCCCGGGTGTCAACTAACGGCGCTCCGATCGATGTTTACGCGGAGCGCCGCGCGCGTATAGCCGAGGGACTTGCCGAACGAAAGCTGGACGCTCTCCTGGTAGCCTTCAGCCCCAATCTTCGCTACCTCACCGGCTTCACTGGCAGCAATGGCAACGCCCTGATTACGTCGGATCGCTCCATCCTGTTCACGGATCCACGCTACACCACGCAGGCCGAAATCGAGGCCGGCGCATCCTCTGAAGTACGCATCGCCAACGGCCCCCTCGCAGGGCCGGTGCTGGCAGCCATCGGACGCCTGCGGCTTGCGCGCATCGGCTACGAGCCGGCGCGTATGACCTGCGATGTTTTCGATGCTCTGCACTCGCGTTTGCCGTCTCGCGCCACGCTCGTGCCCGTGCTCGACTCTGCCGAAGGCTGGATCGAAGAACTCCGCGCGGTCAAGTCTCCGGACGAAATCGACCGCATTCGCAAATCCGTCCTCACCAATTCGCGCGCGTTCGAGTACGCCGCCGCTCGCGTCAAACCGGGCATGAAGGAGTCGGACCTCGCGGCGGAGCTGGAATACCGGATGCGCCGCTTCGGGGCCGAAAAGCCCTCGTTCGAAACCATCGTTGCCGGCGGCGCGCGCTCCGCGTGGCCTCATGCGCAGCCGACCGGGAATAAACTTCAGACTGGCGAACTCACCATAGTTGACATGGGCGCTATGCAGGATGGCTATGCCAGCGACATGACCCGAATGCTGTTTCTCGGAAACCCCAGCCCCAAGGTGAAGCGCATGTATCGGGCCGTTCTGGAGGCTCAAATGGCCGCGGTCGCGGCCGTGCGTGCTGGCGTTAAGGCCTCTGCCGTCGATGCCGCGGCGCGGAATGTCCTGGAGGCTCACGGCCTCGCCGACAAGTTCATTCATTCCACCGGCCACGGTCTCGGACTCGAAATTCACGAACCACCGCGCATCGGCAAGCGCGGCAAGGCGAAACTGCAAGCCGGAATGGCAATCACCATTGAACCTGGAGTCTATCTCGAGGGTTTCGGCGGCATTCGCATTGAGGACACCGTGATCGTGACCGAAACCGGCTGCGAAGTTCTCACACCCACCAGCAAAGAGTTGCGCGTGATTTAGTTCCCGGTCGGGACCTTTTCCGCATGGTCTACCACCAGCACTTCCGCCTGTCCCTTCGTCCTCTCCAGCCGCAGCCCAAGCTCATCCCGTAGGGCTTCAATCAGGCTGGTTCCGAACTCAGGTTCCGTTCCAGTTGACGCGTCCGGCCCGGCAGCGCGTCCTCCCGGTTCCATCAGGAAAGACAGCGTGTAATCATACCGTCCGCTGAGCCCCGTCGCGTCGATAACGGGTAGGCCGAGTTGATTCGAGATGAAGTCTGCCAAATCGGTCACGAGTTCGTTTTTTCGAGTGATCTTTGCCATCGTGCGCCGCGGCGGTCCACCCGCCGGAGGTCTCCATGCCGCTTCGATTCTCGGAGGGGGCGCCTCTTCCGATTGCTTGAGCTTCGCTCCGCCTTTGGCGACCCAAAGTTCGTAAACCGGCATGGCTTTCTTTTCGAAATGCGCCTTCAGTCCGAAGCGCTCCGCCAGAAGGCCCTGCAGCATCAGTTCGAACTCCTCGCGTTCAGTGTCAGGTGGAATCTTTGCTGTCACGTCGAATCTGACGCTGTTCATCCAATCCGGCGCGCTCAGTTGGAAGCCGCGCAGGTTGTACGCCATCATCGTCAGCAAGGACAGACTGTAGTTTTCGCAGGTGAGAGTAACAGGATCGGTTGTTCCAGGTCCGCCGTTGCAGCGGCTGCCGCGCGCATCGGTCGCGGCTGGCTTCACAGACGCCACTTCGAACTGTGGCGTCTGTGCGTATGCCAGCAATGCATTTACAACTAAACAACTCATTCCGGCCATCCTCGAAAGCATGATGGCCAGATTATATAAGTTCAGAACGGCCGCTTAGTTACCGTCTCCGTTGCCGTCGCCATTTCCATCGCCGCCGCCGCCGCGGCCGGTGCGCGCCGGAGCCGGAGGCGCGCCCGTAGTCTTCAGCGGCGCTACTCCGCTGGAGCCGACTTGTTGGTTGTAGGCGGGCACGTCCTTGTCCATCACGCCCTTGTACTGCGTCTTGACGGCGTCCAACTGCCGCTCCAGATCGAGCACCATAGCCTGATCGGTTTCGGTCGGACCATAGTCGCCGCTGCCTGCCACGTCGCCAGCGCCGTTGCCGACTTCACCGCCCAGCCAGATCAGGTTCATGTAGAGCTGATACTGCTCGGGGTAATATTTGTCGTCGCTTAGCATGTCGGATTCGGTGATCAGTTTCAGCTCCACTGCCTTCAACTTCTTGTCGATAGCCGTCATCGCCGTGAGCAGTGTCGCCTTGTCCTTCGCCGTCTTCTCCTGATCCTCGAGCTGTTTCCGCATCCACTCAAGCTGGTTCGCCATGTCGGAGACGCCGCTCAAGTCGTCGCGAAGCTTCACCTGCAGTCTCGCGGCCGCCTGTAAATCGGCCTCGGTCCCATGCGATCCGGGAGGCACGCCCACGTGCAGCGGTTTGGTGTAGCTCTTCCCGTCGACCGTCATCTTCAACGTGTAGTCGCCAGGTCCCAGCAGTGGTCCGGTGCCCGATTGCTCAATTCCCCAGTGCGTCACCGGGCGAGTTTCCTGGCCCTGGAAGCGCGGCTCTTCCCAAATGTGCGGATTCTCGGGCGGCGTCGTTCGCAGAGCGACCAGCCGGGGCGGCGCATAACGAAGCTCCGCCGCAAAGCGGTTCAAGCCCGCGTGTCCGGTTACATTCGGCAGCTTCGCAATCTGCGCGTTCTTGGAATCCAACAGTTCGAGCTCCACCGGCCCACTCGGGACCGCCGCCAGCTTGAACGAAATCTCTGCCGGCGCGGCCTTCGGTTCGCGGAACACCGTGCGTGGCGCGACCAGCGCCACAGGATCGGTGAATGATGGTTCCATCATGCCCTGTTCGAGCGGCGTGATGTCATGCATGATGTAGATACCGCGTCCGTACGTCGCGACCACCAGATCATGCGACGCTTTCTGCTCCACGATCCAACTCACCGAGGCGTGAGGCATGCCGTCTTGCAACGGTTTCCAGTTTTGGCCATCATCCATCGAGTAGAACAGGTTGTTCCCGGTGCCCACAAAGAGCATTCCTTTGCGATTCGGGCTCTCGGCCACCACGCGCGCATAGTCCAACGGGTGTCCGGTCGGCAAATTGCTGCTGATCTTGGTCCAGGTCTTGCCGAAATCGGTCGTCTTGTAAACCCACGGATCGCGATTGTCCATCAGATGAAAATCCGCGCAGATATATGCCGTGCCGGCGTCGAAATGCGAGGGCTCAATCTTCGAAATTACCGCCCATGGTGGCAATCCAGTGATGTTCTTCGTAACGTCGGTCCAGTGCGGCGATGCGGCGAGCGAGTCGCGCGTATACCAGACCTTGCCGTCGTTGGTTCCGGCCCATACGAGGCCGCGCTGAATCTCGGACGGCGCGATTGCAAACACGACTTCGCCGTAGAATTGGCCCAAATTATCGGGGACGATGCCGCCCGACGACACCACGTACTTCGGATCGCGCGTCGAGAGGTCTTCCGAAATGACTGACCAGGTCTGGCCGGCGCTGGTCGTGCGGAAAATGACCTGGCAGCCATAATAAACGGCATTGTGATCGAAGGGATCGACCGCCAGCGGCGGCGTCCAATGGCAACGATACTTGGCCTTGTTCGGTTCCGAATCGAGCGTATGCAGCCAGGGGCTGATCGAGCGAGCCACCTTGGTCTTCGCGTCGTACCGCGTCACTTCGTTGGCATAGCAGGACGCCCAAACGATGTCCGTGTTGGTGAGATCCGGAAGCGTAAAGCCCGATTCGCAACCGCCGAGGCCGTGCTCCCACGTGCCCACCAGTCCGTTAGCGCCGCCACCGCCGCGACCCGCGCGGCCTCCGCCACGGGCTCCACGGCCCCCTGCCGGCGCAGCCTGTCCCGGAACGTTGTTGCCGGCCTCCTGCGTCGTGCTCAGGCCGCGCATCGTTCCGTCATCCTGCATGTTGCCGTAGATCTTGTACGGGACGTCATTGTCCACAGCAACGTGATACATCTGCCCGATCGGCAGAGTTACGCGTTGTGAAGTCGTCCCGTGGTCGGTGGTCATGAACATGCCGCCGTCGTGGGTCATGAGGATTCGATTCGGATCGGTCGGATCGATCCAGATATCATGCGTGTCGCCGCCCCAGCCCATGGTGCGGAAGGATTTTCCGCCGTCGGTCGATCCCCAGAAGCTGCTGTTGGCGACAAAGACTTCATCCGGATTCTTCGGATTGACGGCCAGCTTAATGTAGTAACCGGCGCGGCCGATCAGTTCGCGCTGCCAGCTTCCGTTGGTCCAGTTCTGGCCGCCATCATCGGAACGCCAGATCGAACCTTGATCCGCCGTCTGAATCAACGCGTAAACGCGCTTCGAATTCGAAGGCGCGGGCGCAACATCGATCTTGCCCACAGGCGACTTCGGGAGTCCATGTCCTTCGACGTGCGTCCAGTTGGAGCCGCCATCGTGCGTAAAATAAATTCCGCTCGACGGGCCGCCGCTGAACATCGCGTAGGTGTGCATCTCGACTTGCCACATGCCTGCGAACAGGGTATTCGGGTCATTGGCGTCGATGTTTAATCCTGAGCAACCGGTGTTCGGGTCGACAAAGAGGACGCGCTTCCAGGTCGTGCCGCCATCGGTTGTCTTATAGACGCCGCGTTCCTGCTGCGGGCCGGTGGTGCGGCCCAGCGCGCATGCGTAAACGGTGTTGGCATCTGTCGGGTGAACGATGATGCGTCCGATACGACCAGTCTCGGTGAGGCCCATGTGCTGCCAGGTGGCGCCGGCATCGGTCGATTTGTAGATGCCGTCGCCCATCATGTCTGAATCGCGAATGGCCCAAGCTTCGCCAGTCCCCGCCCACACCTGCTTGGGGTCGGAGCGCGATACGGCCAGCGCGCCGATTGCCTGCACGGGCATAGAATCCGAAACGGGCGCCCAAGTCGCGCCTTTGTCGATAGATTTCCAGACGCCGCCGGCGGCCGCGCCCGCGTAGTAGGTGTTCAAGTCGCCCACGACTCCTACGGCCGCAGCGATGCGGTTGCCGACAGCCGGTCCCATAAACCGGAAGGTCAAATCCTGGGGCAGGGGAGCGCCTCCTCCGCGGCCTCCGCGTTGGGCAAAGATGGGGACGGCGCATAGAACACTCACAGCGGCGCACGCGCATAGACTTCGTTTATTCATGACTGGGCCTCAATTTCCTCGCGAAGGGTGGACTTCGCTGGATCAGGGTACGGCAGTTATCGTTTTTAAATTTAAGCCGTAGTATATGCCCGGTGAAAACAGGGTGTCAAGGGTCAGGGACACTGTCTTTATTACACTTAGGATCCGGAGGCAGAAATATCGCGGCAATTGTTTAATCGTTTCACAGGCGCGGAGGGCATTTTGGAGGGCATGAAGGCCGGGAAAATCTGAAAAAACGAACTGGCCGGCAAGCAGAGGTGAATCCCTCGCTTGCCGGCCGGAAGCGTTGGTTAGAAGTGAGCCCGAATACCGAATTCCATGTTCCGTGGCGTATTGGACTGACTGGTGATCTGTCCAAACGTCGTCGGAGTGGTGAGGCTGAAGCTCGGGTTACCGGGTTGGAAGTGGTTCATCACGTTCGTGAAGGTAAAGAACAACTGGATGCCAACGCGTTCGCGGTAGAGGCCGATATCTTTAATCACGTTGGCATCGAGGTTCCAGGTCGGCATGCCGCGCATATTGGCGCCGCCGCCGCAACTGGTGTCGAAGCCAAGCACGCAGGGACGAAACTCGGAGAACACCTGGCCGGGGTTGGTGAACATGCTCAAACCCAGCGGAGCGCCGTAAGATCCGTTTACTTTTTCGCCGATGGCTTGCTGCCCGTAGACGATGTTGTTGCTGTTGACGCCCGTAGCGGGAAACACGTTGTAGTGCGCCGTGGTTCCGCCGGTATAGGGCTCGAAGCCGACCGCGTGCTGCGCGTTGGTGGCGAACAGGCTGGTTCCCGCGTCGCCGATGGAGCCAAAAGCTTCGTAGTTACCACCTGCGTTGTCGCTGTAGCCCACCGAAATGGGCGCGCCGCTGGCCGCGGTGAAGAGCGGGGATATGGTCCATCCGCCGAGGAGATGGCCGATGATGCCCTTCTGGCCGCGATAGTAAGGCTCCGTATACGAAACCGAGAGGTTATAGAGGAACTTATAGTCGAAACCCTGCGGTCCGTAGTTAGCGCCGGGGTTGAACGGAGTTAGCGGCGATGTGCTGCTGGTTCCCTGGATGTTGGTGGCGGTTCCGAGTGCGCGTCCCCAGGTGAAGTTGGAGATAGCCGTCAGGCCACGCCAGTTAGAGCTTCGAAGAGTGACAAACAGAGCGTTGTAGTTAGCCCAGCCGTAACTTCCCACCAAGCCGGCAGCGGTTGTCTGCGCCACGGGATTGCCGGGAACCGCCTGGCTTAGCATGGTGCGGCCTAAGACCCACCCCTGCGCTTTATTCAAGCTATTCCAAAGGTCCGAAACGCCAGTGGCTTTGATGACGGAACCGTACTTTACGGCTACTGCCTGGGTGCAACTTGCGTAACCGGTGCAGAATCCGGAAGCGCCTCCACCGAGCGCAGATTCGAAGAATGGCTGCGTCGCCACGCCGCTGGGAGAAACACCCTGGAAGAACATCTGCTGATAAAGCTGGGAATACGCTTGCGCGAACGACTGGCCGCCTAGAGTGGTCATATAGGGAACCGAATCTAGATCGTCTTCCATGAACTCGTTGCGCAGCAGCTTTCCGATGTATCCGGCTTCGAGTTGTAAGTGCTGGTTCAACTCACGTTGTATGGTGAAGGTGAAGTTATCGGTGCGATCCGGTTTGAGATTGGTTGGATCCAATCCATAGGGATCGATCGTCTCCGCGTTGCCGTTCACGCCTGGATAGAAGGGCTGCGGCAACGTAGCGGTTGCCGCGGGGAGCGGCGCGGTGAGACCATCCTGACCAATACGGAATGCGGTAGCAGGAGTGGCTACGCCGGACCCGCCGCAGGTTCCGGTGCTCAACGGGTTCTGGCAAACGACGCCCTGCAAAAGGCCGGGTCCGAGGAGCGGAACCAGGACGAGGTTGACGCCATTCAGGCGGCCGAAGATACGCGAGTAACCGCCGCGAATCACTGTTTTCCCGCTGCCGAGGAGCTTCCCAAGTATGCCGTCGTTGTAATGCGGATTCCAGGCGAACGACACGCGCGGGCTGAACTCACCGTAGTAAGGGTTGTACGGATATTTCTGTCCAGCGCCGATGTTACGCACTAGTTCGTAGCCAATTGTCGGCGTGTAAGACGTGCCGGCAAGCGCAGACTTCTGCCGTTGCGCGAGAAACTCGTTCGCGCTAATTGCCTGTCCATTCGAATCGACCAGTTCCACCTGCGAACCATTCAATTCGTACGGCGGCATTTCGAGATTCCAGCCGAAGCCGTAAGTCAGGGTGAAATTCGGCTTCATGTGCCATGCGTCGTTGAAGTAGACGCTGTAATAAGGAATGATGTCCGAATCGGTCGCGTTAGAGCCAATAGGCTGGAGGGCCAGGTTGGATCCTTTGCGCGTATACATCAACTGAGTGGCCGCGATCATACCGGTAACTTCGGAATACAGGGTCTCATAGCTCGAATACTGGGACGAAGGCACCGTAGTGGGGATGTATTGGATGCTCGGCGAACTCCAGTTGAAACCGGCGTTGTAGACTTCGTAAGTGACCGAGTTATTGACGCCCGATCCGTTGTCCGACCGGGAATGATAGTCAAAGTTACGCTGATAGGCGCCGCCGAATCCGAACAGGTGGTTGCCCTTCAGCATAGTGAGATCGTCGCGGACCTGTTTGTCCTGGCCATCCCAGAAACGCTGACGGATAGCCTGCGAGTTCACCGTATAGGGAATCAAACTGGGAGTGGTCGCAGTGCCTTCGCCGCCCAGATTTAAGGCGCCGCCGAGACCGGCGAGCTGGGGCGGACCGGATGCATCCGACCACTGCCAGAAGTTGCGCAGATAGCTGAACACGAAGGTATTGGTAGTGGTCGAGTTCAGCGTAGTGGTCATTCCGGTTGTCCAGACGGAAGGTTGCTGCGGTCTCGGCGCGGTCGCGGCCGGAACGCCAAGCTTGTCTCCAGGGAACACGCCGCCGATGTCGACTTGATTGGGGCTCAGGTTGATTAACTTATAGTCGCGGTATGCAGCGTACCAATGCCACTTGTCGCCAAAATCGTGATCGATGCGGCCGACATAGCTATTGGATGTCTGCGGCTCACGGATACTCGCGAGAAAGCCTTGCGTGTTGTATTGATCACCTGCCGCCGCCGGGCTATTCGGCAAAGGAAGCTGCTTGTTCCACATTTGACCGACGATGGCGTTGAGTCCAGTGCCGCGGGGATCGCAGGCGCCTGCCGGACACGTCGCCGGCTGGTAGGTTACGCCATTAACAGTTACCGGATTCGGATTCAGGTTATACGGCACATACTGGCCGCTTGCATTCGCAACCTGAATTACGCCCGCACGCATTAAAGCGGAAGGAACAGAGGTGGAAAAGTTGACCGTGTTGGGGAACCGCAGAGCTTCATAGTTGAAAAAGAAGAACCACTTTCCGCCAAGGAAAGGCTTGGGAAGCAGGGGTCCGCCGAGCGCGCCGCCGAAACGGTCGCGGTGGTTCGAGATGATTGGGGTATAGGGCAGCGACAGATTACCGAAAGTGTAGGGAGTGTGGTTGTTGCTCCAGGAATTGGCCGCGCCCAAGGCCGTATCGAAGTAGAACATGTAAGCGGCGCCGTGAAACTGGTTGGAACCGCGCTTGGTAGCCATTTGGATTTGGCCGCCGGAGGAGTTATTAAAGTCCGAAGTTTGGTTACTTACTGAAACTTTGAATTCCTCAATACTTTCGATGGGGGTGGGGATGGCGCCGGAGGGAATTCCACCGCCTTGGCTGCCGCCGAGACCGGAGTAATTGGTCTCGTAGGTGATGGTACTTCCGCTCATGTCATCTGTAACGTTGGCGCCGTCGAGCTGGTACGTGTTCATATCTTGCGTCGTACCGGCAGTCTGGCCGCCTGGCGTGGTGGCGGGCTGCAACACCGCCATTGAGGTCACGTCGCGACCCAAGTTAGGAAGTGTAAGTAAGGCTTGACCGGTAATGGTACCGCCGACGGTGGCATTCATCGTCTGTAACTGCGCCCCAGCCGAGGCGGTTACTTCCACCGTCGTCGCAGTGGAGCCGATTTTCAGCGTCGCATTGATGGTGAGCGCCTGACCGATTTCTACATGTTGCGTATTTACGGAGTAACTTGCGAAACCTTGTTTGGTAAAACTGATGTTATAGGCGCCTGGCGGAACTTGGGGAAAGACGTAGCGGCCTTCGTTATTTGTGATTCCCGTCAGCGCGATGTTAGTGGAGACGTCGGTGACTTTGATATCGGTCCCCGGCACTGCGGCATTCTGTTCATCGACTACCTGGCCGGCCACGGTGCCGGCGGTGCTGGTTTGGGACCAAGTGGGTGCGGCTGCGGCGAGGAATAGCGCCGCCATTAGCCGGAAACGACCAATCATGTATTAACCTCCTTGAGAGCCTTACTTCGCGATTCATTTGCTGGCGGATTCCGTTGCGCAAGATGCGTTGAAATCCGGCCGAGATCCCTAAGAAGCGATTTAATCGTTTAACCGATTGGGTGGATTGTACGGCTATCGGCTCCGTATGTCAAGCGGATGTACGGTGCGTGATGTACGGTGCGCCGCGGGCTGAATTTATTCGAAGGGAGGTTCAGGGAATTAGTACCGGAGAGGGCAAGAAGAAAGGCCAGGAGATGAAATCTAAGTTGGAGAAGTAGAGGCAGGAGTTACAGCGGGAAGAAAACGGGCGCCCTGAATTACAAGAGCGCCCGCCAAAGAGTTACCAGTTCAAGAAGGCTCGCAGGAGGACCGTGCGAGTTCCGGAAGTAGAACTCACTTGTCCAAAAGTGTTGGCTGTTGAAGAGGTGCTGCCCAAACTGAAGAACGGGTGGTTCAGGAAGTTCAGCGCTTCCACCCGGAATCCGATATTTAATCTTTCGCGAATGCGAACCGACTTGTTCAAACTCATGTTGAGAGTGAACGTAGAGTTGCCATAAAGGTAAATCATCTGGCCGAAAGAGCCAGCGGTCGTATTCGGTCCGTAGTAAGCGGGATTGGCGATACCGTTGGATTGTGCGATTGACCCAACATTGCTGATCAAGTTACCGCCAACAACGGTGTTCATGTTCGGAATCATGGAAAGATCTTGCTGGAGTTGCGACGGAGTTAGTCCGCTTCCGAAAGCAACACCGCCGTAATTCGTATTGCTGACTTGCGCACGGTTATTGACGGTAAGGCGTTGGCTGTTGAGGATTGCGGGAGCCCCAGTCGCAATCTGCTCCACGCCACCCAAAGTCCACCCGCCAAGGACACGGTCCATGATGCCGTTGTTGAGGTTGACCCAACGTCCCTTGCCGAACGGGAGATCGTACGTCCAGAACGAATTCCACGCCATGCGGTGATCGAAGGGCGAGGGGCCGTAGCTAAGGCGCGCATTGCGCTGTGTAACCCACTGATAGGTGGCGGTCTGATCGTTGGAGTTCAGCAGGTCGCCGAGCGTGTGGCTCCAAGTAAAGTTACCGGTGAAGGACAGTCCGTGGCCAAACGCTTTGCGCAGTTCCAATTGCATACCGTTGTAGTTGTTATCGCCGTTGTCGGTCAAATAGTACAACGAGGTGGCGTATGGATTGGGCGTCCAGAAGTTCAAAGGATAGTTAGTCTTCGTGGTGAAGCCGGCGGACGCGCAGGGGCCGAAGTTGCTGCCAACCAATCGGCAGTAATATCCGGGGCTGGTGCTGCTGGTGCTGGCGAGCGAACCGGCCATTGTTCCGGCGAGGCCCTGTTGCAAGTCCGTGATGAAGGTGCTGTTCGTATATCCGGAACTTGCGGCGAGCGGAGTGAAGGAACCGTTCGCTCCGAAAGCCGCATCGAAGATGGGGAGCGCCCCTTGCCCAGGCAGGCCACTATTGGCGAAGGTTGTACCTTTTCCGTTGGCTTGGTTGATCGTGAGGTTGGCTTGCGCCTGTTGGAACTGCGGCAGGAAGCCATTTTCGAAGATGTTGGCTTCGTTCATGTTCTGGTAATGCCAGGCGTGAGTGGTTTTGTTGCCGATGTAGCGGGCTTCGAACACGAAACCGCTGCCGAGTTCGCGCTGGACACCGAAGTTCCAGTTGGTGACATAGGGCGACACCAGGTCGGGATTGACGTATCCGAGACTCTGGCCTCCCGCGAGGGCAAACTGCGATTCGGGGAACGGAAAGCCGAACGTGGCGGGGAAGGCGCTGAGCGGCGGCGCGGGCGAACTGAGATTCAGGCCGCCGAGCGGGAAACCGGGGCCGCCAGGGTTAGCGGAGATGGACTGCGTGGAGCCGGGGTTGTTCGTGATTGTATTGGAGATCGTGTTCATGCCCTCGTTGTAGTAAGTCATCGAGAAGCCGCCACGAATTACTGTCTTGCCATTGCCGAGCAGTTTGGCACCCAGGCCGCCTTTGGGCGCCGGATTCCATGCGAATCCGAAGTTCGGCGCCGGGTTGAGCAGGTCGGACTTATAGGGAGCCTGTACCAGATTGTAAGTGGGGTTCTGATTGCCGCTGAGAACGCCAGGCTGGAACAGATAGTTAGAAGGTCCGTAGAAAGAACTCGCCGTCGGCTCGCCATTGATGCCGTTAGTGCTTTGGATCGCGCCATCGAACTCGAAGCGAATGCCAAAGTTCAAGGTCAAGTGGGAAGTGGCGCGAAAGTTGTCCTGGAGATAAAGGCCGCCGGTTTTGAACGACCAGCGCTGTGTCTCCGGCTGGTAGGGGGTGTAGGCGTGCGTGTGTTCGTCGACATTGACGTTTCCGCTGATGGTGCTGACGCGGCCGGTAAGAAGGGCGTAGAGGTTCTCCGCATTGGTCAAGTCACCGTTGCCGGTGTTGATTCCAGGAAGGCCAGCGGTTAGCGCAGTTACAACTGGGTCGCCCGAAGCGATGCCTAGCGTGTAAGTGGGAACGCCCGCGGTTCCGTAAGATGTTTCCCAGAAGTTAGTGGCTTTCAGGATGCCGCCCATCGTGATCGTGTGCTTTCCTTTGCTCCACGTCACGTCATCGCGTACCTGATATACCGGATTGTTGCGGATGAACGGAAGCACATTGGCGGCAATTGGGTTGGGAATGGTGCTGTTAATCAGCGGCGAGTAAAGAGCGCGATTTCCATAAGGAGCCCACTGTTGGGGATTGGCGCCGGCATAAAAATATTCCCCGTTGCTCTGCACGCCGAAGTTGAAGCTATTGATCAGTTGCGGCGTGATGGTCCAATCAAGACCTGTGGTTGCGACGTACGCAGTGATCTTATAGGCGTTGTTAAACGCGTACTGAGTCTCGCCGGGATATGGCGGCTGACTGCCCGTTATGTTGTAGTAGCGCAGATTCCAAGAGCCGTGCCACGCAATACTCGGCGTGATATGGTAGTCGACGCGCGCCGATGGGAACAACTGCAGCGAATTGGTGGATTGCGTCCACTCCATGGTCTGCCAATAGGGCTGACCGGTGATCGGCAGGAATCCGCTGGCGTTAGACTCCGAACTGGCAATCGCGTTCAGCATGCTGCCAGCGGTAGGGTCAATGGAACTGGTAAATCCGGCTGCGCCCGCCGTCTGCAGCAGGTTGACGGTGTGCGTAGCGCCGTCGGTGCCGTTATAAGTGAACAGGCCTTGGGCAGCGCCCGAGGATAACACATGAGTAGTAAGTGTTGTGGTGCCGGGTTGTGGCTGCGCTTCCATATAGGCGTAGAAGAAGAGCTTGTGTTTCCACTTATTGCTGAACGGAATTAGTGGACCGCCGATGCCGCCGTAGGCGTTATTCTGCCGCGACTTTGAAATCGGCTGACCGCGCAGATTGGCGAAAAACAAATTTGCGTTGAGGTCTTCGTTAGCGAACTGCTCGCCGATCGAAAAATGATACTGGTCGGTGCCGCGCTTGGTGGTGAAGCGGATGTTCATGGCGCCCATCCCCGCGGATTCCGCGCCCATACCGGTGGTGGAGACCGTAACTTCTTCGGTGGAGTTGATGCGCTCGGGAGCAAACGCGTAAAAGCTGGTCCCGCCGCTCTTGAACCGCTCCGAGTTATTGTCCATGCCGTCAATGGTGATGTTGAGCGAGGCGTTGGGAAGTCCGTTGAAGGTCGAACCGCCCGTCCCACTTTGGGAGCCCGCCATCAAAAGAGCAAAGTTCAGCGAGTCGAGACTGCTGTAAGGAAGATTCTGAATGTTCTTGTTGTTGATGGTGGTGCCGACTTCGTTCGAGGTCGTTTCCAATTGGGCGGTAGCCGCTGTTACTTCGACGCTGGTGGCCGCGGCGCCTACGGCTAACTGCACGGGCACGTCGGTTACGCGTCCCGTATCTACTACCACGGTTTGCAGGACAAGAGTCTGAAATCCGGGGGCGGACACGGAAACCTTGTAAGTGGCGGCTTGTAAGTTCTGATAAATGAAGGCGCCGTCCTGCGCGGTGGTTGTTTTTTTCTCAATTCCGGTGCCAGTATCGGTTGCGGTTACGGCTGCGTTGGGCACGACTGCGCCCGACGGGTCGCGAACCACGCCATGGATTCCGGTGGTTGTGACCTGCGCAATGGCTGCGGCAGCGGCTAGCGCCAGTACCGGGGCGGTACGATACATGGCCGGCAAAAATCGGCTTTTAAAGTGATGAAGCATCATTTCCTCGCTGAGGCTTGCGATTTCCAGACGGTTGCGCGCTGTTCACGATTGGGTGAACGCACGGTTATCGCTGTTTAAATTTAATCGGAGTATATGCCTCGCTACTACAACCTGTCAAGGGGTTTTACTCTCCCATTGGGCGAAGATTTTAAAGGTGTTATTCCATTTATGGAAGCTGGCGAGCTAGGTCATTTAATCGCTTCAATTTGCACTTGACACAAGGTGACAGTTCTGTCACGCTGGACATTCCAACGGCAGGCAAAGAGCGAGCAGGTCTTCCATTCTGCATACCTCCGCCGGACCGGGTTGTTCATTGTCGGGTGCGGAAACATCCGTGCTTTCGGAGGGCCGAAATTTTGAGACGTCTTCTCTTCAGGCTGCTGCTGCTTGCCGCGGGGGTATGCGGCCTGGTCTCCGCGCAATCCAGCGCACCGTCGAGGAAGTCGCGTAACGTTTCCACTCGCGCGACTGCTTCGCGCGCGGCGGTGGCATTCGACGCGTCACCTCCGCTGGCGTCGATGGAACAATTCATCCCAAATAAGGCGGTCGTGATTCATCCGGCGGTGGTCTCCAAGCCGAAACCGATCGGGTCGATCAAAGGGCCGAACGCGAGCTTGGGGACGACTGGTCCAACGCCTCCCGCTGCCCGCGCCGGGGCGGCCGGCGCAGCGCGGGGCGGCAGAGCAGGTAGAGCAGGGCGAGGCGCAACAACGCCGCCGCCGATCCCGCCTCCGCCGCCGGCGCCCGAAATCGGCGCGGAGGGCGCGGCAGTGGAACAGACGGCTCAAGGTTCTCGAACTGCGATCGAAGCGGGCGCAAGTTTTGACGGATTAGGCGAAGGTTTCACCGGGCGCGCGTATCCCGGCGCGGACTCCGGCGCTGAAGGCGGCCGCAATGGAGGCGGACGCGGTGGCATCGACATTAGTCTGGCGGTCGGGCCCAACCACGTTATCGAAATTCTGGGCGGCAACATGGCCGTTTTTACCAAGAAGGGTAAGAAGTTCGATACCACCGGTAAGTTACTTTACGGCGCGGTTCCGAATAACACCGTTTTTGCGGGTTTTGGGGACCGTTGCGGAGTAAATAATAACTCGGATTCGGTAGTTCGTTACGACCAACTGGCCGATCGTTGGCTGATTGTGGTTCCGGTGTTTGCGCGCCCCGAGCCTTACGCGATGTGTTATGCGGTAAGCGCGACCAGCGATCCGCTGGGACCTTACTATCGTTACGAGTTCGAGCGGCCGCTTTTCCCGGATTATCCGCGCCCGGCGATTTGGCCTGACGGTTATTACACACCTACAAGCACCAGCGATAACTTACTCCCGGAAGTAATCACCCAGAAGCACGATTGCATAGCCGACCGCGCCAAGATGCTGAAGGGACTGCCCGCGACGGAGCAGTGCGTGGTTATTGACGGCGGGGTTTTCATGCTGAATGCGGACGTTGACGGCAAGCGGCTGCCGCCCGCGGGCGCTCCCAATATCATGATGTCGACGGGCGGTACGCAGTTGATGAAGATTTACGATGACGACGGCGTCTATTACTACAAGGTCCACGTGGACTGGAAGGATCCTTCTAAGACAACCGTCTCGACGCCGCAGAAAATCGCGGTGGCGCCCTATCACTATCTCTGCGATGGCCAACTGAGTAACTGCGTATCGCAACCGGATACGGAACGCCGCCTGGATTCGCAAGGCGATAAGTTAATTCAACGACTGGTCTATCGTAACTTGGGCGACCATGAGTCCATTCTGGCGGAACATTCGGTAGCGACTAAGGCCCACGGCGGCGGTGTGCGCTGGTATGAGTTCCGGCTGAACTCGTCACGCGATCCGGTACTTTATCAGCAGTCCACTTACGCTCCGGATGGTTTCTATCGCTGGTTGGGAAGCATTGGCATGGATAAGAAGGGTGGCATTGGCCTTGGTTACTCATTCGGGGGGGCGCCTAACTTTCCGGGCCAGCGTTTCGCGGCGCGTACGGCTGCCGATCCCAAGGGGCAACTTACGTTTCACGAATCTGTGCTCGCGGAGGGCCAGGCATCGCAGACCAACAGCCTGCGTTGGGAGGACTATACTAACGTCACTATGGACCCTTCGGACGACTGTACCTTCTGGTTCACCGGTGATTACCTAAAGAGCGGGGCCACGTCGTCTACGACGCGTATTGGATCGTTCGCGATCCCAGGCTGCAAGTAAGCCGGCCCGGCTGTAGTTAGATTTCGCAGTAAGTTTGACCGCGCCTACATTTATCCCGGTTTAACTCGGGGCTATGTTTCATGCCTTTGCAACGGCGCTTAGTAAGATACTGTGACTGAAATTCCACAATGTATCTAAGGCTTACTGCTTTATTGGAATTTAGGAGCGTTATTATTTAGTCGCTTCACTTATGCTTGACATCCCATGGTACTTCTGGCACTCTGATCTTTCCTCAGCCCAAGCCGGTCTGGGGTCTAACGGGTCCTATGGCAACCATTAAAGAAGTTGCTGAAAAGGCAGGCGTCTCTGCCGCCACTGTCTCTTACGTTCTTAATGACTCGCGCAAGGTCCGTCCGGAAACCGAACAGCGTGTATTGTGGGCCGCGAAGGAACTCGGGTACCACCCTAATACCGCCGCGCGCAGCCTGGCGGTCGGCCGTAGCTCGATTCTGGGCCTGATTGTGGCGGACATGTCGAATCCGTTCTTTCCGGAGGTCGCCAAGTCGTTCCAACTCGAAGCGAGTATGTACGGGCTGGAGACATTGGTAATGGACGGTAATAAGGATCCGCAGCGCACGCGTAACTTAGTGGAACGGTTGCTGGGCCTTCAGGTGCCTGGGATCGCGTTCCTTACCTCTCAGATCGATGCGCCGGTGAAGGAGTTTCTGGAGAAGAAGGGCGTATGCGCCGCGTATCTCGGCGTAGGCGCAGCGGGACCGAAGATCGCGAACATCGACATCGAAGAAAAGCAGGGCATCGTCGAAGCGGTCGAACATCTCGCCCAACTGGGACATCGGAAAGTCGGTTTTATCAGCGGCCCGTCGGACGGAGTGTTCGCCGGGCGTCGCAAGGGTTCGTTCCTGGAGGCAGCCGCGGCGGCGGGGATGGAGACTCGCGTCTTTGATTCGGATTTCACGGTGCAGGGCGGCTATTTCGGATGCTCGCGGGTGCTGGGCGGATTTAATGCCACGGCGATCATGGCCGCGAACGACCTGATGGCGATCGGCGCTCTGCATTATGCGTATGACCGACAGATACCGGTTCCTTCGGCGCTCTCGATCATCGGTTTTGATAATATCGATTTCGCGCAGTTTACACAGCCGGCCTTGACGACGGTGGCGGTGTCACAGGCGGAAATCGGACGTCTGGCGTTCCAGTCTCTCTGGAGCCTGATCAACGAGTCGCCGGGATCGGACTATGCGGTGAAGACCAATCTGGTAGTGCGGCAGACGACTGCGCGGCCGCAATCGGCTATAGTATCGGCCGGTGTTCGCAAGGAGATTTCACATGCGTAGAACCGCATTTTGTTTGTTACTGGCTTTCTTAGGATCCGCCTCGTTGGCGGCTGCCGCCGAGCTGTCCGGCACCTGGAAGTTCACTCCGCCCGCCAACCCAAATGCGCCCCCGAATCGGCAACCGCGCGAGACGATTTACGTTTTCAAAGTAAATGGGTCGCACTTTACGGGGACTTCCGTGCAGAACGGTGGCATGGGCGATATACGGAACGGAGCGATTGACGGCTCTCACATCACGTTTGACCGCATGGACGGGAGCGGGCGCATGACTCCGTACAAAGGCGAGTTGGCCAACGACGAGTTGAGGGTGGAACTCGCGAATCCGCCTGCGGCTATGCCTGGCCGTGGTGGACGTGGACCGCAGGGCCCGGCTGTGCTGAAGAAGGCTTCGGACGATACGGAGTATAAGGTTCCCGACGCGCTGGCGCATGCCGCGCTGCCGCCGTTGAAGCGGCTGCCTCCGAATGGGTACGCCAAGACGCCGCCGATGGGCTGGAACAGCTGGAATAAGTTTGCCAGTAAGGTAGACGACCCGTCGGTTCGCGGTATGGCGGATGCGATTGTCGCGAGCGGCATGCGCGACGCCGGTTATATCTATGTAAATATCGACGATACCTGGGAAGCTAAGGAGCGCGACAAAGACGGGAATATCACGACTAACGAGAAATTCCCGGATATGAAGGCGCTGGCGGATTACATACATTCCAAGGGTCTGAAGCTGGGTATTTACTCAGGACCTGGGCCGCGTACCTGCGCCGGGTACCTGGGGAGTTATCAGCATGAAGAGCAGGATGCGAAGACTTGGGCGTCGTGGGGCATCGACTATTTGAAGTATGACTGGTGCAGCGGTTCGGACGTCTACCGCCCGGACGAGTTGAAAGCTGCGTATCAAAAGATGGGCGCCGCGCTGCGGGCGACGGGGCGTCCGATGATTTATAGCCTTTGCGAATATGGGTGGCAGGATGTGGGCGAGTGGGGCCCGTCGGTAGGCGGCAATCTTTGGCGCACGACTGGAGACATCCGTGACCAATGGTGGTCGATGTCGAGCCTGGGTTTTGATAGTCAGAATTCGCTGAACAGCAAGACGCCGCTCGCGAAATACGCAGGTCCGGGACACTGGAACGATCCCGACATGCTGGAAATCGGCAATGGCGGCATGAATGACGAAGAGTACCGCACGCACATGAGCCTTTGGTCGCTGCTTGCCGCGCCGCTGCTGGCGGGTAATGACATACGGAACATGACAGACGTCACCAAATCGATCCTGATGAATAAGGAAGTAATCGCGGTGGACCAGGATCCTAAAGGCGTACAAGGGGCGGCGGTGCGCAAAGAAGGCGAGTGCACGCTTACGGTGCAGAATCGTCCGGGACAGCAGATTGCCTGCCGCGAGGTTTGGAAGCGGCCGTTGGCGAACGGCGTAGCAGTGGCGCTATTCAACCGTGGCGAAGAGGCTGCCAACATCTCGGTGAAGTGGAGCGAGGTGGGTGTGACCAAGAAGAACCCGAAGGTGCGGGATCTCTGGGCCCATAAGGATATCGATGCCGCCGCTGATTCTTTTAGCGCGCAGGTGCCGCCTCATGGGGTTGTGATGTTGACGGTGAAGTGACTGCCCAGGTGGATTTTGGCTTAAGGGCCAGCGCATCCCCCTCGATTTCTAACGACCCGTTTTTGGGGTAGCGCTCGATGAGTTTGGACTAGCGGTTGATGAATCTGAGGGCGCCCCTGCTTGATTCATCAGCCGTACGACGATCGAGATGCGCCGGTTGCGGGAATCCTGCTGATCGACTCCCTCAAGCGGTATATGCTCCGCAAAACCGCGGACCTCGACGATTCGTTCCGCGGGTATTCCGCCCGCGCAAAGCACGCGGCGAGCCGCGTTGGCCCGATCCGTGGATAGTTCCCAGTTGGTGTATCCGCGCACGGGAGTGGCGTTCCGAAAGGGCGCGGTGTCGGTGTGGCCCTCCACCACGATCGTATTGGGTATGCGCGTCATCTCTGTGGCGAGCACGTTGAGGAGACGCTTTCCGTAGTCCGACGGATCGGGACTGCCAGTCACGAAGAAGAGGCCCTGCTCATTTTCCATGAGGTCGATTCGCAGACCTTCGCCGGTGACGCTGAGCTTCACGTTGTTGCGGAACTTGTCGAACTCCGGCATTTCTTTGAGCGCCTGCTCGATCATGTTGCGCAGGTCGGGCATAGATTTACTGTCGACGCGTAATCCTTCGCCGGCATTTGCGGGTCCTGCGCCTACACTTTTTCCGTATCCGTGGGGGTCTTGAAAATATCCGCTAATCGACCGTTTTACGTCCGCGCTTGCGTTCATCATCCAGAGAACAATGAAGAGCGCCATCATGGCGGTTGCGAAATCCGCGTACGCGACTTTCCACGCGCCGTGTCCCCGTCTGTGTTTTGGGTGGTTCATTTGGATTTACGCCGATCAGGCGGCAGCTACGGCGTTTGGCGGCTTCACGCCAGACGCTGATCCGTCCGGCACAGGCGGAATTTTCGCATCGCGACGGATGACTTTCTCCATTTCCCCGAAGCTGGGACGCATTTCGGTTGGAATCGAACGGCGCGCGTATTCGGCGGCGAGAATGGGGGAGGCGCCGTGGGCATAGGCTGCGACGGCAGTGCGCACGATTTCCAGCAACTGCATGCGCTCTTCGGTATTGGCTTCGATTCTGGCCGCAAAAGGCCCGACTACGCCATAGCAGAGCAGGATTCCGAGAAAGGTTCCCACGAGCGAAGCCGCCACCTTCTGACCGATGGACTCCGGCGCGGCGCCGATGGAGCTCATCGTAATGACTACGCCGAGAACTGCCGCGACGATTCCCAGACCCGGCAGCGAGTCTGCGAGAGCACCGAGGGCGCCCGAGGGTTCCTGCGCGCCGCGGCGCTGAACGTCCAGATCGAGCCCCATGAGACGGTCCAGTTCAACGGGCGTGGTGGCGCCGATCACGAGCATCCGGAGTGAGTCGCAGAGGTAGTCGCGCAGGCTGGCGTCCTTCAGAAACTCTGGATATCTGGAGAAGAGCCGGCCGTTGCCGGGATTTTCGACCTCCTCTTCCAGGGCCACTACCCCCGCCCTTTGACCGTAGCCGAAGACTTCATACAGCATCAAGAGGTAGCGCAACAGTATTGAACTGGTAAGAGGTTCCGGCCGAAGAACCGTTCGGACGCTATTGGCGATCTTTCGAATGACGCGCGTCGGATTGGCGACAATTGTGATCCCGAAGGCTGCGCCGACAATAATCAGGATTTCAGACGGCTGAATCAGAAGGAGCAGATTGCCATGCTCTAGCAAAAAGCCGCCGATTACGGCGAAGAACACGACAAGTATGCCAACGATTGCAACCATTTGTCTCCCGATAAGGTTGGTACATGTGTCTCATCGGCGCAAACGGGTGTTGTTTGAGCAAATCTTTTCAGCCGGGCAGAGGCTTAGGCGTCAGCGTTTGGACCTCTTGCCGCTGAAGATACCGAGATCCACGGCGTTGGCCATGGCTTCGTAACCCGCATCGTTGGGGTGCAGGTGGTCGCCCGGGTCGAACTCGGCGCGATATTTCTTGGGATCGGCGGCGTCACGCACTGCCGCTTCGAAATCCACCACGGCGTCGAAATTTCCGGGGGTGCGAATCCACGCGTTCACATCTTCGCGCACCTTTTCGAAATCCTCGCGGTAGTAGTTCGCTCCCTCGTAGGGCGTCAAGGTGCAGCCGATCACCTGGATGTTCTGCGAATGGGCCCGCTCGATCATCTGTTTATAGGCGCCGATGAGATCGCTGGCGGTGACGGCTTCGGCCGGGGTTGAGACGCCGTGGCCGATATCGTTGATGCCTTCGAGCAGCATGACCCATTTCACGCCCGACTGGCTGAGAACGTCGCGGTCAAAGCGCCCCAGGGCGCTAACGCCGCTGACATCGCGCAGCACGCGGTTGCCGCCGATGCCCATATTGGCGACGCCCAGGTTGGCGGTGGATTTGTTGGCGCTGAGCCGCGCCGCGAGAAGCGTGGGCCAACTGTGGTTGGATTCGTTGGAAGAACGCGCGCCATCGGTGATGGAGTCGCCGAAGGTGACGATAGCGCCTGCGGAGGCGGGAGCTTGCACGTCGATTCCGGCTAGCCAGTAGTACGACTGGGATTTGCGCGCATCGGGCATGGATGCCGCGGCGGTAGCATCGCCAGTTTGGATGTAGGTGTCGTGCAAGGCGGTGCCGTGGTTGGTGGGCGCACCGGTTTCGCCCGAAATGTAGAGACTGACGGCCAGGTCCGAAAGCGCGGCGACGGTGAAATCGATGGGGTCGCTCAACATGACCATGCCTGGTTCGAGGGTGCAGCCGGGCTTGCTATTGAAGGTGATGGCGTGGTCGGAGCCGGGGGCGATGGCGGAGTCTTTGCCGCGAAGGGCGATATGGACGGCGCCAATCGTCACGGGCTGGTAGCCGAAGCCGTTTTCGAGTTTTATGCGGAGCCGGCGGCCGCCCGTACTAATGCGCGCGATCATACGCACGGTTTCATTGTTGAATCGGGAGCCGGGACGCGGAGCGGCCGCGGACTGTTTGCCGGTGGTCGCAGCGGTTGTAGTGGCGGCAGCAGTTGCTGCCGTTGTTCTCGTCGTTGTCGTCGCCGTTGCGGGCGGCGCGCCCACGCGTGCCATGGCTTCCGCGGTGGCCCAGGTCGCGATCCAATGATCCTGCGCCGACGCGCACGTTGCGCCCAACACCAGCGCCACTATCAATCGAGTCTTCATGCAATCTCCTGCAAAATTATAACGCTGGCACAGACAATCCCGTGGGATTCAAGCGCGGTTATAAAGCCGATGCTAAAGCTCATTCCTGCCTCGGCAGGTAAGTTTGCAATTAGCAAGTCAGTTCCCCACCCGCCTCTGGCGGACAACGAGGCATGAAAATTTTCGGGCCGGTATCGTGCCTTAAGATCAGTTGATTAGCGAATTTTCAGGAGTGCGTGTTGAGGTCAATCACGGTGGTCCAATCGGGGTTTCGCTGGTGGCTGTCTCTGTGGTGGCGGGATCCCCGTCTGTGGACGGCAACGAAGGGCGATAGCGCCAACAGTGATTGATTTGATTGGAAAGCGGCTGTCCATTCCGGGAGTCCGGTGGCGGAAGTGTACTGTGGTAATCTGCGGGGGCAATTAGCTGAGGAATCGACCGTGCACTACGACGGGATAACGTAAACCAGCGAATGCGATCGACGTTGTGCAAAATATTTCTATCGGTTAGCCAATGCTGTCTGAGCCACGCCCAGATCGGCGTAGCGTCACCCGTTTTCGAAGCAGCTTCGGTAAGACCTTCGCCTCTCCCGGCAAACGGATACGTGTTCACAACGTTTGAAGGTGGACCTGGAACTCACGATCCTGCGCGTATCAACTACAGAAACATCCTTTTGAGCAACATCATAAAAGAGGCGTACGATCTCAATTCTTACGCTCTGGAAGGCCCAAGTTGGATTTCGGATTCCCGGTTTGATCTCGTTGCAACCCTACCTGCCGGCTCAACCCGAGAGCAGTTGGATTTGATGCTTCAGAATCTTCTCCGGGAACGGTTCGGGTTACAGGTGCATCACAAGAGCAAGGAAATGCCTGGGTACGCCTTAACCGTGAAGAACAAGCTCAAGCTGGAACCCACATCCGATAGCTCAAGTCTCCCCCCGGCCCAACGCCAAGCCGAGCCTTGGCCTCCGCCAGGACCCAGAAGACTTGATTCCGACGGCTTTCCCTTGACCCCTCCAAGCCCAGGAGTCCACCCAATATGTATTCCGGGAAGTTGCCGCTTGAGGGGAAATCAAGCCACCATGGCGGAACTCGCATCGAACCTGTCGAGCCGCTTGCGCTGCCCGGTTGTGGACGAAACAGGGACTACCTCAAGATTCGATTTCACGCTGACCTATACATTTGACCGTATTCCGGATCCAGATGCTCCAGACAGCATTGTGCACGATATCCTGCGCAGTCTCGAACCGCAGATCGGACTGACGCTCGAACGAAAGAAGATTCCTGCCGACGTACTTGTGATCGATCACGTCGACAAATCTCCGAAAGAGAATTGAGACACCCCGCTGAGCATGCAACACGTGGCACGGCTAGCCCGGATTTCTCATACTGTTTCGTAGCGAGGCGCGTGAGAAGGCTGTGGGTACGAGGCGCGCGCCGGTCAGCGCGCGGAGGCATACTTGAACAGTACGTCGAGCAGGGTGACCAAGCGCAACGAAGTAGACGCGGCCTTATCACGCGCCGCAGTAGAAACGGTGTGAGAAATGCGGGCTAGTTCTGCGATGCGCTGCGGTGGCCTGAGGCATGGCTAGCGGAGGTGGAATTCATCCCGGCGCAATGCAGGCAGAGCCGAGTCCGCCGCGGCTACCAGAGGCCAACCAGCTTCCACCACCACGTGCCAATGCCAAGCCAAATTACCAAATTCATGAGCGAGAGAATAAACCCGATGCGCCACCAGTCGGTCTGCTTCACATAGCCTGCGCCAAAGAAGACGGGCGCCGAGCCGGTTCCATAATGCGTGATGCCGGCATCGAGGTTCGAAAAATACGCGAGCGGCAGCGCGGCGAGCATCGGAGGAGCGCCGGTGGCGAGCGCGGCGGTGAAGAAGGCGGGATAGAGCGCGGTGATGTGCGCGGTCATGCTGGCGAAGCTGTAGTGAATGTATAAGTAG
>DATAUH010000062.1:0-7752 GCA_036268375.1 Bryobacteraceae bacterium | reverse complement strand
CGAACGAGTGGGCGTTCTCGTCTGCGGCGGCAACACCGTCGCGGTCGATTTCGACCGTTCCTGCTAACCTGCATTTCTGCATAGCTCGTGGCGAGGCGCGTGTGAGAAGGCTGTGGATACGGGGCGCGCGAGCTCAGCGCGCGGAGGCGTATTTGAACAGCCCATCGAGCACAGTGAACGAGCGCAACGAAGTAAGGGGGCCGTTATTGCGTGCCGGACCAGAAGCTATGTGAGAAATGCGGGTCAACTCCTACTTGACGGGCGGCGCCGGCAGCGGCTCCGACTTCATTCCCTGCTCCGAAAGCACCACAAGATCCACGCGCCGGTTGTGCGCGCGCCCTTCGTCCGTATCGTTTGTGTCGGCCGGTGCGTTTTCGGCGTACCCCGCCACCGCCATGCGCTCCGCCGCAACGTGAAACCGGCTCTGCAGCAGTTCCAGCATTGCAATCGCGCGCGCCGTCGACAGCTCCCAATTACTTCGAAATCGCGAATTGTGGATCGGTCGCGCGTCCGTGTGTCCTTCCAGCCGCAGAGAATTTGGCAAATCGGCAATCACCGCCGCGATCTTTCCCAGCGCCCCAACGCTCGACGGCTGCACCGCCGAGTCTCCCGATGCAAAAAACGCCGCTTCGCGCAGACTGATCACCAATCCGCGGTCGTCCAGCCGCACCTGCACTTTGCCGCTCTGCAATTCCGACGCGAGACTCCCTTGCAGCTTCACCAGCGATTTCGCTAGATCCGCCTTCGGAGGCGCCTGCGCTGGTATTGGAGGTAAAGCTGGCGGCGCGGCCGGCGCCGTTCCCGCAGCCGGCGTAGGCTCCGGTTGCTTCGGCGGGTCAGTCGGATGTGTCACCTTCGGATCCACCTCCACCGCTTCTTTGTTCGATTCGTGCTTACCGCGGCCTAGCGCTGTCGAAATCGCCGCCGAAAACTTGCCCTCTTGCAACGCGGATCGCACCGATGCCGATACCTGGCTCGCTTTATTGCCCTGTGACGACGCAAACATCACCACGAAAAACGCAAACAGCAGGGTGATGAAGTCGGCGTAAGAGACCAGCCAGCGCTCGTGATTCACGTGAGCTTCATGTGTCCTCCGCCGCATCAGGCAGCCTCTCGCGCGCGGCTCGTCGCGGCCGTCGTTGCCGTTTTCTTTGCGTTCGTTTTAGCGCCTTCGCTATTCGGCAGATAGGCCTCCAGCTTGAGGCGCACTAACGTCGGATTCATGCCTTGCGCGATTCCCGCGATACCCTCTAAAATCATTTCGCGCATCAAAACCTTCTCCTGCAGCCGCGCGCGCAGTTTGGCTGCAATCGGCAGAAACAGAATGTTCGCGGCGCCTACGCCATAAACCGTGGCCACGAACGCCACCGCGATCCCGTGTCCCACCACGCGTATGTCTTCCAGGTGCTTCATCACCTGAATCAGTCCCATAACGGCGCCGATAATTCCGATCGTCGGCGCGTATCCTCCGGCCGCTTCCCAAACCTTCGCCTCGGCTTCCGCGTTATGTTCCAGGATCCCTATATCCACGTCCATCATGCGGCGTAAATCCTGCAACGCTGCCCCGTCAATCGCCAGCGTCATCGCTTTTTTCATGAACGGATCGGCTATCGCCTGCACCTCACGTTCGAGGCTCACAATTCCACTTCGTCGCGATTCATTCGCGAAATCGACCAACTTCTGTACCATGCCCGCGGTGTTCCCGGTTTCTTCGAATAATATCCCCCGAAGCGCCTTCAATGCCCGCCGAGCCACCGGCATCGGAGTCGTCACCAGCACAGCGCCGCACGTCCCGCCGAGCACGATCAGCGCCGCCGTAAACTGCGCAACATCCGCTATGTCGCCCTTTTCGAGCACCAATCCGCCGAGAATTCCGGCCAGCGCTATTGCAATCCCTGCAAATGTGGAAAAGTCTAAACGGCTCTGGGACTTGGTTGCAGTTGCCTTCGCCGTAGATTTTGTTTGAGTGGGTGCCATGTGTTTGGATTATGCAGATCGTAGAAGCTGGCTCGGAGAAGTCTCCGGTCCATAAATCGCCCGCTTGAATGCAACAATCCGCTCGACCAACTCATCCGCCCGTTCGCGTACGCGCAGGCTTTCACCGGTCGTTAGTGCGATAACTGTGTCCGGCGTTGATTCAATATGTTCAATGAGATCCGAATTCAGGATCAGGGCCGTGGAATCGAGTCGGGTTACGCGGATCATGTGACGATGCACTCCAGCTTCTAGGTAAATGTATCGGCAAAATTCCGCTAAACCTTAGGCGAAAAGGAACGATGAGATATTCAACGGTCCTCTCTCGCGCCGGCCGATCACAAGCGGCCGGCGCTTTCTTTCCAGGTAAATCTTTATTGCGCAGGCGGAGGAGTCGTTACCGGTACGGTCGTCCCCCGATGGCACGTATAGCAGGTAACGTGTTCCTTTCCATCCGGAAACTTGGCGTTGATCTCGCTCACCATTTCGATCATGTGCCGCGCCGTTATCTTCTTGGGATTATCGTCGCTCGCAAAATTGCCCATTACATGGCAGTAACTACATTGCTGGTCCAGAGCGATTCGAAATGCCTGCATCGCAGGCAGCAGATTCTCAGGTTTTAGCAGCTTGAGATTCTTCGGCGGGCCCATCATGCCTTTTTTCTGCGGGGGCGTCGGCGCATCTTGCGCGAGCAGAAACAAGGGAATTGCAAGGAGGGTAGGAAGAAAGCGGCGCATCGCTCGATTTTACATCGACTTAGCGCGATAGGGACGAAAATTAACAGTTCGCCTTTTCGGAGCGCCTGAAAGTTTTACGGCGAACATAGCTGCAGGAAGGATTCCTTCATTGCGCCTGTTCGCCGTTAGTTTACTCGTATTTCGTACATCTACGGTACGGGTTGCCAGGGGCTCAGATCGCCCGCCGTCCGGCTATGAACGCAATCAACCAAACAACCAGGAATACGAAGAACAGCAGCTTTGCGATGCCTACCGCCGTACCCGCGAGTCCGCCGAAGCCCAGGATCGCCGCGATTATCGCGATCACCAGAAATATCAATGACCAGTGCAGCATTTGTTTCCTCCGCTGCTGGTAGTTGCAAACCTGTTACCAAAGTGGCGCTAGCCGCCAAAACGCCGCTCCACCACGGTTTGACGCGCTACTTCCGCGCAATCCCCGCGCCCGTATCGCCCTAAACTCTCATCGGCGAACTCCGCCCAATACTTTATTCCCTGAAAAATTTATCCTCGCCTCTATAAAGTTCCTGGATGGCCGATGAGAGTCTTTCACCGGAGAAACTCTCGTCGATGAAATCTAAGCTTTCTCACCTGGCTCTTGCGTCTCTCTTCGCGGCTCCTTTTACTGCTTTCGCGCAGCCCAGCCGCATCACCCGCGCGATCGACCCGGGCCGCCGCGCCGTCCTCCATGCGTCGCGCAACCCGCGCATCGCCGCTGCCGCCGACCAGGGCGCGCTCGATCCGCTCGCGCCTGTCTCCTACATGCGCATGACAGTCCAGCTCAGCGCCGCGCAGGCGGCCGATCTGGAACAGCTCCTCGAAGCTCAACGCGACCCCTCCTCCAGCGACTATCAGCGTTGGCTCACACCCGAAGAGTTCGGAGAACGCTTCGGCGCCTCGCAGGATGAGCTCGCTCAGCTCACCGCCTGGCTTTCCTCCCAAGGCTTCAAAGTTGAAGAGACCGCCCGCGCGCACAACTGGATCGCCTTCAGTGGCACGTCCGCGCAGGTCGCGCACACTTTCCAGGCCGATCTGCATCACTACCGCTCGAATGGCGAGGCCCACTTCGCCAACGTCAACGCACCCTCCATTCCCGAAGCCCTCGCCAGCATCGTCGGGGAAATCAAAGGTCTGGACGATTTTCGTCTTCTTCCTCCGCGCGCGCAGCTCTCTACACCGGATCTGACCACCGCCAGCGGCGCCCACTATCTCTCTCCCGACGATCTTGCCGCCATCTACAACATCACGCCTCTCTATGCCGCCGGCTACAACGGCAAAGGCCAGAAAATCGCCATCGTCGGCCAGTCCGCGATCAATCTCGCTGATATGCGCGCCTTCCGCACTCAATTCGGTTTGCCCGCCGCCGATCCGCAGCTCGTCCTCTACGGTCCAAACCCTGGCATCAGTTCCGGCGATCAAATCGAATCCGATCTCGACCTGCAGTGGGCCGGCGCCGTCGCCCGTGGCGCTTCCATCCTTTTCGTCTACTCGCAGGATGTCATGGAGTCCGTTACCTACGCCGTCGATCAGAACCTCGCTCCCGTCATCAGCATGAGCTACGGCGGTTGCGAACTCGGCGTCTCCGCTTCCAACCGCATGCTTGCTCAGCAGGCTAACGCCGAAGGCATCACGTGGTTGAACTCTTCCGGCGATTCCGGCGCTGCCGGCTGCGATTGGGGCGGCCCGACCGCCGCGCAATACGGCCCCGTTGTCACCTTCCCAGCCGATATCCCCGAGGTCACGGCCGTCGGGGGCACCGAATTCACTGAATCCGGCAACGCTGGTTGGAACACCGGCAACACCGCGACCTGGCAGTCCGTCACCGGCTATCTGCCGGAAAAGGCCTGGAACGATACCGGCTCCGGAGGCGGCATCTGGGCCTCCGGCGGCGGCGCAAGCACGGTCTTCCCGAAACCATGGTGGCAGGCAGGACCCGGCGTTCCCGCCGATAAAGTCCGCGATGTACCCGATATCTCGCTCACCGCATCTGGCGCGCACGATGCCTATGTCGTCGCCGTCTCGGGCCAGCTTCTGGCGATCGGCGGAACGTCCGCCTCATCGCCGTCGTTCGCCGGCATCGTCGCCATACTGAATCAATACGTCGTCGCCAAGGGTATCCAAACCAAACCCGGCCTAGGTAACATCAATCCCACACTCTATAGCCTTGCGCAGAACTCGACGGGCGTCATTCACGACGTCACTGCGGGCAACAACATCGTGCCCTGCGTCGCCAAGAGCTCCGGATGTCCCGCCAGCGGCTCCTTCGGCTATAGCGCGGGCGCCGGTTACGACCTCGTCACCGGTCTCGGCTCCGTCGACGCCAACAACCTCGTCACCAAATGGGCCAGCCTGCCCACCGCCATCGGCACCGCCACCACGCTCACGGCCAGCGCACCCAGCATCGCGCCCACAGCCACAGTCACACTCACGGCGAAGGTCGCGCCAGTCAGTGGCACAAATGCCCCCACCGGCAGCGTCACTTTCACCTCCGGCTCTGTCTCTCTCGGATCTGCGGCGCTCACCGCCAGCGGCTCCAGCGCCAGCGCCGCGCTCACCGTCAAAGGTTCGGCGCTCGCCGCAGGTAAGGACACCATCACAGCCAACTATGCCGCTTCGGGCTCCTTCAGCAGTTCGAGCGGCACGGTCACCGTCACCATAGGCTCGCCGCTCACGGCCACCACTGTGACGCTCAGCGCTAATCCCACCACGCTCGCGTCCGCGGCCTCCACTGTCCTCACCGTCACCGTCAAAGCAGCTAGCGGAACCGCCGCGCCCACCGGTTCGGTCACGTTCACGTCCGGCTCGAACACCGCCACCGCCGCTTCTCTCGGGACCGCTAAGCTCACCGGCACTGGCGCTACCGTCACCGCAACCCTCACCGTCAAAGGAACCAGCCTCACTGCGGGCGCAAACGTCGTCAACGTCGCCTATCCTGGCGATACCAATTTCAGCGGCTCGAATGCCTCCGTCAACATCACGGTCACCGTTCCCACCGTCGCCACGACCACTACAGTGAGTGCCAACCCGGCCTCCATCGCGCAGAGCGCCTCCACCACGCTTACGGCCACAGTGAAGCCTGCCAGCGGCGCTCAGCCTGTCACCGGCACTGTCGCCTTCTCGCTCGGCACGACCGCGCTCGGCAGCGCTACGCTCGGCAGCGCCGGCACAGTCACTCTCAGCGTGCCCGGCAGCAAGCTGAAGTCCGGCGCCAATACCATCACGGCCTCTTACGCGGCGACCACCGGCTTCGGCGCATCCTCCGGTACGGCGTCCGTCACCGTCACGGTTCCCGTCGCCACGACTACTACAGTCACCGCCAACCCGGCCTCGATCGCGCAGAGCGCTTCCACCACGCTTACGGCCACGGTCAAGCCCGCCAGCGGCACTCAGCCCGTCACCGGCTCAGTCACCTTCTCGCTGGGCACGACGGCGCTCGGCAGCGCCACGCTCGGCAGCGCCGGCACAGCCACTCTCAGCGTGCCCGGCAGCAAGCTGACGTCCGGCGCCAACACCATCACCGCAACCTACGCCGCCACCACTGGCTTCGGAGCCTCCTCTGGCACGGTATCCGTCACAGTCACAGGCGCCACCGCAGCCGCTTCGAACGTAGTCGCCACCGCCACGCGTACCACCAACTCGCAGCCTGGCCTCGCCGTTAAGCTTCAGTTGCAGGAAACCGGCGGCGCGCCCACCACCATCACTGGTCTCACGATCAACGGCACGAACTTTTCGCCCGTGATCGCGGCCATGTTCGGCAGCACGCAATTGGCCGGCAAAACTACCGCCACATCCGTCATCAATGTGCAGTGGTCGCCGCTCCCTGCGACTCTCGTCTTCGTCTTTACCGGCGCCGACGCTTCCGGCCACCAGTGGACGCAAACCGCTTCGCTCGCGACGAAGTAAGCTCAAGTCAATGCGCCGGCGGCGCCACTCACCGCCGGCGCTTCAACTCGTCCGGCCCGCGTCCATTCCCACCACGGCGCGCAAAGCCTCCCCAAGCTTTTCCCGCTCCTCCGCCTCCAGCTTTCTGCCCGCCTTTGTCACATAAAACACGTCGATCGCCTTGTGCGCCTCCGTGTCCACCAGCACCACTTCAATGCTCGATCCCGATGCCGATATCGCCGACGCCAGATCATACAGCAGCCCCGGCCGGTCCTCCGCCACAATCTCAATCAGCGTCGCCGCTTCGCTCGCATCCGGGTCGAACGCCACCGCGGGCGCAATCCGCGCCTTCCGGCTCGGCGTCTGCGGCTTCGGCCGGTTCTTCAACAGATCCGTGACCGATTTCCGTCCCGAAATCACCTTCTCCGCCGTCATCCGCAGCCGGTCCACCTCCGACGGATTCAAGTCCAGATTTCGCACCGGATCTGCAAACCGGAACGTATCCAGCACCAGCCCCCGCCGGTTGGAAAACGCCTCGGCCCGCAGAATATTCACGCCGAATCCGGCCAGCGTTCCCGCCGCCGCTGCGAACAACCCCGGCCGGTCCTCCGCCACCAGCGTCATTTCCCACGCCGATTCGCGCCTGCAAATCTCAACCGCCACTCCCCGCGCTTGCCGCGCTTTCTCTAGCGCAAGGTGCCTCTCGATCTCCGCTTCCGTATGCGTGCGCAAATAGCGTTTCGGAAATCCCGCGATGAACTCGGCCCGCTCACCCGCAGCCTCCGCTGCTTCAATTCGCTCCGACGCCAAAGCGCGCGTCAGCTCGTTATACACCGCCAGGTACAGTTGCCAAAGCTGGCTCGCTCGCCAGGACGTCATCGCCTCCGGATTTACCGCCGCGATATCCGCATACGTCAACATCGTCAGCGCCTTCAGCCGCTCCACTGTCTCAATACGCGCCGCCAGCCCCCGCACCACTTGCGGATCCGAAACATCGCGCCCCTGCATCGCCGCCGAAAGTTCCAGGTGGTGCAGAATCAAAAATCGCGCCAGCTCCCGCTCCTGTTGCGGCATCTGTATGCGCGCCATCGCCCGGTCCGCCAACTGCGCCGACGCCTCCACATGCCCCCGCTCCGCGTCGGCCTTTCCTGCATCGTGAAAC
>DATAUH010000061.1:0-13048 GCA_036268375.1 Bryobacteraceae bacterium | reverse complement strand
AAAATACCTGCCGCAGTCCGCATATGGTCAAGGCGAAGTCGTCGCATCGCCGTTCCAGATGGCGCGCGTCGCCGCCACTGTCGCCAATGGCGGTCAGATGCCTGAAGGACGTTGGATCACCGACGAAACCAACACGCGCACGAATCCGCCGCAGTCAGTTCTTCCCGCCGAGCAGGCCGCCACGCTCGCGAAATTCATGCGCGAAGTCGTCACCTCCGGCACCGGACGCCGCGCGGCCGCCAGCGTCCCTATGGCTGGAAAAACCGGCACCGCGGAGCTTCAGGACGCCGATTCGCACGCCTGGTTCATCGGCTTCGCCCCCTATGGCGCCGCTTCTTCCAAACAGAGCACAACCCCGGCTCATCACCAGATCGCCTTCAGCGTCTTGGTGGAAAATGGAGTCTACGGCGGAACCGCCGCCGCCCCCGCGGCCGCGGAAATCGTCAACGCCGCCGCCAAACTGGGGTTGCTGCAATGAATCTCTTTTCCGGAATCGAGAAATCCATCGAGCGCCAATTCCAGCGCTGGACCGAACGCCTCTTCGGCGCCTCCGAGTCCAACGAATTGATGCTCACGCACCGCGCGATCCTGGCGGAAATCGAAACCAAGGTCGAAATCCTCGCGCGCGGCCGCCGCATCTTCCCGTATTCACGCGTCACCGTGACGATGGTCTCGCCCGATGCCAATCGCCGCGCCGTACTCGAGACCGCCTTCGGCGAACGACTCGAGTCCGACGTGCGCGAAGCGCTCGCCTCCGCCGGTTGCGAAGTCCCAACCGATCTCGCAATCGAAGTTGGCGCGGTCGAAGAAGGTCCGAAGCCGTTCGAGATCGCTTACGCCGTAGCCGAAAAGAAACCGCCCGAACCGGCCGCCGCCGAAACCACCAAAGCCGCGCCCGCGCCTACTCCTGAACCCGCCGCGCCGCCCGAACCCGCCCGCCTCATCACCGCCAAGGGTAGAACGCAGCAGGTCGAGTTTGAGCTTACCGGCCGCCGCGTCAACATCGGCCGCCTCGCCGAACTGACCGACTCCGAGCATCGCGTCATCCGCCGCAACCACATCGTCTTCGACGAGGGCGCCGACGAGGCCAACGCCACCGTCTCGCGTAAACACGCCCACATACGGTTTGAGGAGGGCGAATATCGCCTCTGCGACGACGAAAGCGAGTACGGCACCCGCGTTTTTCGCGATGGCCGCTCCATCGAAGTACCCGCTGGCAACCGCCGCGGCGAGAAACTGCGGCCCGGCGACGAAATCTATCTCGGCCGCGCCTGTCTTCTCTTCGAGTAACTACCCGAAGCGAGGTAAACGTACAGTTACACGAATATTAATACTGCTGTAACAGGCGTTATGTAGACTCACAGTCCGAGGTCACTAACTACATGGCTGCCCCTGCGCCTGCAAGCGCAATCAATGAAAAACTAAACAAAAGCCCAGGCAAGATAGGCATGCTCGTCTTCGGGCTCGCTCTTGTCGTCGGGTTCACTTACGCTGGTTCTCAACTTATCGGCGATCTTTCACAGGTGCGCGGAGGCTCCATTTATCCGTTCATCCTGCTCGGGGTCGCCCTGTTCATCGCGCTCGGGTTCGAATTCGTCAACGGATTCCACGACACCGCGAACGCCGTCGCCACCGTCATCTACACGCACTCGCTCGATCCGCACATAGCAGTCGTCTGGTCGGGCACGTGGAACTTCATCGGGGTTCTCCTGTCTACAGGTACGGTCGCATTCGGCATCATTTCTCTGCTGCCCGTCGAACTGATCCTGCAGGTCGGCTCCGGGTCGGGCTTCTACATGGTCTTCGCGCTGCTAACAGCGGCCATCATCTGGAATCTGGGCACGTGGTGGTTCGGTCTCCCATCTTCCAGCACCCACACCATGGTCGGCTCCATCATCGGCGTCGGCCTGGCGAACCAGTTGATCAACGTCAAGACCGGTACCAGCGGCGTCGATTGGGGCCAGGCTTTGGGCGTCGGACGCACTCTGCTGCTTTCCCCGCTGGTGGGCTTCGGCGTCGCCGCGATCTTCCTGCTGCTCTGCAAGATGTTCATCAAGAATCCGAAGCTCTATGAAGCTCCCGAAGGCAATGCGCCGCCGCCATGGCCCATTCGCCTGCTCCTCATTTGTACTTGCACCGGCGTCAGCTATGCTCACGGTTCCAACGACGGCCAAAAAGGCATGGGCCTGATCATGCTCATTCTCATCGGCACCGTGCCCACCGCCTATGCTTTGAATCACGCGATCACCCCCGCACAAACGCAGGATTTCGTCGCGGTTTCTCGCCTGGCATCACAAACGGTGCAGAAATACGTACCGGCCGGCGCATCCGTCTCGGGCACTCCGAACACCGCCGTGAGCGAATACCTGCGCACGCGCAACATGGAGCCCGCGGCGCTCGCAAGCATGCAACAACTGATCGATACGCTTGCCAACAGCGCCCAGCGTTATCGCGATCTGAAGTATGTTCCCGCCAACGACGTGCCGAACTTCCGCAACGAGATGTACATGGTGAGCGAAGAACTGCGCTTGATCAAGAAAGGGAACAACCCGAATATCTCGGCTGACGACTGGGCCGTGCTTGATAACTACAAGAGCCACATCGACAGCGCGACTAAGTTCATTCCGCCATGGGTAAAGGTTGCCGTCGCGCTATCTCTCGGTTTGGGGACGATGGTGGGCTGGAAGCGAATCGTCGTAACGGTCGGCGAAAAGATCGGCAAGCAGCACTTGAGCTATGCTCAGGGCGCCGCGGCCGAAATTACCGCTATGTTGACGATCGAAGCGGCAGACCACTTAAGTATGCCCGTAAGTACGACACACGTGCTCTCTTCGGGCGTAGCTGGAACCATGGCCGCAAATCACTCCGGACTGCAATGGTCGACGGTTCGTAATCTGCTATTGGCTTGGGTGTTGACTCTGCCGGTGTCGATTTTGCTGGCGGGAACGTTGTTCTGGCTATTTCACTTGATTGGCTAGGCGGCGACGGCGGGCGCGTGCGGCTAACAACGCCGCGCCCACACCCAGAAGCAGGAAAGTAGAGGGTTCCGGAACAGCATCAACAGCAGGATCCTGCGGAGCAAAGGTAATGTGCTGCATATCCATATCCCGCTGGAGCTGGCTGTAAAGGCTCGGGAACGAATCGTTCAGCCCGGGAAGGTAGACTACTTCCACTGTCTCCCGCACGCCGTTATCCACAATCGGCATATAGAACGAACTGAATCTCGACGACGGCGTCGGAGTCGAAAGGTCCACTGGAACCGGATCGTTAGTCTGCGTCGTACCGATCTGCGTGCCCGGCGTCTGCAGTACGCGCAAGCCAACGATGAGGCCCAACGTATCCAGATTGAACGGCTGATTTAGAGCATTGACTGGACCGTTCCAGTTCGGAAATATCGTGGTTGTACCGTTTACCAGCGTATCTGCGTTACAGGCGCAGACTGCTGAAAGCACACATCCGGCCGCAAAGACCTTCTTATACCGCAGCCAGGATGGAATCCGAAACATGAACGTGTGCGCTCCTCAGGCCCACAAGAAGATTGCCGATGTGGCGCAACGGCTAATCTCTTAGGCCCCGTGCTGCCTAGAATATCCAATCGTGAACCTGGATGTTGTGTGCAAAACTGCAAAAAGTACCTCGGGTGTTAATTAATGAACATTCGCTGGTACTTTCTAGAGCGGCGCCACTGGGCGCGCTAGTCTCGTAGTAGAGCGCTTTCGATTGTTTTTCAGAAGCCACTCTTGCGCGTTTAATCCTTTGCGTCCGTCCGTCGATTTCTTACGAATGTAGGCCCCGGTAGAGGTCATTTCGCGAGTCTTGGAAGTGTCGGCCAGATAGACGGCGAGGATATCGTCGCAGACGTGGCGCACGATGCGCGGGTCTTCGATGGGAGCGATTACTTCGACGCGGTGATCGATGTTGCGGGGCATGAGGTCGGCGCTCCCGAGATAGAGCTCCTCCTCGCCGCCGTTATGGAAGTAATAAAGCCTGCTGTGCTCCAGAAACCGTCCGACCAGGCTATGCACTTCGATGTTGTCGCTGACGCCAGACAGACCGGGGCGCAGGCAGCAGATGCCGCGCACCAGAAGCTGCACCTTCACTCCGGCGCGCGACGCTCGATAAAGCGTGCGGATCAAGGGCGGATCGACCAGGGCGTTCATTTTGAAGATGAGCTTCGCCTTGCGGCCCGCTTTTGCGTGGCGGATTTCGCGCTCGATCAGGCCCTCCAAGCGCTGACGCGCATTTACCGGCGCAACCAGCAGCTTCTTGTAATCGGATTTGTACGAATAACCCGTGAGGTAGTTGAAAAGGTTGCTCACGTCATCCGCTATGTCGTCGTCAGCGGTGAACAGCCCCATGTCCGTGTATAAGTGAGCGGTGACCGCGTTGTAGTTGCCGGTAGAAAGGTGAACGTATCGTGCGATTCGGTCCTGTTCGCGGCGCACCACCAGCGCGACTTTGCCGTGGATCTTGAGACCGATCAGACCATACACAACGTGCACGCCCGCGCGTTCGAGAGCACGCGCCCACTCGATATTGCTCTCCTCGTCGAACCGGGCTTTGAGCTCGACTAGCGCGGCCACCTGTTTATCTTCTTCGATGGCTTCGAGCAGCGCCTCGACGATCGGCGAATTCCGCCCGGTACGGTAAAGGCAGATCTTGATCGCGAGCACGTTCGGATCGCGGGCCGCTCTGCGCAGAAATTCGACCACTGGCTGGAACGAATCGAAGGGATGATGCAGCCAGATATCCCCCTGCCGGATGACGGCGAACATATCTTCGTCTTCCGGAATATTGGTAAGCTGCGGCGGGATTGCGGGGACAAACGGCGCGTCCTTGAGATCCGGGCGGTCGAGTGCGTACAGACCGAAGAGACGTTTGAGCGAGAGCGGACGCGGATGGCGATACACTTCGGACGGCCCGATCTCGAGATTGTTCATCAGAATTTCGAGCATGGACGCCGGCATATCCGGCGTAACCACCAACCGGATGACGCTGCCGAAGCGTCGCTGCTTGACGCCCTCTTCGATGCTTTCGAGGAGGTCTTCCGCTTCGATCTCCTTGATGGCCAGATCGGCGTCGCGCGTTACATGGAAGGGATGCGCTTGCAGAATCTCCATGCCGGGAAAGAGCGCAGGCAGGTTGGCGGCGATCACCTGCTCCAGCCATACGAGCTCCATACGCTTCGGTTTCGAGTGCGGCTTGCCTTTGGGCTTGGCAGCGGCGGAAAGTGGCATCAATTGCGGCAGAGAATCCGGCACTTTGAGGCGCGCGAAACGTTCGTTGCCGCGATGATCGCGTATGGTGACTGCGAGATTGAGGCTGAGGTTGGAAATGTGTGGGAAGGGGCGGCCGGGATCGAAGGCAAGCGGCGTGAGTACGGGAAAAATGGTCTCCTGGAAATACTTGGTGGCGCGCTTCAAGTGAGCGTCGTTGAGATCCGCATAATCTAAGACGCGAATATCCTGTTCGGCGAGTTCGGCCAGCAATTTTTCAAAACACTTTCGAGCTTCGTTGAGCAGGCGTTTGATTTCACGGCGAATGGCAATCAATTGCGCGCGCGGGCTCATTCCGTCCGGGCCTACTTCCATGGTTCCGGCGTCCACCTGAGCTGCCAGGCTGGCGACGCGCACCATGAAAAACTCATCGAGATTGGAGCCTACGATAGAAAGAAACTTCACGCGTTCGAGCAGCGGATTGCGCTCCTCTTCCGCTTCTTCAAGGACGCGCCGTTGGAAAGCGAGCAGGCTCAATTCGCGGTTGATATAAAGATCGGGATCGTCAAAATCGGGTTCCGCGACGCTTTTTGGGGGGGGTTCCACTGCCGCGCGCGACGCGGCGGCGCCGGGGTCTTTTTTCGCCATTTCTTCCATAAAGGATAGCCGATGTGCGCTAAGCGCTACTTTGGCGCACAAATGTTAACGTCCCATTACAGCTCGGATCGCGCGCCTGGGCTTCGCGCCTGCAATCGCTTGGAGCAGAAAACGCAAGCGCAAGCTGTAGAAACAGTTAACGTCACTTTATAATCGAGTTGTGCCCCGGCTCATAACGTTGATTCCTGGAGATGGTATTGGACCTGAAGTGGCCGACGCGACGGCGCGCGCAGTGGACGCGACCGGCGCATCTATCGAGTGGGAGCGCGTGGACGTCGGTGAACGCGCGCTGGCCACGCACGGGACCCTCATCCCGGACGATCTGTTTGCTTCGCTCGAAGTGACGCGCGTGGGACTGAAAGGTCCGACCGCAACGCCCATTGCAGGCGGACACCAGAGCATCAACGTTGCGTTGCGGAAGAAGTTGGGATTGTATGTGAACTTCCGCCCGGTGCGCATGCTGCCCGGATTGAAGACCCGCTATTCGGACCTGGCGTTGGATCTCGCAATTTTCCGCGAGAATACCGAGGACTTGTACTCCGGCCTGGAGCACGAAGTGGTGCCGGGCGTGGTGGAGAGCCTCAAAATCATTACGCAGACCGCATCGCTGCGGATCGCGCGCGCGGCTTTCGAATGGGCGCGGCGAGAGGGGCGCAAAAAGGTGTCGGCGATCCACAAGGCCAACATCATGAAGTTGAGCGACGGTCTGTTTTTGAAATGCTGCCGCGAGGTTTCAGCCGAGTTCAAAGACATACAGTACAACGAACTGATTGTCGACAACGCGTGCATGCAGTTGGTGATGCGGCCGGAAACGTTTGACGTGCTGGTGCTGCCGAATCTCTACGGGGATATCATTTCCGATCTGACGGCGGGGTTGGTCGGCGGGCTGGGGATTGTGCCAGGCGCGAATATCGGTGAAAAACACGCGATATTTGAAGCGGTTCACGGAACTGCGCCCGATATCGCGGGCAAGGGCTTGGCGAATCCCACCGCGTTGATGCAATCGGCGACGCTGATGCTTTTCCATCTCGGAGAGCGCGAGCCCGCTAAGAAATTAGAACGCGCCCTCCACCAGGTGTACGCCGCAGCGGACCATTTGACGGGCGATGTGGGTGGAACAGCCTCGACGGATGAGTTTACCGACGCCGTCATCGCGCGCATCCGCGTCGTATAGTACCTATCGTTCGGACAGTACTTAAAGTGGGAGAAAATCCAAATTCTAGTCCCCGCGCCCTGAACGCACGTTTCTACATCGGTCTACCTGCCCGGTAAGGTACTGATCCTAAAGTGATGATCCTTATCGCTCTTTTGGCTGCAAAACTGCGATTATGTCGGTAGTAGCCGAGCCCAATTGCTCACAACCGGAGTACGTACTCTGAATCAAAGGAAGACCACTTGCCAGCGCGGATCCTGAACTCGCAAGTTTTTGAAATCGATCCGCTAAGGGATCCGCGCTGGCAGGATTACGTGCTTCGGAGCCCCCAGAGTTCGATTTTCCATACGCGAGGGTGGTTGGAGGCGCTGCATCGGACCTACGGCTATGAACCGGTTGCGCTGACCACTTGCGGCCCCCGACAGGAGTTGACCAATGGTCTCGCATTTTGCCGGATTCAGAGCTGGTTGACGGGGCGACGATTGGTGTCCTTGCCGTTTTCGGATCATTGCGAACCTCTCTTCGAATCGGGCGAGCATCTTAACCAACTGATTGCCGGAATCCAGGAACTCGCGAGCAGCGAAGGTTGCAAATATGCTGAGATTCGCCCTTCCTCACGACTTATCGGTATGCCCAATCAGTGGCAAGCGCACGAGCGCTACTGCTTGCAGCGGCTGGACCTACGGGGCGGATTCGAAAACGTTTCGCGCCACTTTCACAGGAGTTGTGTCCAAAGAAGAATTCGCCACGCCGTGAAAGAAGGCGTCGCCATCGTCCAGGGCAGAGGCAGCGAATTGGAGGGGATATTTTATCGGCTACTCCTCGCGACCCGGCGCCGTCACGGACTTCCGCCTCAACCGAAGGCGTGGTTCCACAATCTGATGCGTTGCCTTGGCGAGTCGGCAACTATCCATTGCGCAATGAAGGACGATCAGCCGATTGCTGCGATTCTGACCTTAGAACATAATCGGACGTTGCTCTATAAGTACGGGGCCTCGCTCGCGCAGTTTCATAAACTTGGAGCAGTGCCCTACTTAATTGGCGACGCCATCAGGAACGCGATCGTCCGGGGCATCGAACAATTGGATTTCGGGCGGTCAAGCTATGAGGACAAGAACCTGATCATGTTCAAAGAGCGTTGGGGAGCAGCGCGTTTCCAAATGTCGTACCTGCGTTCCCCTGCGGTCACAGAACAAGGCTCTTCCGAAAGTCTTTGGCTCCGCCGCGTTGCCAAATCCGCGTGCCAGCATATGCCGGATCGCTGTCTAAAGGCCCTCGGCTCGCTTGCTTATCGCCATATAGGTTGACGAGACATTCGCCGGACACGCGGCCGGTATCCGAAGTTGCGTGTCGCGATTTCGTCATGGGACGGAACCGCGTTTAGCCGCCAATGGAGTACATCGGGCGCGGCGGAGCGACAAACTTCGCAGAGTTGATCTGGTGGCCGAGCCACTTTGCGCCGACGTTGCGGCGAATAAGGGCGGCGATCTCCTCGTCGCTGGCGCCGGAACGGATCGGCTCGCGAACATCATCTTCATCGATGGCGAATAGACAATAGCGCAGCTTGCCGTCGGACGTAAGCCGCAGCCGATTGCAGTTCAGGCAGAAGGGACGACTTACGGAAGCGATGAAACCGACTACGCCGCCACCATCGAGATAGCGGTACTCTGTAGCGGGCGCCCGCGGGTCAGGGTCGGGCACCGGGATCAAGGGCGAAATTTCGCGCGACAGCGTTTCGATGATGTGATCTACCAGCAGTACCCTCGAACGATCCCAGAGACTTTGCGCGTCTAGCGGCATGAACTCGATGTAACGCACTTCGAAGCCGTTTTCGCGCGCGAAACGGGCCAGCGGGACGATATCGGGTTCGACCAGGTTTTTGACGGCGACGGCGTTGAGCTTGATTTGCTTGAAACCCGCGCGCTGAGCCGCGGTGAGGCCGGCAAGCACCCGAGGCAGTTCGTCACGACGCGTGATTTGCGCAAAGCGCTCACGATCGAGCGTATCGATGTGGACGTTGAGACGCCGCAAACCGGCCGCATACAGAGGCTCCGCGAACTGTTCGAGCAGGACGCCATTCGTGGTGAGCGCCAGATCGCGAATGCCGGGGATGGCGGCAAGATTGCGCACCAGCACGGGGAGGTCGCGCCGCAGCAGCGGCTCGCCGCCGGTGAGGCGAATTTTATTAATACCGAGAGAGGCCGCGATGCGCGCGAAACGTTCGATCTCTTCGAACCGCAGAATTTCGGCGTGCGGCACAAACGGTACGCCGCCCTCCGGCATGCAATAAAAACAGCGGATGTTGCAACGGTCGGTAACGCTGATGCGCAGGTTAGTGTGAATGCGTCCGAACGAATCGATTAGGGGAGCAGCATTCTGCATTTGGCTTACTGGAATTAGCTCACGGCCAGCATCCGCTCCAGCGGAATGAGGGCGCGTTCCATAAGGTCGGCGGAAAGTTCGACGCGTGGCTCTAAGTTGAGAAGGCTATCGCGAACCTTCTCTAACGTGTTGAGCTTCATGTATGGACATTCGCTGCAGTTGCAGTGTTCGTTGTCGACAAAGTAGAACTTGCGCGCAGGCTCAATTCTGTCGAGGGAATAGCGGATGCCACTCTCAGTCATGACGATGAACTCATCGGCATCGCTTGCGGCGCACCAATCGACAATCGTGGAAGTAGAGCCGACGAAATCGGCCAGTGCAAGCACGGATTGCGGACACTCGGGATGGGCGACAACTTTCGCCTTCGGGTGCGCGACTTTCGCGTCCACCAGCCGGCGGGCGGGAAATGTCGCGTGAACGATGCATGTGCCCTGCCAGATCTTCATATTGGAGCGCCCAGTTTGACGCTGCACGTAAGCGCCCAGATTGCGGTCCGGCAGGAAGAGCACGGGCTGTTCGGCCGGGATGGAGTTGACGATCTTCACTGCGTTGCGCGACGTGCAGAGGATGTCGCTTTCGGCTTTGACCTCAATCGAGGTGTTGATGTAGCTAACAATGGCGTACTCGGGATGCTGTCGCCGGAACGCGCGCACGGGTTCAACGGGGCAGCTATCGACGAGACTGCAGGCCGCGGACTTATCGGGTACCACAACGGTGCGATGCGGGTTGAGAGCCTTGGCGGTCTCGGCCATGAACCAGACGCCGGCGAAGGAGATCACGTCTCCTTCAAAGTCGCGAGCCTTACGGGCAAGTTCGAGGCTGTCGCCGACGACATCGGCAAGAGCTTGGATTTCGGGGTCCTGGTAGTGGTGGGCAAGCAGGACGGCGCGCCGCTCCCGTTTGAGGTCGAGAATTTCGTCGGCTATAGATGCGGTGACTAACATGGAAAAAATACGAGGGGCAACTAACTTCAGTTTAACAAAGCGTTCACAATAGAAGAGTGCGCGTCGTTCTGGTGTCGATTTACGAAATGGGCCGGCAGCCCTTCGGACTGGCGTCGCCAGCGGCGTGGCTGCGCCGCGAGGGACATGAGGCAACCTGCGCCGATATATCCCGGGCGCCGCTGCCGCGAGCGGCCGTCGCGGAGGCGGACGCGATCGGATTTTTTCTGCCGATGCACACCGCGACGCGGCTCTTCCTTCGGGCGGCGCCGCGCATTCGCGCGCTGAATCCTCACGCGGCGTGGGGCGGATACGGATTGTATGCGCCCTTGAACGAAGAGGCTTTGCGCGAAGCGGGCGTGAGCGCGATATTCGGTGGCGAATTTGAGCGGGGACTCTGCGACTGGGTGAACTCCCTGGCCGAAGGCGTGGGTTTAGGCTATTCGAAAATCTCGCTGGCGCGGCAGCATTTTGTGACGCCGGAACGGACCGGGCTGCCGCCATTGGCGCAGTATGCGCAACTGACGACGAAAGAAGGCACGCGCCGCGTTGGCTACACGGAGGCCAGCCGTGGATGCAAACATTTGTGCCGGCACTGCCCGGTAGTGCCCGTGTATCGCGGGAATTTTCGCGTGGTGCAGCGGGAGGTGGTGCTGGGAGATATCCGGCAGCAAGTGGAGTCCGGGGCGCAGCACATCACCTTCGGCGATCCAGATTTCTGGAACGGACCAGGACATGCGATGCCGCTGGTGGAGGCTCTTCACGCCGAGTGGCCGGAGCTTTCATATGACGCCACCATCAAGGTGGAGCACCTGCTGAAGCATCGCGACCTGCTTGGGGATCTGCGCCGTACGGGCTGCGCGTTTGTGACGACGGCGGTTGAATCGCTGGATGACGATGTATTAACGAAATTGGCCAAAGGGCACACGCGCGCGGACTTCGCGGAGGCTTTACGATTGACGCGCGCAGAGGGACTGCCGCTCGCGCCGACGTTCATTCCGTTCACGCCCTGGACAACCGTGAGCGGTTACGGAGCGTTCCTCCGTGAGTTGGCGGATTTGGAGTTGACGGAGCAAGTGGCGCCGGTGCAACTTGCGATCCGACTATTGATTCCCGAGGGCTCTCTAATGTTGGAGTTGGCCGAGGTCCGCGCGATGGTGGGCTCGTTCGACCGGACGGGTCTTTGCTACCCGTGGAAGAACGTGGACTCGCGCGTAGACGACCTTTGGCGCCAGGTGAACGAAACGATACAGCAAGGTGAGAAGCGGCGGGCCAGTCGCAGTGAAATCTTCGCAGCGGTAGCGAGACTCGCGGGCGAGAATGACTGGAGTCCAACACCGATGGCATCGCGAGCGACGATTCCGTATTTAACGGAGCCCTGGTACTGTTGAGCGGAGCCCGGCGAAGAGCAGTTAGCTCTTATATGACACGCTGTAAACTATTGATTAACATCGTTTGCTATCGGCTTTACCTCTGTACGTCCTTGTGTGTACGGTGGATCGGATTTCAGAAAGTAGACTGAGAAAACGGATACGGGGAAGATAGCGTTAGTACCGAAATGCTGAGCTGTTAGACAAGCGGAATTTGACAGTATCCGGACCAAGTGTGAGGCTGTGCGGCGCGGTGAGAGACGCGCCGACAATATCATCGCGACTCTTAAGAATCTTGGATAAGATGTTCGACAGGCTTCGATGAGGCAGGAGCAGGCTGAACGGCGCCCCTAAAACGCGCACTTTGCGGCCTCAGAAAACGCCTGGTTCATTACCGCGGTCGATATCTCGCGCCGGCGCCCGGCCAAGGATGGAGTCAATCTTCTCCATTACGTCGGCAGGCGAAACAGGTTTCTTTAAAAACACCCACCCGTCATCGAGCAGCAGCACACCCTGCGGATTGCCTGACAAGAGCATGATTCGGATGTGTGGCCGAGATTTACGCAACGCCCTTGCTAGATCAGGCCCAGTCATCTCCGGCATTTGAACGTCCGACACTAGCAAATGAATCTCACCAACGAACGTACTGGCTATGTCGAGGGCCTCCCTTCCATTTACAGCCATCAAAACCTCGAATCCGTGCTGTCGAAATATCATACTGAATAGCGTGCGCAAGATCTCTTCGTCTTCCGCAAACAATATTGTGCTCTTACGACCACTCTCAGGCACGATGAAATTCCTTTGTTTAGTGTTTAGCGCGTAGCAAGTTATCGGCGATACTAGTACTTCAACTAGGTTGCGCCGAAGAGGACGTTCGATAACGTACAAATGCACTAGGGACAGGCCGCAACATTGCGGCATAGTGCGCCCGTTGTTGATCAGCAACTTACATGTTTTGTATGAACGACGAATGAACGTTAGCTCTCTTCATATGGACTGCGTGCGCAGAGTTATGGGAGGATAAACTCGCCGTTGTGGTGGGCAATTGGTTAGCGACGTTAGCTTATTGACATGAGTAACTTGTGCGGTAACTCGCCTCACTCGCGGTGAGATCGCGGAGCGGGCGCGCAAAACGGGTCCATGCGCCCCTCCGCTGATGTAATTTACTGAGCTTCTGAGCCGTGGAGTTTTACCATCTTGTTATAGAGTCCGAGAATCAGAAACGTGGGCGCCCACTGGCCAACGAAATTTGCGGTCTTGTCGCTGCCGGTGATTTTCAGGACTAGAGAGCCGGCCATTGAGCTTAGGGCGGCCCAGAGAAAAACGTCG
>DATAUH010000060.1:0-45133 GCA_036268375.1 Bryobacteraceae bacterium | reverse complement strand
CCGGTGAAAGATCCGCAGCAGTTGGTGCTGATCCGACCAACGGGGCCGCATCTGGGGAACAATAGCGGGAACAAAGCGGCATCGTATCCCATGTATGAGGATTTCCAGAAGGAGGCGTCCGCCTTTTCCTATGTGTTTTGCCGGTTTCTGACGCCGGTTTCGATCAGTTATAGCGGCCGCACAGAGCGCATCACGGGCGAACTGGTCTCCGGCAATTACTTTCAAGCCTTGGGTGTGAAGGCGGCGGTCGGACGCGTGTTTACGCCGGAGTTCGACGACCGCGTCTACAAGGGGCATCCTTCCGTGGTGCTGAGCTACGCGTATTGGGAATCGCGCTTTGCGTCGGACCCGGGCGTGATCGGGCAGAAGATCGTGGTGAACGATTATCCGATGACGATTGTAGGCGTCTCGGCGCCGGGATTTCAGGGCGTCGACCCGGCCGCGAGCCCGCAGATTCGCATACCGATCCAGATGAAGCCGCTGATGACACCGGGCCGGGACGACATGGGTAATCGGCGGTCGCAGTGGATACAAATGTTCGCGCGATTGAAGCCGAGCTATTCGGCGCAATCGGCGCAGGCATCGCTACAACCGCTATTCATGCAGATTTTGCAGAGCGAATTGCAGCGGCCGGAAATGAAAGACACGAGCGCGTACAGCCGCGCCCAATTCCTGCGGCGCAAGATACTGGTGGAACCGGCCGCGGGCGGCTATTCGCGCTTGCGCGAGACATACTCGACGGCGTTGATCGCGCTGATGTGCATGGTGGGCCTGGTGCTGGTGATTGCGTGCTTCAATGTGGCGAATTTATTGATTGCGCGCGGCGTGGCCCGGCAACGCGAACTGGCGGTGCGCCTGGCGATCGGGGCGACGCGGAGTCAACTGCTGAGCCAATTGCTGGTGGAAAGCGTGATTCTGGCGGCGGCGGGCGCGTTTGTAGGCGTGTTTCTGGCGGAATCGGTGGTGCGGGCACTCTTGGGATTCCTGCCGTCGAATTCAACTCCCCTGACCCTTTCAGCAACGCCCGATTTGCGGATTCTAACGTTTAATGCGGCCGTGACACTGATTGCCGGGCTGCTCTTTGGCCTGGCGCCGGCAATGCAATCGCTGCGGCTGAACTTGTGGACTACGTTGAAGGAAGTTGCGACGGCGGCGGGCGGGGCAGGCGGCGCGGCGCGGCTCCGCAAGAGTCTGGTGGCGGCGCAGGTGGCATTTTCGTTTCTGCTGCTGGTGGGCGCGGGGCTGTTCGTGAAGACTCTGGAGAATCTGAAGAACACGAATACAGGCTTTCGCGGTATGGAAAACCTGCTGAGCTTTCAGACGGACCCCGCGCTGAGCGGCTACAATCGTTCCCGCCTCGAAACGTTCTACATGCGTGTGCTGGATCAGATGCGTTCGTTGCCGGGCGTTCAATCGGCGGGCCTATCGGTAGAAGCGATGCTGGCAGACGACGAGTGGGACTCTACGATGAGCGTTGAAGGGCACAAGGCCAAGGACGGCGAAGACCTGCAGGCGTTCATGAACGAGATTTCGCCGGGATACTTTCAGACCATGGGAGTGCCGGTGCTGAGCGGCCGCGATTTCGACCGGCGCGACGCTGGGAAAAAATTTACCGCGGCGATTGTGAACCGGCACTTCGCGGAGCATTTCTTCGGCAACGTTTCACCGATTGGGCGGCACATCGGGTTCGGCAACGGCCCGAAAACCAAGCTGAATATCGAGATCGTGGGCATGGTTGAGGACACGCTCTATGAGGGACCGCGCGAAGGCGTGCGCCGGAGTGTGTTTTTGCCGTTCCTGCAGGATGACTACCCGGCCTCAAGCGTGTTCTACGTCCGCACGTCGCTCGATTCGAACACGATGGCGGCGGAGTTGCGCCGGGTAGTAGCATCGCTCGATCCGGCGATGCCCGTGTATCAAATGCGAACCCTCGAGAGTCAACTGGATGAGACGCTGGGTACGGAGCGGTTGATTGCGATGCTTTCGACTGCATTTGGCGCGCTCGCGACGATATTGGCGGCGCTGGGGCTCTATGGCGTGATGGCGTTCGCAGTGGCGCGCCGGACGCGCGAGATCGGGCTGCGGATGGCGTTGGGAGCGCAGCGCGGCGACGTAGTGTGGATGGTGATGCGCGAGGCGCTGACACTGGTAGGGATTGGGCTGGCGATCGGAATTCCGGCGGCGTATGGGCTGAGCAAACTGGTGAGTTCGCAGCTTTATAGCGTTAAGCCGACGGATTTGGGCGCACCCGCCGCGGCGCTGGCGATTCTTTCTGTGGTGGCGGCGCTGGCGGGCTTCTTGCCGGCGCGGCGCGCGAGCACGATCGATCCGATTAATGCTCTGCGCTACGAATGATCGGGCGAACCTGCTTTACTGTCCATCCGCGGCTGCGGCAGGAATTGGTTTCGTGCCCTCGGGCAGGATCGGGCGCGCGCGTTCGATGCGCCATTGCACGCCTCCGGCGGCATCGCGCTCGGTTCGGGTGATGCGCAGATCGCCTTGCGCGAGATAGTTCAGGTGCACGTAATCGAAGGCTAGTCCCGCGGAGGCCATCAAGCGCATGTAGTCGCCGTGAGCGGTTTCGTCGGGAGCTTCGGTGTACCCAGCGTCCCAGGTGACATCGGGGGAAAGTCCGCCGACTCCGCCGCTGCCGGGCGCTGAGGCTGCGCCCGCGCCTGCTTCACCACCGGCGCCGCCGCGTCCGCCGCCGGTTCCCTTAAGTCCCATGTAAATGCGGATGCCATCGACGATGGGCTGGAACATGTCTTTGGGCTGCCAGCGCTGGCCGAAGCGTTCGTAGCGCGAGTTCATGCGGCCTTCGAGTTCGAGCATGCCTGGGACTTTGCGCTCGGCGGCTACGATTTTGTCCTGGATCGCGTAGGCGACGACTTTGCTGTAGGGGTGCTGTTCATCGCGCAGGTAGCCGATGCTGGTGAACCAGCCGCGAGGAATCCACCAGGCGCGGCCCGTGTTGGCGCCTTGCCGGCTTTGGACCCAGCCGGTGTATTCGGAAAAGGGCTGCACCCATTCATGCGATGGGTAGCCGTGCGGGTTGAGGAAGGCGTCGGGCTGCCACATATCGACCAGTTGCTTGCGCGTGCGCGATTCGGGATAGATGGGGTCGACTTCGGTTTGGCCCGTGGAGACGTCGGCGCTGAGGGCGCCGTGATACCCGGGGTGCAGCATGTTATCCGGCGTGATGTGGTACAGGTCGATCGAAAGCTGCGCGCCATCAGGGTTGTAGATGGGATGGACAACCACGTTGACTTTCTTCAACGCTTCGCGCTTGTCATTTTCGGTGACGAGTTGCTCGGCGAGTTTATCGATGTGGCTGGTGCTGGAGACTTCGTTGGCGTGCTGGCGGCCGGAGTAGACGATGACAGCCTTGAGCGTGCTTTCTTTGGGCCACGACCGCAGCACAGAGGGTGACGGCAACGTAATGTCGGCGGCCCAAAGGTTCTGGCCGAGGTAACTGCGGCCCATCCAATAGACATTCACGCCAGGATATTGCGAGAGCCGCGCGAGGATGGCCGTATTTTCCGCCGGAGAGATGGGCTCGCTCCATTGAACGATGGGATTCGTCGTCATTGGCTGAAAATCGCGGATCATGGGGCGCGGCGTAACGGGCGGAGTGACTTCCCAACTTGCAAAGACGCGCGGCGCGGGCGCGTCGAGCTTCATGCCGAGCTCCAGCGGCAGGTCTAATTCGATGGCCATCTGTTTGAGGTGCGGATAGGCCACTTCGTCGCGATAGACGCCGGCGCGGTGCATCTCTTCGAGCCAATGGAGCATGCCTCGGGCGCGTTCGGCGGAGAAGATGGTGCGGTCGACCTGATCTTGGCCTTCGATTTTGAGCCAGTCTTCGTATTTGTCGTCGGCGAAATCGGCGGGCAGGCTCCAGGTGAGGCGCTCGATGCCTTGGTCGCCGGCTTTAACGCGGGCTTGGATGAGGCGCGGCTGGAATTCGCCGGTCATGGGCGGGAGGTTGCGCTCTTGGGTGTGGCGCGCGCCGGCGGCATCGGTCCAGGAGAGGCGCACAAGCGGGTTGGCGGCGGCTTTGCCGTAGAATTCGATGTGCACGTGGCCGTCTTTCCCGTCTTCGGACGGGTGAACGATCGGGATGATGCGCCCCGTATAACCGATGGGGCGACCGGTTTCGAGGTCGCCGATCAGGCTGACGAAGTTTGCGGTGGAATAGAACGTGTCTTCCTGCAGGGCTTCGAGGGTGGAGATGCGTTCTTTATCGAGATCGAGACTGTAATCGGGCTCGCTCATGTGTATGTCGAGCGTGAGCGAATCGAAAGGCGGCAGATATTCAGCGCGAAGCTCGCCTTTGGCCTGCGACATGATGGATTTGTAGACGCGCGGCAGGGTTTGGTTCTGGTAGTGATCCCAGAACTCTTCGATGTCGGTTTTGAGACGCTCGTTGAGGAGCGGCTTGCCGGCAGCCTCGAGACGAATCCAACCGGTCTCCACCTGGACGTCTTCATAGCGCGTGATGACGCCGTTGTAGGGCTGCATGACGCTGGCGACTTTGAACTCGCGCGTGAGGACCTCTTTGCCTGCGGCGTCGAAGGCGTGCACGCGATAGGTGGCTCCGCTGGCAGGTGGTTCGATTTCGTTGAGTGCGATCTTCGCGAGCGGTATGTTGAGCTTGCGCGCGAGCATCTCATCGACGGGGTAAAGTTCCTGTACCCAGCGCGCTTCGGTGTGCATGGCGCGCATGCTGGTGGTGTCGATGTCTTTGGCGAAATCGATCTTGATGGATGCGGCGCCTTTACCCGCAAGGGCGGGCGCGATCTCATCCATCAGCCAACTGTAGCCCTGCTTGTAAGAGCAGAGCACTTCGACGGTGAGTTTGTTCGTATCCGCTCCGGCTTTCACGAGCAGATCGCGGAGCTGGGTTTCAAGCTTGCGGCGTTCTTCGGGGCCTTCGCTGACGCGGGTGACCAGTTTGACCTCTTGGCCGTGTGTGATCTTAGCAGCGCCGCGGCGCACGGTTTCGATGAGGCGCTTGCCTTCCCACGTGATGGCGATGTCTTCGGTGAATGTGGGCGCGGCGGCGTGGAATGTGTAACCAGGCGAATCGAAATGCAGCGCGGGGTTTTGCGCGCAGCAGGCCGTACCGGCGCGGAGACTGGCTGCGTGTACGTCGGCCTTGACGTGCAGACGGTCTTCGATCTGCCGGCGGGCGAAATCGGCCAATTTGGGGTCGGCGAGGTCGGTGTAGATTTCGGCTTTGACGTCTTTCGCGCCTGCGCCTGCGGAGGAGATCCAGTGGTCGAGATGATAAAGCGCCGCAGCGGCCTGGCCGGCGCTCGAGCGAACGGAGAAGAACTTGTGGAGATCGTAGCGAATCTCTTCAATGGAGAGGTATTGCTTGCCTTGCTCCCAAAGATTGGGGAAGCGGTCGGCGAGAGCGGACAGCGCTGCGGCCTGTCCGCGATCATCGCCGCGAGTGAGGACGACGGCGCGGCGTCCGAACGCGTTGTCCGCGATACGCAGTTCGCCTTCCGCAGGACCAAGCGCGGTTTCGGATTCGGCGAAGGCGGCGTCATCGGCGCGGAGCTTCTTTTCGGCTTCCTGCGTAAGTGCGGAATCGCCGGCGAGCACGGCTTGGGCGCGAACGTCGCGCGTTACCGCGGTGTCGGCAGGCGAGGCGATGGGGAGCGTGATGCCGGTGGTTTCAAGACCCATGCGCGCAGCGACGTTGGCCATGGCCACGCCTGCCGCGCCGGCGGGTACGAAGAGGTGGGCATTGGATGAGCCGGGTAGCGGGATGCGTCCGGAGGGGCCGAAGAGGCCGCGGCTGGTGTAGAGGGTAGTGAGGTCGAGGCGTGTGGGACCGGCAGCAGCGGCGGGTCCGCCGGCAGGGGAAGCGCCTACTGGCTCGGCGGGTGGGGGAGTGGAGTTGGATGGAGCGGGCGTGGCTGGAGGGGTAGTGGCGGCGGGTGGAGTGGTGGCGGTCGTGGTCGCGTCTGGTGGGGATTCGATCGCGCTTGAGGGAGCAGGGGCGTTACCGATGAAGGCACGGTGAACGCCGGGCTTGCCGTGCACGTAAGTAACACCGGTGATCCCTGCGCCGATGTCGGAGAGCTTCTTGCCGGGGACGCGCCACTGGTAAGGTGCGCGAGCGGAATAGGCGTCCGCCGCGGCGGTCAACGCAGCATCGTTCGCGCCGAGCACGGCGAGATTTTGCCCGACCGCGAATACCCCACCTTCATCTGTTTCGAGGGTCGGCAGGGAAGCTTGACTGGCGGGCAGCGCGCCCTTGCCGACGTAGATTCGCGGGCCGTTTCCATTGTCTTGATTAGCGGTGACAACCACGGGCGGCGTGAGCCCGGTCGACCCATAGGCCAGGCGCGCGGCGAGGTTGGCTGCCGCTGCGTTTTCGGCGGCCGTGGGTTGGGCGGGCACGACAATCCTGCCGCCGACAAAATCGGCGATGCCATCGCCGTTGGTGTCTTCGAGCAGCCAACCGAGGGCGAATGGGTCGGCGACATGTGGGGCAGGTTGACCTGTCGGCGAAGTTTGAAAAGCGAAGGCGCTGGCGACGATGAAGGCGAAAAACGGTCGAATGGCTCGCGGCATCGATTTCCTTTCGATGCGGAATATTCTACCGTGCGGGAGGGGAGGTCAGGGTTGGAAGAGTGCGACGGTCAGGCAGGAAACGGCCACACTCGCTCGATGGTTTTGCTCAGCATCCACGATTTGTCCTCGGCGTTGAGGAACTTCATGTCGTCGCGTACGACTGTGAGCGCCTGATCGTAGCGTGCTTTGCTGTTTTCAATGATGGGCCAATCCGTGGCCCACATGAGGCGCTGAGGTCCGAAGGAGGCGTGCAGTCGCTTGACGTGTTCTTGAGCATCGAGCCACGGATACGGCTGCTTCGACAACGACCAGGTGTGGGACACCTTGACGAAGACCTTCGGGTAACGGTGGAGTGCGATCAGCTTATCCAACTCCTTCGGCTGATCGACGGGGCAATCGGCCATGTGGTCGATGACCACTGTGAGGTCGGGGCAGCGCTCGATTAATGCTGCGAGTTCCGGCATGCGGCCGATGGGCGCAAGGACGGTCATCGGCACTTTGAGTTGCTCGCAGCGCTTCCAGAGAGGCGGCATGAGGGGACCGCGGATCCAATCGCCTTGCGCATCGCCGGAGGGGCTGAGGCGAACGCCGCGGAAGCCCTGTTCGGTGAGTTGGGAGAGATGATCGGGGGCGGCGGGGTCGAGCGGGTCGACGCGGCTGACGCCTTGGAATGTGCCGGGATAATGCTTGAGGACGCTGGCGAGAAAGCGATTGTCGTAACGGTAGTGAATGACCTGGATGATGACGGTTTTCGAAACGCCATTGACCTTCATCAATTCGAGGAGCGTTTCCGGGGCGGCGTCGCGCGCGGGCGGGTGAGCTTCTTTGGCGAAGGGGAATTCGGGATCGTGTTTCCAGACGTGAACGTGCGGATCGATGATGCGGTAATCGGCGGCGGCAAGTGTAGACATGGCGGCGGCTCCGAGAAAGGCGCGGCGAGAGAGGTGGGACGGGCCGTCAGACATAGATCGGCTCCAGCTTTTCGACGATGTACTTACCGCAACGTTCGTAGCTGGCGCGCGGACCCTGGCGGGCGGTGTCGAGATCGACGCAGAGCCAGCCATCGAAGTGGATGGATTTCAGGACGCGGTGACAGCCGGGGAAATCGACCTCGCCATCGCCGAGATCGAAGATGTTGTCTTGCAGTTTCTCGCTGACATGGCGGGCGTCTTTGTAATCGGCCATCATGAGGCGGGTGCGATATTTGTCGAGCGCCTTCACAACGTCGACGCCGGCCAGGTAGAGGTGAGCAGTGTCGGGCGAGAGCCAGAAGAGCTTGGGGTCCGTCATCGCCATGCAGCGGTCGAGTTCGTCCGTATCCTGCACGATCTGCCCCATGTGATTGTGCAGGCCGGCGCGGAAGCCCATGCTTTGCGCCAGAGCGCCGAGTTCGTTGTAGCACTGGCACATGTTCTTAAAGAGAGTCTCTTTGGCGGCGGCGTCACCGGTCATCACGTTGCGGTTGGGCGAGAAGACGACCAGTTTGTCGGCGCCGAAGCCTTTCAGGAATTCCATGGCGCGTTTGGCGCTGTCGAGTACTTCGCCGCGGCGGGACGCGTCATGCGCGGCTCCGTTGAAAGAGATGGTGATGACGTGCAGGCCGCGTTTGGAGACCTCGCGCTCCATTTCGGCTTGCGTGATCTTGTAGGTGTTGAGGATTTGCGGGAACTGAGTGACGCGAATGCCGATGAAGCCGGTGTCCTTCATGACGTCGAGAATGTCGGTGAAAGGCACGCGCGGAAAGTAGTTCCAGAGGTTGGAACCGAGCGCCCATTTGACGTTGCGGTTGGCGGGGAGTTTTTCGGCGGCGCGCGAATACCGGGCGGCGAGCGCGCTGAGCGAGGCTAACAGGGCGCGTCTGGTCATGCGGCCAATTATCCCTCGATCCGCTAGTGAGATGCGGATGGCTCGTAATAGGAGGTTGCAGTCAGAACGCATTGGACTGGCGTCGGGGCGTGCGAGTCGGTTTGGGAAATGGATTACTTTCGTTTCTAAGGCCGGGCCATCGTGACCGTTATATACTTTTGTGGTTCCAACTCTTACTCTGATATCGAAGAGGCACTTGAATCGTGGACAGTCAAGCTGACGCTGATGCTGGCGACGAGAGTTCCAAGAATCCGTTGGTTCGCCGAATTGAACTGTCGGACCGGTGGATGATTTGGCTCACAGCAATAATCGCCCTCGCTACGATTGCAAACGTACTTATCTTCTATCTGGAGTCGGAGAGCGCTTCAAACCAGATAAGCGCGATCGCTGAGAAGGCGGACGCGATTGCTTCAAATCGTAGCAATCAGGTCATCGGGAATCTTAACTGGAGTGCCAGGAGCATGCAGTCAACTATTGACAAAAATGAACAGGAGTTTCGAGAGACTATAGCACAGGGAAAGAAGGTTCTTGAGCTTAACTTGCGGTCCGTGAAGTTGGAACAACGTCCTTACATTTTCACGGGAGAGATGGGCGGGTATTCGGTAAAAAACGGGTGAAAAGGCCTACTGGAATCTCCGATTTGTTAATTACGGTAAATCGGCCGCGATTCATGAGGAGATGCGAGGAAAAGTGTGGGTGGGAAGTCAAGCCGTCTTGGATGCCGACGCGTTTTTCAGGTCGCTACCTGTCAAACCAGAACTCGGGACTTTTCAGATTCCTCCGGCGAGCGCCCTTAGTCCGAATGCGGGTGAGCAGCCTTATACGACAGCCTTTTCAGATAGGTCGATATTACCGGAGGAAAGCCAATATGTGTTTTCTCACGACGCGGGTATTGTGGCGGCTGGTCGGATCTCCTATTGGGACATATTCGGGGATGAGCATCACACTGATTTCTGTAGATTCAGAACTCAAAGAGGAATTATCGCCGATTGTCCTCAACACAATGAAATCAAGTAGGTCGTAGTTAACGGCGCGAGATTCGCTGCTTGTTTCACGCGCATCAGCCTTTGAGAGTGAGCTTCGTGTAGGCGACTTGAAAGCCTAAGCGCTCGTAGTTGCGCTGCGAAAGGCTGCCGGGTGCGGTGGACGCCGTGGCAAGATCGCAGCCGCGGGCGGCGGCTTCGTTGAGACGGGCCAGGATCAGTTCGCTTTGGAGGCCGCGGCGGCGGAAATGCGGGACGGCGCCGTCAGCGCAAAGTGTGGCGAGGCCATCGCGGATAAAGAGAGCCGCGCCTGCGGCCGTTTCGCCGTCGATGGATGCGAAGTAGGCGAGCGCGCCGGGGGTGCGAAAGAGATCGCGGCCCACGTCCATTTCTTCTTCGGTCAGCTCGGAGTTTTCGAAGAATCCGTGGCCGAGAGTGTGCGCCCAAACGTCGTCTTCGCCGGGAAGAGCCCGGCGGACGCGAGGGGTGAAGGCGATGTTGTAGTGTTGCAGGCGGCGCACCATCGCGTTGTTGAATTCGGTGATGCGATAGCCGCGGTCCGTGAGCGCCTGGATGAAATCGGGGTGGGCGAGCGGGGCGAGCTCAAATGAGACCGGCGCACCGCGGCTGCGAAAGAAGGCCTCGATTTCGGCGAGTTCGGCTTCGCGCACCGGACCGTTCAGGCCCATACCGATGGCAAGGGTGAGCGGGGATTCAGCGCCCAGGAAAATGGCGACGCCGCCGGCCGCATCGAGGACTGCCGAGTCAGGCCGCATGGCCGCTCCTGCGCGCGCATTGTGCGCATCGGCGCCTTCGATGCGCCGGGCCAGCGCGTGATCGGCGAGAATTAAATCAGCTATGGCTGTCGAGACCTTGAATCTTTCTGTGCGCGGAATGACCTGCGCGAACTGCGCTCGCGGCGTGCAACAGACGTTGGCGAGCGTGCCGGGCGTGACTAAATCCAACGTCAACCTGAATGGGGAGAGCGCTACCGTCGAGTATGACACGGAGCTGGTGAAACCGGAGGCCATCGTAAAGGCGGTTTGCGATCTGGGCTACGAAGCGCACGCGTGACGCGAATCGATCTGCCGGTGACACGAGTCGACCTACCCGTCTCGGGGATGACTTGCGCGGCGTGCGCGCGCAGCATTGAGCGCACATTGGCGAAGGCTCCGGGCGTGGGCCGCGCGTCGGTGAATCTGGCAACTAACACGGCCACCGTGGAGTTCGACCAGCAACAGACGGGCGTGGCCGATTTTGTACGCGCGATCGAAAACCTGGGGTATGGCGTCCCGGAGGCGGAAGCGCCGGAGCTTGATTACCGGCGGCGCTGGTTAGCATCGATTGCGTTTGGCGTGCCGGTGATTGCGCTTGGGATGGTACACGTGGCGCCGTGGGTGCAGTTGGCGCTTTGCATTCCCACGATGATTTGCGGCGCTCCGTTTTTTGTTGCCGCGTGGGGCGCGCTGCGACATCGCACGGCGAACATGAACACGCTGGTGGCGCTGGGTACGAGCGCGGCATTTCTCTATTCAGCGGCGCAAACAGTGTCAGGCAATCACGAAGTGTACTTCGAAGCCGCGGCGTCGATCATCGTGCTGATCCTGACGGGCCGCATGTTGGAGGCGAAGGCGCGGCGGCGCGCTTCCGAAGCAATCCGCAAGCTGATGGACCTGCAGCCTCCAACAGCGCGCGTGATTCGCGAAGGCGTGGAGATTGCGGTAGCGGTCGACGGTGTTCAGGCGGGCGAGCTGGTGGCGGTGCGTCCGGGTGAACGATTGGCGCTGGACGGTACGGTATCGGACGGGGCATCGGCGGTGGACGAATCGATGCTCACGGGCGAAAGCATGCCCGTGGAGAAGCGTTCCGGTGACGCGGTTTTCGCGGGCACAATCAACCGCGCGGGGGCGTTCCGTTACGTCGCCGCAAAACCGGGGCGGGGCACCCTGCTGCAACGAATGGTGGAGCTGGTGAAGCAGGCGCAGGGTTCGCGCGCGCCGGTGGCGGCGCTGGCGGATACGGTCAGCGCGTGGTTCACGTTGGGCGTGTTGATTGCGGCGCTGTTGACGTTTGGCGTGTGGATCTTCCGCGCGCCGGCGGGCATCGCGATGGAAAACGCGGTGGCGGTGCTGATTATTGCATGCCCCTGCGCGATGGGTTTGGCTACGCCCGCTGCGATTATGGTGGCGACAGGACGCGGCGCGGCGCGCGGGATCTTGATCAAGGGCGGGGAAGCGCTGCAGGCGGCGGAACGAATCGACACGGTGCTGTTCGACAAGACGGGAACGCTGACAGAGGGCCGTCCGCGCGTGACGCAGATCGCGGCGATGGACGGATTCAGCGAGCAGGAACTGCTGCGGTTGGCGGCGTCGGCGGAGCGGCATTCGGAACATCCGATTGGTCGCGCGATTGTTGAAGCGGCGGCGGCGCGTGGTGTGAGCTTGGCGGAAACGGAGGAGTTCGCGTCGATCACGGGCCGCGGCGTGCGGGCGCGCGTGGAGGGGCGGTTGGTGGAGGTGGGCCGCGAGATTCGCGTGGATGGTGTGACGGCTGGAGCGATCGAAGTGGCGGACGCGGTGAAGCCGTCGGCGGCGGAAGCGGTGAAGCGGCTGCGCAAATTGGGACTGGATGTGTGGATGCTAACTGGCGACCGGCGCGCGACAGCGGAGGCGATCGCGCGGCAAATTGGAATCGAGCGCGTTGTGGCCGAGGTGCTGCCGGAGGGCAAGATCGACGAAGTGAAGCGGCTGCAAGCAAGCGGAAAGCGCGTGGTGATGGTGGGTGACGGAATCAACGACGCGCCTGCGCTGGCGCAAGCGGAGATTGGGATCGCGATGGGGTCCGGGACGGATATCGCGATGGAGGCGGGCGATATTACGTTGATGCGCGGCGATCCGCGCGGCGTGGCGGAAGCGATTGAGCTTTCGCGGCGAGCCATGCGCGTGATCCGGCAGAACCTGTTTTGGGCGTTTGCTTATAACGCGATCGGAATCCCGGTTGCAGCCCTAGGGCTGTTGTCGCCAATGGTGGCGGCTGCGGCGATGGCGCTCTCGAGCGTCACCGTAGTTACCAACAGCCTGCGCTTGAACTCAGCGGGCCGCGACTAGTTCGATACGCCGAGCGACTTGAACTTTTCCTGAAACACGCTGAAGGGCTGAGAGCCGACGATCAGGTCGCCATCGACGCCATCGGGCGTACTCTTGCCGACTACAAAGGCAGGCGTGCCATCGGCGCCGATCTTCATCGCTTCCATCAGATCGCCCTGGACTGCCTCTTTGTACTTGTCGCTGTCGACGCAGCTCTTGAAAGTATCGGGATTGATCTTGACCTGCTTGGCAAAGTTCATCAGGCTCGGCATGTCGAGGTTCTCGGGATGCGATGCCATGATGTCACGCAGCGTCCAGTATTGGCCTTGATCACCGGCGCAACGGGCGGCTTCGGCGGCGCGCATCGCGTTGGGGTGAATCTGATCGATGGGCAGATCGCGCGTGTAGAAACGCACTTTGCCGGTGTCGATGTACTCCTTTTTCAGCAGCGCGTAGACTTGCATGTGGAAGCGCTGACAATAGGGGCACTGATAGTCGCTGAACTCCACCATAGTTACCGGCGCGTCCTTCGAACCGAGCATCGGCGCGCCTTCCATGTGCAGGCGGGCGCGTGCGGGTTCGGGCGCGGCTGCGGGTTTGCCCTGCGCCTGACGCTCCAGCAACTGGCGAATCTGGCGGAGCTCATCGAGAATTTGATCCGCTTGTTCGTGCGTAATGGTTTCGGAGGAGGAATCCTTCTTCTTGTCTTTATCCGAGGCGCCCAGCGGCAAGGCAAGCACGGCGAGGCAGGCGAGACTTAAAAACTTCTTCATTGCAGGTTCAACTCTTTTCCAGAATCAGCATGTACTGGCTGTTCTTGGCGTACTCTTTTTCTTCGAGCAAATGGAAGCGATTGGCTTCCAGTTCCTTAATGACGTCCGGCAGGTCGAGCCGGATGCGGGAGAGCGCTTTTCCGTCGGGCATGGCGGACTCGCGCTTGTAGTATTCCACGATGACAAGCTTTCCATTCGCCCGCAATGCCTCATGGAATGCCGACAGCATCTTCGACGCGCTGCTGAAGTGATGATAGACGTTGAAGGCGAAGATGACGTCCACCTGAGCTTCAGGCAGCTTTGGATCGCTTTCGGTTCCTTTGATGAACGTGATGTTCGATAGATTCTGATTGGCGGCTGTTTGCCGTGCGGCGGTGAGTAGTTGATCTTCGGTGTCTTCGGCCAGTACGCGGCCTGTGGGGCCGACGCGGCGGCTCAGTAGCGGCAGCATGTTGCCGACGCCGGTTTCGATGTCAGCGACGGTCATACCGGCTTCGAGCTTGATTTCGCGCAGCAGGACGCCGGGACGCTGCAGGGAATCGGGAGGCAATGGAGCAGGCGCAGGAATCTGAGCGGCTGCGGCGAGAATCGCGATCAACGGCAACGCGACTCGCGAAGCGATCACAAAGACGTCTCCATGGGAAGTGCGAGCGGCGTTTCCCTCATGAACTCGAGCCGCGACATCTCTTCGAGAGCCTCGCGTATGGAGTGCTCGTATGTGGGTTCAGCGATGATTACGAAGGGCAGGTCCTCACGTGTTTCGCAGGGCTCCTGCAGCACGGCCTCGACGCCGATGTTCTTGCGCATCAGGATGCCGGCAAGGGTGGCGATGATGCCGGGGCGATCCTCCACGCGGAAACGCAGGTAGTAGGCGCGCTGCTGGAACATGACGGAAACGGGCATATTTTCGCCCAGGCGCTCATGCGCGAACGGTGACACGCGCTCGGGGCTGCCGCTGCGGATTTCGCGAGCGACGCGCATCAGGTCACTGACGACGGCGACGCCGGTAGGATGCGCGCCCGCGCCCCAGCCGTAATAGAACGTGTCTTCACCCCATTCGCCGCGCACCCACACGGCGTTGTAGGCGCCCTGTACGCCCGCCAGAATCGTGGATGTGGGAATGAGCGCGGGACGAACGTAGAGCACCAGGCCTTCGGGGATTTTTCGGGCGCCGCAGATCAGACGAATGGTGTGCTTCAACTGCGCGGCGTAACGGAAATCGACTGGCGTGATGCGGCGAATGCCTTCTACGAAGATATCGGACGGCGTGATCCTTTCGCCGAACGCCAGCGCGGCCAGAAGCACTAGTTTGGAGCGCGCATCGTACCCATCGATATCGGCGCTGGGGTCGGCTTCGGCGTAGCCCAACATCTGCGCCTCTTCAAGAACGGCGGAGAGCGGAACGCCGCGCTTTTCCATCTCGGTCAGGATGTAATTGCAAGTGCCGTTGAGAATGCCGTAGAGCGCTTTGACCTTGTCGCCGGAAATTCCCTCGCGGAGCACGGCGTGAATGGGAATGCCGCCGCAGACGCTCGCCTCCATGGCGAGGTTGATTCCGGAGCGGATCGCGCGGTCCCAGATTTCGGATCCACATGCTGCCATCAGTTCTTTGTTGGCAGTGACGACGGATTTTTTGTTTTGGATCGCGGCTTCGACGATTTCCGAGGCGACGCCGGTTCCGCCGACCAGTTCGACAACGATTTGCACGTCGGGATGTGTGACGACCTCGCGCCAATCGGCTGTGCGGAAGACGCCGTCGAATTCAGGGGGGAGCTGTTTGGCGGCAACCGAGCGGCTGCAAACAGCGGCGACCTTGAGGCGGAATCCAAGCTTCAGCGCGATTTGCTCGGCATTCCCGGCCAGAATCGACAGCGTGCCCGTACCCACGTTGCCGAGTCCGATAATGCCGACGCGGACTTCGTCCATATGGCGTTATTCTAACTTACGTAACGTTTCCCTCTGCTTCATCCGCATGGATCTCAACACGCCTCTGACTTACGTAAAAGGAGTTGGTCCGTCCCGCGCCGCGATGCTAGAGGCGAAGGGATTGGTCACGGTTGCCGACCTGTTGGGCTACGTGCCGTTCCGTTACGAAGACCGCAGCAACATGAAAACCATCGCGCAGCTTGCGCCGGGCGAAATGGCTACCGTGATTGCGGATGTGCGCTCGGCGAAGTTATCGGGGTTTAAGCGAAAAAATCTGGGAATGTTTGAGGCGCGCTTCAGCGACGCATCGCGCGCGATTCTGGTGGGCAAGTGGTTTCACGGCGGGTACCTGGCGAGCGTGTTGGGCGAGGGCGTGAAGGTGGCGCTGTTCGGCAAGGTGGAGTACGACAATTACAGCGGCGAGTTGCAGATGCTGCATCCGGAGTTTGAGATTCTCGCGGACGACGATGAAGACGGCGAAGCGGCTCTGCATGTGGGACGCGTCGTGCCGGTCTATGAGGCCGTCGCGAAGCTTACCACGAGATTGCTGCGCACGCTAACGCATCGCATCCTGGGCGAAATGGCTCCCGTAGAGGATCGGCTGCCGGAGTTTCTCTTACGCCGATTGGGGATGCCGGACCGGTGGACCGCTCTGCGCGAAACACACTTTCCATCGGCGGACGCCGATCTCCGCTTGCTGAACGCGTTTCGCTCGCCCGCGCAGTTCCGTTTGATCTTCGAAGAGTTTTTCTGGTTGGAATGTGGCGTAGCGCTCAAGCGCAGCAAGGCTCGCACGCTGCCGGGAATTGGGTTCGAACTGACGCCGCGCGTGCGGGAACAGATCAAAGCAATGCTGCCGTTCAAGCCCACGGAGGCGCAGCGGCGGGTGATCCAGGAGATCGCGAACGACATGAAAGAACCGCGGCCGATGAACCGTCTGCTGCAGGGAGATGTCGGATGCGGGAAGACGATAGTGGCCGCGGAGGCGGCCGTGATTGCGATCGAAAACGGCTATCAAGTGGCGGTGCTCGCACCGACGGAAATTCTGGCTTCGCAGCACGGAATTTATTTCCGGCAGATCTTGTCGAAGCTGGGATATGTGACCGCGCTGCTGACCGGATCCGCCAGCAGCCGCGAAAAAGCACAACTGAAAAAGCTGGTGTCGGAAGGCCTGGTGCACGTGGCCGTCGGGACGCACGCTTTGCTCGAGAAGGACGTGGAGTTTCACAAGCTTGGTTTGGCGATTGTGGACGAGCAGCACCGGTTTGGCGTGATGCAGCGTTTGGGTCTGGTCCAGAAGGGTGTGCATCCCGATGTCCTGGTGATGACGGCCACGCCGATTCCGCGCACGCTCGCCATGACGGTGTACGGTGACCTGGATGTTTCGGTGATCGATCAACTGCCGCCGGGGCGAAAGCCGATCGTGACCAAGCATTCGACATCGGACCGAATCGAGCAGGTGTACAGCTTCGTGAAGCAGCAGGTGGACGAAGGGCGGCAGGCATATGTGGTGTATCCGGTAATTGAGGAATCGGAGACGCAGGCGATGAAGGCCGCGCAGCAGGGGTACGAGCACTTATCGCGCGAAGTTTTTCCGACCTTGAGCGTGGGGTTGATGCATGGGCGGTTGGGTTCGGAAGAAAAGGAAGCAGCGATGCAGCGCTTCAAAGAGGGACGGCTGCAGATCCTGGTTTCGACCACCGTGATCGAAGTCGGAGTGGATGTGCCGAACGCGAGCGTGATGGTGGTGGAACAAGCGGAACGATTCGGGCTGGCGCAACTCCACCAACTGCGCGGCCGCGTGGGCCGTGGAGCGGCGCAAAGCTACTGCGTGCTGGTGACGGAGAAGATGAACGATACGGCGCGCGAACGAATCCGAACGCTGGTGGAATCGACCGACGGATTTTACATTTCGGAGATGGATTTGAAGCTGCGCGGGCCGGGCGAGTTCTTTGGCACTAAGCAATCGGGCATTCCTGCGCTGCGAATTGCGAACATTCTGCGAGACAGCGAGATTTTGGAGGCTGCGCGGCGGGAAGCGGTCGATTTCATTGCGAAGCCGCCCTCAGAGGAAGACCTGCGGCGCGCTGTGGCCTACATTCGCGACCACTGGCAGCGGCAATATGGCTTGGTGACGGTGGGATAGGGCGAACACATGCGAGTGATCGCCGGTGAGTTCCGTTCCCGACGTTTGAAGAGCATTCCGGGAGTTGCGACGCGTCCCACGCCGGATCGATTGCGGGAAGCGTTATTCGACATTCTCGGCGCGAGAGTGGAAGGCACGGTTTTTGTGGATGCCTATGCCGGTACGGGTGCAGTGGGCATCGAGGCATTGAGCCGGGGAGCTTCGCACGCGTATTTTTTGGAGCGCAACGGGGCGGCGGTGGAAACCATTCGCGAAAACCTGGCATCGCTGGGTCTGGAGTCGCGCGCGACCGTCATTCCAGGCGGGGCGGCATCGCATTTGAAGGCACGGGAAGGCGCGATCGTCTTTCTTGATCCGCCCTACGATCTGGAACGTGAGTATGCCGCCGCGCTCCGCGAGTTGGGCGAGGCGCCTCCGTCGTTGACGATGGCGCAGCATTCTATCCGCCTGGAGCTTGCCGAGTCGTACGGACGCATTTCGCGCAGCAGGGTTGTGCGGCAAGGGGATAACGCGGTAAGTTTTTACGTGGAAACACCCGCGGGAGGGTAACTCGCGTGATCCGCTGGATCGTGACGCTATTGGGGATCGCTGCCGCCGTCGCGCAGGCGCAGCAGTACACCGGCCCACAGCCGGAGAAGCCCGATCTGCCGTATCTCAAGCACGCGAACGTGCTCGTGGCAACGGAACCAGTCGAAATTAAAGAGACCAAGACTGCGAACGATGTGGCTTACTCTGTCGAAGGTGAAGCGTCGCCTTCAAAAACGCCGCTGGCGTTACCCGTATTCCTGATTCGAGCCGAGAAGCTGGATCCGGCTCATCTTCAGATATTCCGGTTGGAGGTGAAGGACGGCCATCGCGAGATGACGCTTTCCGGCCGCAAACAGGCCGGGTTGATCCACGTTCAGGTAGTAAAGGTGCAGGGCAGTCTATTCCGGATGGAAGTGGCGGACGACCTGGAGACCGGTGAGTACGTTCTGAGCCTGGATGGTACCGACCGGGGATTCTGCTTCGAAATCAAATGACAGGCGGCACGGGCTTCCAGCCCTAAGGTGCTGTCATTTTTCTGTGTTATCCTAGTCACGTATCAAAAAGAGATAGAGAAGATAAGGAGCATTACCCCTAGAATGGCACTGGCGGTTGAAGCAAAGCGGCAGGTTCTTTCCTCGAATCAGCGCCACAAATCCGACACCGGCTCTCCAGAAGTGCAGATTGCGTTGCTCAGTCAGCGGATCTCGATGCTCACCGAGCACTTCAAGACGCACCGTAAGGATCATGGGTCCCGCAAGGGGCTGCTCACATTGGTCGCAAAACGGCGCAGGCTGCTCACCTACCTGCGCGATACGGATCCCGAGCGCTATAAAGAAGTCCTGCAGCGACTGGGCATTCGACGTTAGTTCATTCTTTCCAATTCCCTCTGATTCGGGCGCGACGCTGCGTCGTTGCATTGTTGCGTCCGAATTCCAATCCTCTTCTTCAACTCTACTCTCGATTACGCTCGACCCGGACCGGTTCCCGGTTGAGCTGGAGGTATTAGACAAAAATGGTTCACAAAGTTGAAATTGATCTGGGCGGCCGGATTATAACCCTTGAAACGGGAAAAATGGCCAAGCAGGCGAACGGGTCGGTTGTCGTTCGATCCGGAGATTCGGTCGTGCTGGTCACGGCCTGCATGGCGGAGGAGCCTAAGCCCGGCGCGGGATTCTTTCCGTTGACCGTAGACTACCGCGAATATACGTATTCGGCGGGCAAGATTCCTGGCGGCTTTATCAAGCGTGAGGGACGTCCCTCCGAAAAAGAGATTCTCACCAGCCGGTTGATCGACCGGCCCATCCGTCCGCTGTTCCCCGAAGGTTTTCTCAACGAGACGCAGATTATCGCGATGGTCATGTCGGCGGATCCCGAACAGGACCCGAACTCGCTCGCAATTGTGGGCGCGGCCGCAGCTCTCGCCATTTCCGATCTTCCGTTTTCTTATGTCCTGGCCGGCGTGCGCGTGAGCATGAAAGATGGCCAGTACACCGCGAACGCCACGTACACGGAAGGCCGTGAATCCAAGCTGAACATCGTGGTCGCGGGCACCGAAGAAGGCATCGTGATGGTGGAAGCGGGCGCGAAACAGGTCTCCGAAGAGGAAGTCCTGGGCGCGATCGAATTCGGTCACGAGTGCTGCCGCAAGATCGCGGCCGGTATCCGCAAGCTGGTCGAGTTGGCAGGTAAGAAAAAGAGAGAGTTCACGTCTCCGCAACTCAATCAGGATCTCTTCGCGGCCGTAGAGAAACAGGCGCGCGAGGAACTGGCGGACGCGCTCAACACAAAGAAGTACGAAAAACTGGAAAGCTACGCGCGCGTGGCGGCTCTGAAGAAGAAGGTAATCGAGGCTACTGCCGAAGAGCAGCGGCCCGAAGCCGCAAAATGCTATGACGCTCTCAAGGAACGTATTTTCCGCGATGAGATGCTGAAGCATCGCCGCCGTCCCGATGGACGCGCGTTCGATGAGATCCGGCAGATCACCGCCGAAACCAACGTTCTGCCGCGCACGCATGGATCGGCGCTCTTCACTCGCGGTGAGACGCAGGCGCTGGTTACCGTGACGCTGGGCACAAAGGATGACGAGCAGCGCATCGAGTTGCTGGAGCCGGGTGAAGTCACGAAGCGCTTCATGCTGCACTACAACTTCCCGCCGTTCAGCGTGGGCGAAGTCGGATTCATGCGCGGCCCTGGCCGCCGCGAAATCGGACACGGCGCGCTGGCAGAGCGCGCGCTCACGGCGCTGATTCCCGATGAATCGAAGTTCCCGTACACCATGCGCGTAGTCAGCGACATTCTCGAATCCAACGGTTCGAGTTCGATGGCGACGGTTTGCGGCGCATCTCTCGCATTGATGAGCGCGGGCGCGCCGATGACGGCCCATGTGGGTGGCGTGGCGATGGGTCTGGTGCTGGAAGGCAAGGACTACGCCATTCTCACCGACATTGCGGGCGCTGAAGACCACTACGGCGACATGGATTTCAAGGTCGCCGGCACGCGCGATGGCATCACCGGGCTTCAGATGGACATCAAGGTCCCGAACATCACCACCGCCATTATGAAGGAAGCGCTGGAGCAGGCACGGCACGGCCGTTTGTTCATTTTGGACAAGATGTACGCCGCTCAAGCCGCGGCGAATGCCAATATTTCGCAGTACGCGCCGCGTATCTACACGCTGCACATCCCGGTCGACAAGATTCGCGACGTGATTGGACCTGGCGGCAAAGTGATTCGAAGCATCATCGAGCAGACTGGCGTGAAGATCGACGTCGAGGACGACGGTACGGTGCACGTAGCGTCGGCTGACGAGCCGTCGGCGAAGAAGGCTATCCAGATCATCACCGATCTGACGGCCACGGCCGAGGTGGGCAAGACCTATTTGGGTACCGTGGTTCGTTTGGTGGACTTCGGCGCCTTCGTCGAAATCTTCCCGGGTACCGATGGCCTGTTGCACATCAGCGAAATCGCAGAAAACCGCATTAAAGAAGTACGCGATGAGCTGAAGGAAGGCGATCAGATCCTGGTCAAGGTGCTGGCGCTCGAAGGCAACAAAATCAAGCTAAGCCGCAAGGCCGTACTGAAGGAACAGCGTGAGAAATTGAAGCAGGTCAAGCAGTAACCAGCTCGCTTCGAAACAAACGCCAAAACGGCCCACGATTCGTCGTGGGCCGTTCGTTTTTTTCAAGCTTATTTTCCGCAACCGAGCATTGCTTTGCGGACAGCCTCCGCGTTCTTTGCGTTCATGTATTGTTGTGTCTCAAGAGCAGGCTTCGCGTTCATCATCTGGATGAAGGGCGAATAGAAGCGGCCAAACTGGTCCAACACACCCTTGTCGGTCTTAGCGATGGCTTCCGAGAGGATCTGCTTTCTGTATTGCGGCAGCAGTTCGATGCGGCCGACGAAGACACGCTCAATCGCCTGCGGAGTGGGCGCAATGTGTAGCGGCAGCACCTCATCTACGACGCTTCGCGGCGTCAGATAGAACAGGCGCGTGCCTTCCTCAAACCAGGCATCCTTCCAAGTCGCAACCATAGCGGCCGCCTCTTTTTCGTATAGGCCGGCTTGCGTCAGCGCCTGCGCCAGTTCACGCCGCACGGCAGCGGAGTCGCTGGATAATTCAGGCATGTCGACGCGTTGGGACGCGTGCAGATCGCGAATGATGCGATAGCCAGTCTTGCCTCCGCGATTGTCGAACAGCATCGCGAAGCCGATCGCGGCTGAGCGTGGGCGAAGCTCCAACTGTCCGTTATCCATGAACTGTGCGGCCAACGGGCTCGCAAAGCTGGCGACTCCGCGGTAGAACAGCATCTTCTCCGCTTCGCCAGAGGCGCGCAGTGGTACCGCGTCCGTCTCGCGCGCTGCGAAGTAGTGGTCGTTCGGCGTGGTCATGGGAAGGTCTGGCGTCGAGCCAGGCATCAGCTCCATGTTCCACTCGATGGAGCCGCCGCCGCGGCCGGTGTTGGGAGCGGAAGCGGCTTGCGGATACCATTCGGTGATGAGGCCGCTAGGCAGGTCGGCGCGCAGCGAAACGGCGGATTTTTTCGCGGTGTAGAAGTAGACCACTGGCGTTTCCATACGCTCGAGAGCGAAGCTAAGCGCCTTAACGATGCTGGGACCCATCCGATGAACGAAGCACGGAAGGTCGGAAGAGCCATTTAGGGGAACCCAACTGAGAGCTTCGCCGCTCGAACCCGCGACGGAGGTGAAAGTGCCCCATTCATGAGCGGTAAGCCCCTGTGAGGACGGAAGCGTCTTATCCGCGCCAAAAACCGGAGCGGCCAAGAGAATTGCAAGCGCAATACGGTAACGATTAAGCATCGAACCTCCTAACGCCCGAAAAGACGCAGGCGAGGCGCGAGCGTTAACCGCTAAGGAAAACTCAAAAACCGGCGGAAATTCGTTACAATGGAGCTATAAGGAGGCCGTATGGATCCAAATGGCATCATGTATGCCGGTCCGTTGGGCCTGGGTTTTCCCGAATTAGTAGTAATTGCCGGACTTGCGCTGTTGTTGTTCGGCGGCAAGAAGGTCGGCGATTTAGGGAAAGGCCTGGGCGAAGGGATCCGCAACTTCAAGACAGCCTTGAAGAGTGACGACGAGAATACGAACGCTAACACCAACACGAATAAGCCTGCATAGTCTGCAAGGTCCGAAGTAAAGAAGCAGGCGTTGGCTTCGAGGCGCGACCCGCAATTTGGGTCTAGTCGTTCGGCTTCAGAAATCTAAAAAACTAAAAGCCCCGCGCAACCGGGAAAGGTGGCGCGGGGCTTTTACTTTGCTCTTTGAAAAATCTGCCTACTTCTTCTTCGGCGGAACGATTGAATCTTTTGCGGCCTTGGCCACGCGGAACTTCACGACCTTCTTCGCCGGGATCTTGATGGTTTCACCCGTCGCAGGGTTGCGGCCGGTGCGGGCCTTACGGTCGACGCGCACGAGCCGTCCGATTCCGGGCAGCACGAATACGCCGTTCTTCTTCACTTCTGCGATCGCCATGCCGGAGAGGCCATCTAGAAATGCGCGAGCCACTTTGTTGTTCACTTCGCAGTGCTCGGCGAGCGATCTTACCAGTTGCGTCTGGGTCATTCTTGTTGTCGCCATAGTTCTCCTTTAAATCTGATTCCCCCAGCGCGCTATTCCGTGGAATGCACGCTTTGACGATTCAATGATAAGGTAACGATCTGGTGAAGGCAACAGAAAAAGCCCATTTTTTCGAGGTTTTTTTGCATATGCGACGCCGGAGGCCTGATTTTACAGGCTCTCGGGTGAATCACCACGAAATTCGAAGCGCAATTCGCCGCTGCGCACAGGCGTTGCATAACGATTTTTCACAATGCGAAAACGCGCTCGTAAGCCTGATTCCAGGGGTTCCAAGAGAATCCGCAACGCTGAATGCAGCTTCACCGTGGGACCGGCCGAGCTGACTTCCTGAGCATCGGCGCCGCCCGCGCTACGAATTTGATTTAAAACAAGAACCGCCGTTTCTGTTTTAAACGCAATGAACGACAAACGGCGAAATCCGGATGCGAGTACGCGCGTTTGCAACCCCGGTCCGCTCTCGCCGAGACCGATTTGGAGTTCGATTGCAGGCGTCAGGGCCGCCGCCGAATCGATTATCAAAAGGTCAAGGCCGCCCGAGGCGCAAAGCCGGCGTGCGATTTCCAGCAGTTCTTCAGCCGTGTCCGCTCGCACGACGGGCAACCGTTCCAGGCTGACGCCGGCGCGCACTGCGTATGCCGGGTCGAAGACGTGTTCGGCGTCGATCCAAGCTGCGGTCAGGCCTTCGCTCTGCGCCGCGGCCGCAATGGAAAGCGCCAGAGTCGATTTGAATGCCCCCGAATCGCCCGCGACTTCCGTGATTTTTCCACGCGGAAGTCCACCCTCAAGGGCTTCGTCGAGGGTGGAAAAGCCGGTGGAGATTCGTTGGACGCTACGTGCTTGAGAACCGGCCAGGCGGACTCGAATGGCTCGTTGCCGGTCGCGTTCTTCCATGCGTGGTGCTGACGCTTAGCGTTGTTGCCGGGCCGCGATTAGGCCCGGCGTGCGCCCGCGGGACGAGGCGCGGCAGGCTCGGCAGCGGCCGGCAGTTCAGGCGCGGCTTCCAATTTGATTAACCCCAGAGCCTTGCGCAGTTCCAGATCCACCGATTGCTTGATATCAGGATTGTCCTTAAGGAACTGGCGCGCGTTCTCACGGCCTTGGCCGATGCGGTCGCCTTTATAGCTGTACCAGGAGCCGCTCTTCTCGATGATGTTTTGCGCTACGCCCAAATCGAGCAGGTCGCCTTCCTTCGAGATCCCTTCGCCGTAGATGATGTCGAATTCGGCTTCGCGGAAGGGAGAGGCCACTTTATTTTTGACTACCTTCACCTTGGTGCGGTTGCCGATCACCGCGTCGCCGTCCTTGAGCGCGGCAATGCGGCGGATATCCACGCGAATCGAGGAGTAGAACTTCAGAGCGCGGCCGCCGGTGGTGGTCTCGGGGTTGCCGAACATCACGCCGATCTTTTCGCGAATCTGGTTGATGAAGATCAGGCAGGTGCGCGATTTGTTCACCGAGCCCGTAAGCTTACGCAGCGCCTGCGACATCAGGCGCGCGTGCACGCCCATGTGGCTGTCGCCCATTTCGCCTTCGAGTTCCGCTTTGGGAACCAGCGCGGCCACAGAGTCGAGCACCAGCACGTCGATCTGTCCGGATGCGATCAGATGCGCGGTGATTTCGAGCGCCTGCTCGCCATAATCGGGCTGCGATACCAGCAGATTGTCGACATCCACGCCAAGCTTCTTCGCGTAGACGGGATCGAGCGCGTGTTCCACGTCGATGAATGCGGCAATCCCGCCGCGCTTCTGCGCTTCGGCTATTACCTGCAGCGCAATTGTCGTTTTACCTGACGATTCCGGCCCGAAAATCTCGTTGATGCGGCCTCGCGGAAATCCGCCAACACCGAGTGCGGAATCGACGGAGATCGAACCCGTCGAAATCACCGAAACCGGCACTACGGCGTCCTTCGCGCCCAAGCGCAGAATCGATCCCTTACCGAACTGCTTCTCGATCTGTCCTAGAGCGAGGTCTAAAGCGCGCGAGCGCTCTTTGTCGTCCATGTGATTACTCCCTGGAAGGCATGCCCGCGCGTCCGAACCGCGCCCCGAGCCCTCTGAATGTGTGAACGTTTATTGTAACAGCGGGTGGGCGCAGCCCGTCCACAATAGGGAAGTATAATCGGGGCAGGTAAAGTCTCATGTTTCTTCGAGCGTCGATATGTATGGTTTTGGCAGCGCTCAGCGCCTTTAGCGCCAGGAAGGCGGTTGGCGTGGCGCAAGGTGAAAATGAGGATGTAATCGTCACCGCAACGCTTTACTATTCGCCCGATGAGGTGCGTGATCTGCTCGGCAACGACTTAGGTGGGCACTTCGTCGTCGCCGAGGTCAAAGTGGAGCCGAAGTACGGCAAATCCGTGACCGTCGCGCGCGACGATTTCGTGCTGCGGAATACCGAAACCGTGGAGCATTCCACTCCGTTCGCGCCCAGCCAGATAGCGGGCCGCGCGTCGATTGTGGTGAAGCGGGCCGGCGATGCGGATGATGATTCCACCGCCAAGAAGGGCTCGAAAAAGCCAACGTTCAGCGGCATCGGGTTGAGCGGCACGGGCTCGCCGGGAAATGTGATCGGCGACCCCAATATTTCGGCCAAAATGCAGAACGCCGATGAGCCGAAGGACACCGCGCTCGAGAAGTTGCTGGTGGATAAACAACTGGCAGAAAAGACCAGTGACAAGCCGGTTTCAGGCCTGCTCTACTACGCGTTTGAAAAAGTCAAGCTGAAGGACCTGGAACTTGACTACGGGCCCAAAGCTACGCGCATCGCGCTGCGATTCAAAGAAAACAAATGACGGTGCTGGCCGCCGTGATGCCGCCGCGGCTCCATCCGCGGGTGATGACGGTCGCGCAGTGGGTTGGGCTTGGCGTAGGCGCGTGGATTCTGTGGCAAGGCGAGATCGGCCCCAAATTAAGCGTTCAGAAGCCGCTCGCTCTCGTCGGCGAGGCGCTGGCGGACGTCGGCATTGTCTGGCTGTGCGGCTCCGTGGTGATGTTTCACATCTTCGCCGCGACGTCGTTCGATAACTTGAGCAAGTTGCGTCGCACCGCCTGCCTCTCGGCGGTGAATGCGGTATGGCTCGCGCCCGCATTTCTGCTGCTCTCGTCGTTCACGCCCATCGCGGTCGCACTGGGGTTGGCGCTGATTGCCAATACAGCGCGGGTCGTGATGTCGAAGGCGCTCGGCAGCGAGTCTCTGCGCTTGCCTCAGTTTCCCGCGCGGAACAAGCCGGTGCTGAATCTGCTCGAACTGCCCGCGGTGTTTCTGTCCTGGAGCGGAACTCCGCCGCTAGTGGCCGCGCTCGCCGCGCAGGCCAGCGCAGTCGCTTTGTGGAAGGGATACCCGCTTGCAGCCGCAATGTTTCTCGGCGCTAGCGCGGCTGCGCTGACCGCATTCGCGATTGCCACCGGAGCCTATGAGCCTCGCCCGGACCAGGATCCTCCCCGCACGCTTTGGAGTCTGTTGGCTTCGCTCTTGCTCGCGGCGACGTTTTCGACGGCTGGTCTGCAACTCAGTCTGAACCTGCAGCCGAACGATGGCGGCTGGATGAGCGGAACGCGTTACGCGATCGGCCGTCTGTTCCACGGCGCTCCAGCGGTTGAGACGAAGCCTGCCGATCAACCGGAACCGGAAGTGACGCCCGTCTACATTCCCGCCGCACCGGCGGGCCGTAGCCTGAGTGACGGCGAGTACAGCGGGTTGGTGCTACGCGAAAAAGATAAACCGCAAACAGTCAAAATGATGAGTCTCCCTTTGCGCAGCGGACTATTTCGCCTGACGCGGCCAAGCAATGTAATTCCGTTTACCGGGGTTTATTGGCTGTTCCGGCCGCCCGCCAGGCAGCCGCCGCTAAGCGCGACCATACGTAATGGTTCGCCCATCGATTCGCGCTTCATGACCACGGATGGCGCGCCTATCGAACTGGAGGCGCACCAGCGGTTGAACCCTCCGGTTGATGTCGCATCCTGCCGGCGCATTCAGGTCACAGTGCGAGATTCCGAACGCGGGCCCGTTCCGTTATACGCGCACATGAAACTGTACAACCGCTCCGACGGCCAGGTGCAGGACCTGGGTCTCACCGATGCATCGATTGGCGCCTCGCATCGTAGCGTCATTGAATTCGCGCTACCCGCGTCGCCTTTTCTTCGGCGGTTCAATGAGATCGAAGTGGCCTTTTACCTTGCGTTCTTCAACAATAGCCGCAGTGCGCGCGTCCAAGTGGAAAGTTTCACGCTGCTCTCTTACTGATAGCGCAGCGCGACGATCGGGTCGACGCGAGATGCGCGGCGCGCCGGTAAGTAACAGGCTGCGAGTGACACCACAATCAGCATGCCCGCAACCATCGCGAAGGTGAGCGGATCTCGCGATTCCACGTGGAAGAGCAAATCACCCATGAGACGCGTTAGCGCGAAGGCTCCAATCAAACCGAGCGCCACGCCTCCGAGCGTCAACACCAGCCCTTGGCGTTCGACGTACAACAGCACCTCCGATTGCTGTGCCCCCAGCGCCATGCGAATTCCAATTTCGTTCGTGCGCAACGTGACGTTGTAGGCCATTACGCCATACAGCCCGAGCGCCGCCAACAGCATGGCCGAAGCGGCGAAGAATGCAAGCAGCGCCAGCGCCAGCCGACGTTGCGCTATCGATTGGGCGACGATATCCGTCATCGGCTGAGTCGCAAACACGGGCTGTGCGCGATCGACGCTCAGGATTGCTTCTTTCATCGCTGAGCCCAAAGCCGCGGGATCCTGTGCGGTGCGCGCCACCACGGTGATCGATGATGTCAGGCCTGTAAGAAAACTCGGCGCTTGAAGGTAGGCAGCATAAACCTGCGTGGGCGTGGTTTGGTCGAGACCCGTTGTCTTTACATTCGCGACCACGCCGACGATTTCGCGCCAGCGCGGCGGAGTCGAAAACGCGATTTCCAGCCGTTTTCCGATGGGCTCCTGATTGGGGAAGTATTGATCCACCAGCGCCTGATTCACGATTGCCACCATCGGTGAGTTTGGCGAGTCTCCTTGGTTGAAGTCGCGACCACGTACGATGCGCATGCCCATAGTGGAGAAGAAGCCCGGCGTGACCGCAAAATAGTTCAGCACCGGCGCCTGGCTGGGGACAACCGGCGGCCGCCCTTCGAAGCGTGCAATGTACGAGGGGTTGCCGAGAAGCGGAATATCCGTGGAGATGCCCACTGAGCGCACGCCCGGCAGTGCGCCGGTCTTGGCGAGAATGCCGCGCGCGAGTTGAATCTGAAGATCGTTGTGCCCGCGATATTTGAACGGCGCGGGCATAAGCCGCATCGTCATCAGATGGTCCGGCTGAAACCCGGGGTCCACGTGTTCCAGTTCGTAGAAGCTACGCATCAGCAGTCCCGCGCCGGTCAGCAGCACTAATGCGGACGCCACCTGCGCGACTACCAGCGCGCCTCGGAACCACCCGCGCGCGCCGGTTCCGCGCGAGCTCTCCTTCAGCACGGATTGGACGTCCACGCGCATCGCATGCCACGCGGGGGCGAGCCCGAAGATCAGACCGGTAAGCAGAGAGGCCGCGGCAGTGAAGGCAAGCGCGCGTGAATCGAGGGTCACGTCGTGCAGGCGAGGCAGAGTGTCCGGAGCCAGAGCCAGCAGCGCGTGAAAGCCGAGGTACGCAACGCCCAAACCGAGTACGCCGCCGATGCAGGCGATGGTCAGGCTCTCCACAACCATTTGCGAAAGCACGCGTCCACGCGAGGCTCCGAGCGACGCGCGTATGGCGATTTCGCGCTGCCGTCCCGCGGCTTTGGCCAGCATCAGGTTCGCGACGTTGGCGCACGCAATCAGTAATACGAAGACAACCGCGCCGGCCAGCACGATCAGCGCCGGCCGCACCGAGCCGACTGTGTCCTGGAGCAGGGGAATCAGCGCCACCGATTCGTCTTGGTCGAAATCAGGATACTGTTGCGCCAGCCGCGCGTGGATGGCCATAAAATCCGCGCGCGCTCTCTCCACCGGAACGTCGGACTTCAATCTACCGATGACTCGCAGACGGTGAAAATCGCGCCGCGCCTTGGTGGGCCCATCGAGCGCCAGCGGTCCCCACATTACCGATGCTGGCGGGAACGAAAACTCCGGCGGCATCACGCCGATGACGGTGCGCATCCGGCCGTTGAATTCGAGTGCGCGGCCCAATATCGAGCGATCGCCGCCGAAGCGCGTCTTCCACACGCCGTAACCGATGACGACAACGCCGTCGGCGCCAGGCTGGTTTTCCGCCTCTGTGAAGGTGCGGCCCAGCAGCGGCGAGATGCCCAGTGTAGCGAAGAAGCCAGGATCGCAGATCGCACCCAGGAACTGTTCCGGCTCGCCGCCGCCGGCCGCCGCCAGATTGAACGCTGCCTGTTGAAACGCGCCGATGGAAACGAAATCGCGATTCTGCGCCGCCCAGTCGTAGTAGTTGCCGGGCGCCGCCACCAATTTTGGGAGGCCGCGTTTGTCATTGGTCTCCCACGCGTTCATCAGCTGCGTGGAATCGGGGAAGGGCAGGGGGCGCAGAAGCACGCCGTCCACTACGCTGAAGATGGCTGTGTTGGCCCCGATGCCCAGCGCCAAGGCTAGGGTTGCAGAAAGCGCGAACGCCGGATTGGCGCGCAGCGTACGAAGGGCGTAACGGACGTCCTGCAGCATTGGAGGGATGGACGCGAACGCACGCGAAACGTTATGCGTTGGCCGCAGTCAAGTGCGCGAACTTATCCAGATCGATGTTGCCGCCGGAGACGATCGCCACCACTTTGCCCACGCCTGCGCGCCCGGAGAGCGCTGCCGCAATGGCGCACGCCGCGGCGCCCTCTACGATCACGCGATTGCGCTCCGCCGCGATCTTCATCGCGCGAGCGGCCTCTTCGAGCGTGACCACCAGCGAACCATCCAACAGCTTGCGCCCGTGTTCGAACATGTTGGCGAATACCATCTTGCTACCGATGCCGTCCACGAATGAGGGAGCATATGCCACGGTGCGTGGTTCGCCCGCCTCGAGCGACGCGGCAAGTGGAGCGGCCGTCTCTATCTCAGCTGCGTAGATCCTTACATGCGGCGCACGCGCGCGCAGCACTGCCGCGATCCCACAAGAGAGCCCTCCTCCGCCCCACGGAATCACCACCGCTTCCAGATCGGGAAGATCTTCCAAAAGCTCCAACGCGATCGTTCCGTTACCCGCCATCACATCCAGGTCGTCAAATGCGTGAATGAATGTTGCGTCGACGCCGTCGAAAGCGCGCGTTTCGAAAGTGCGCCACCACTCCGCGAACGGGACCTGAATCACGCGGCCGCCCAGCCGCTCTACGGCGCGGATTTTTGTGAGCGGAGCCGTGTCGGGGGTTACAACCGTTGCGGGCACGCCTATGCGTCGCGCGCAGAAGGCCACGCCTTGAGCCATATTCCCTGCCGAAGCGGTCAGAACGCCGCGCTCGAGCGATGCGCGCGGCGTCAGAGCCATCACGTTGGCCGCGCCGCGAATCTTAAACGAGCCGATGGGCTGCAGGTTTTCAAGTTTCAGATACAGTTCGCAGGGCGCATCGGCATAGCTGCGCACCAGCGGCGTCCGCACGGCGATTCCAGCCAGGTTGCGCCGCGCCTCTTCTGCGCGGCTGAGTTCGATTGGCATTTCTCTATTGTTGCCGAGTCACATTGACAGAATTGAAACAAGTAACGCGTGGACGCCTTCGTTACCGCAGTTATAATCGGCTTCATGCAAGCTACCTATGACGACGCGAAACTGATTCTGAAGCTTTATGAGCTTCGCCGCGAAGAGGAACTGCGTAAGGCACGCGCCTGGTTCGGCGCCCAATTCAGCGCTGCCAGCGCGGAAGAGATGATGAAGAAGTACACCTTCGGGTCACAGGAGAACACCTACATTCGCATGGTGATCGGCTATTGGGACATGGCATGCTCGTTTGTAACTTCGGGTGTCCTGAATCAGGAACTGTTTCTGGAGTCGGCCGGTGAACTGTTAGTTGTTTGGGGGAAAATCCGTCCCGTCATCGATGATTTCCGTAAGGTTATGCGCAATCCGAAGGCATGGAGCAATCTGGAAGCGGTTGGCAACGCAGCGGTGGAGCACTTGAAGAGCAAGGGCCCGGAAGCCTACCAGGCATTGCAGGAAATGATGGCGCAGGTGGCCGCCGCGTCCGCTGCTAAAGCCTAACCAAGAACGATGTCCGAAGCAACTAACGAATCGCAGTCCACTCGCCGGTACGTACGCGTCCGGCGGGTGGACGAATGTTCCACATTTGACGAGCTGTTCACGCACTGTCTGCCGGCTTTCGGTGGCGCCTTTCTGCGCCGTATTTATCAGATACTCGACAACGCCATCGGCATGGGATGTCCGCTCACGCTCGCCATCTCAGGCCCCATAACCGTATCCGGTCAGCATCAAACATGGCTGCTGCCGCTGCTCGAGACGGGCTGGGTCGCGTATCTCAGCACTACCGACGCGGTTTGCTATCACGATGGCCACCGCAGCCTGGACGCTTACAAATCGGGCCCGATACACGAGGTTCCGATCTTTACCGATGACGCGGCATTGCGCGACGAGGGCACCATACGCGTTACCGACATGGCTTTCGATGAGGGCGTGTTGCTGGATCAGGACCGCTTCCTCACCGCTGTGCTGGCGCGCCCTGAATTTCAACACAAGATGACCGGCACGGAACTGCGCAATCTGTTGGGCAAATACTACGCCGCGCAGGAAGCGCAAAACGGCGTCCAGACTGGCCTGCTGGCAACGTGCTGGCAGCGCGCCATCCCGGTATTTGTCGGTGCGCCCGGGGACGGCAGCGTGTTCTTGAACTCGATGAAGCTGTGGGCCATGCGCGAAGCCGGCCTGGTGAAGGAATACGGCTTCGATCTGGATCTGCACGCCGAAGTGTTTGAGGCTTGCGCCTACCACCGCTGGGGACTCTTCGATAACCCCGTGCAGGCGCTGGGCACTTTGATTTTGGGTGGCGGCGTTCCGAAAAACTACAATCTCCAACCGGAGCCCGCCCTGGGCCAGGTGTTGGGACTCCCGAACGTGCGCGGCTATCACTTCGATGTGCAGATCGTGACCGCGCCGGTTACCGATGGCTCGCTCTCGTCCTGCCCGCCGGCTGAGGCGGTCACCTGGGGCAAGGTGGACAAAGACCTCTACCTGCAGACAACCGAAAGCATGCAGTCGGATTATTCGATTGTGATGCCGTTCCTGATCAAGGCCCTGCTCGAAAATCGCGCGCGCTATCAGGCAATGGTGGAAGAGCGCGGTGAAGCAGCGGTGTTCGCCGAAGAGCCGAAGGCGCGCGGATATCTCCGCCCTGCCGAAGGCTACCGTCTCTTCGAACAACGCGACGTGCTGTGCAACCGGCTCAAAGAAGATGTGCGCAACAACCGCGATTTTCTGCTGAAAAGTTTGTCCTACCCGTTGGCTCAATAAAAATCACGCAGTTTTGCCGTCCCAAAGCGGGTCCTTCGCGGGCCCGTTCCACGCCTGAAACAGGCTCCTGTTTCATCTTGAAACACGTTCCATTCCGGTACACCGAAAATCTCTCTTACGTACTGAAATAAAAGCACTTATAGCTCTAAAGTTTTGGTTCCTTCCGTGCATTCTTAAGTGCGTCGCTGGCAAACGGCGAACACCAAAAAAAAGCAAAAGAGGAATAAAAACATGGCCGCTGTTAGTGTGTCTGAACTCAAGCAAACGGTATCCCGCGAAGAACGCGATCAAATCGTAGTCGAGCATCTCCCGCTGGTGAAGGCGATTGCCATCCGCGTTCACGAGAATCTGCCGGTTCACGTAGAGCTTGACGATCTGATCCATGCCGGCGTGCTGGGTTTGTTCGATGCCGTCGAAAAGTACAGCTCCGATAAGAACGTGGAGTTCCAAGCCTACGCGAAGCACCGTATCAAGGGCGCGATTCTCGACAGCCTGCGCCAGGCCGATTGGGCCTCTCGCGATATGCGCCGCCGTCAGAAGCAGGTCGATGCGATGTCCCGCGAGTTCACCGCGAAGTTTGGCCGCACGCCTACCGAGAACGAGATTGCGAACGAACTGGGTGTTTCCACTGAACGGTGGCGCCGCATGTCTCTCGAACTGCGCAACATCGGCGTAGTCTCGATGACGCCCCGCGAAGATCAGGAAAATCAGACCGAGCGTGAATTCCCGGCCGATTCCGGCGTGCAGCCCGATCACATCTGCGAACAGCGCCAACTCAAGTCCACCCTGAACCGCGCCATGGGCAAACTGCCGGAGCGTTACCAGAAAGTTGTTTTCCTGTACTACACCAACCAGCTCACGATGAAGGAAATCGGCGATGTGATGGGCGTGAACGAAAGCCGCATCTCTCAGATCCACAAACTGGCGCTGAAAAAGATGGCCGCCGCTTTGCAATCGGAAGGAATCGAATCGTCGAAGGCGCTGTAAGAGTGAGGTTAACCCTCGTATGCTGCGGATCGTTGTTTCTTTAGGAAAGCGAGGTCTTTGCGAATTGCTGACAGTTCTTCCGAGTATTCTACGCGTAGTGTTATCGGTCCAATGAAATTGGCCTTGGCTAACGCGGTGAAGAGCTGCTGCCAATCCACCATGCCCTCGCCGAGCGGGCACTGGGTCAGCGCCTGCGATCCATCTTCGGCTTTGGTCCACTTGCAATCGCGCACCGTGAGCATTTTCAAACGCGGTAGCGCAGTGTGAAACGCGGCGTTAGCCGCATCCGGCGCCGTGCCGCTGTAAGCGGCTGCGAATCCGGCGTCGTAATTGAACCCCAGAATCTTGTCGAACGGTTGTATCGCGGTGTTGAGATCCGCGATTGAGCTGCCTACGAAGGCAGGCGTGGCGTTGTGCACGGCAATTTGCATGTGAGCCGCGTTGCCCACCTGCACCAGCATCGACATCTCGCGCTGCGCCCGTAGCGTACTGGCGGCGCCATCGCCGCTTCGAGGCCACTGCCCAGGGCTAAAGATCGGAACATGCATTTCGCTGCCCCAGCCCATGATCGATTGGACCTCTTTGGCTTGAACCGAAGTAATGGTAGTGCTCAACACGGGGACTTCCAGGCCTGAACCCGTCATCGCTTCGACCGCGCGCTCCAGGTGCAGGTCGATATCTCCCTCAAGCGGAATATGACCGCCCGGAACTACGGCCAATTCGATACCGTCGAATCCCATCGCCTGAATGAATGGCCCGGAATCGTTGTAATCCACCTTTACCGCCTCGGAATAGAGGCACAGCGACGGTGTTGCGCGCGCCGTGAAGTTGAGGCTCTTTTTCTGCGCACGCGCTAAACCAGCGGCGCCGGTCATCGCGGCGATCGCAGTGCGGCGGCTGATTCGCATCTTTCCCAAATCGGTCACTGGGCACGCCTCCAGATTCTATTTTCGCGTGCCGCGAGACTTGGATGTTGCCGTGTCCAGAGCGCGGGTGATTACCGCCGCACGATCGCTCTTTCCCCAAGCCTGGGTAATTTCGTTATCAGGCATCCCGGCTATGCGCCCCACCAGCAAAAACGGCGGCAACGCATATTGCAAAGTCGGCCATCTTGCCATCTCCGCCAAGTCCGCCACTGCGCGTTCGCGCATCAGGTCAATGGCAGGCGCGCGCATCGGACTTGTGGTCCCGTCGGTCATCAGCGAAAGGGCCTTGGTCGCTTCGACGCGGTCGCGCAGCTCCACCGAATGCAGCAATTCCACCAGCCAGGTAGGCGCAACCTTCAACCCGGCGTCTGCATTCTTCTGCGCATACACGATCAGCGCCTCGAGCGAGCGCATCGCGCTGGTGCGCACCGGCAATTCCGGATCATTGAGCGCAAATTGCAGCTCATCCACTACCATCTGTGTCTTAGGTCCGTAGCCGATAACTGCCGCGGCGGCCGCGCGCGTGTCCGGGTCGGACGAATTGTGCAGCGCGCGCCGCAGCTCGTCCAAATGGTCCTTGGCGAACTGTATGAACTCGGTTTGGATGGCGCGCGCGGCAGGATCTTCCATCAACGGATGGCCGGCGGAGAGGTCCTCGGCCGTGTTGCCATGCGCCGTCGCGCGTTGCAATGCGCCCAGGTATTGCTGATACCGGTCCAGCATCTCCTGCGGGAGAGTGGCGTCTCCCGAAGGATCGGAGCGGAATGATGGGTGTGGCGCGCCGCGCTCTTCGATGCCGATGAACAGCGCCGCACGGTCGGCTTCGCAGCAAACGGCCTCTATGCGTGCCTGCACCACATTCGACATCTGCTCTAGCTTGTCCTGCAGATCGCCCTTCGAAGGCGGCAATCGTCCGCCCGGCGCAACGCCGGTTTCGTGCAGGATTTCGGCCTGCGTCACTTTGTGCAAGCCATAAAAGTTGATGTCCCCGGTGTGCGGCATCTGGGCGCGTGCGCACCAGCCTGCGCACACGAGCGCCCCTAGCGCGAGAATTCGCCCCATGTTCACCAGACGCCGCGGGCAAATTAGACGTTACGCGTGAATCCCCCGCCCGCTGTGGGCTTTACACTACTGATTGTGCCCGCGCGTAAGGATTCTCTCATGGCCACAGTGGCTCGCTATTCCGAAATGGCTTTCACCATTCCGGCCGGCGTGGTGGTGGGGTATTTCGGTGGGAAGTGGCTGGATGGCCGGTTTGGAACACATTCGCTCTATATATTCGGCCTGATTTTGGGGGCCGCAGCCGGCCTCTTCCAAGTAGTGCGCATTCTGATGCGGGACCCGAACGATGGCAGCTGACATCTTTGAGCGCACTGTTGCCCGCGTGACCCGCACCATGCTCTACGTGGGCTTTGCCGGCGCGGTGGTTGCCTTCGCCTGGAAGGGCTGGCGTACCGGTCTCGGTTTTCTCGTGGGCGCCCTCGCCGCCTGGTTCAATTTCCGGTGGTTGAAGGGGTTTGTCGCCGGCCTCGGCCCGGGGGGAAAACCGGGGGCCTTCGCCGTGTTCTTCGCCTTTCGTTACCTCATTTTGGCGGCGGGAGCCTATGTTATATTGAAATTTTCAAAGTTGAGTCTGCCGGCGGCTCTAACGGGGCTCTTTGTGCCGCTCGCGGCGGTCATCGTCGAAGTCTTCATACAACTGGGATATGAACGAAGAAATCTGGATCACTAGACTGTTTAACGACCACTTGGCGTCGATTGGAAATGTCGCGCTGAACCTCGTGGGCTGGCCTTCGGCGCCGCGCCCATGGACGAACTACGTGTGCATGGAGCTGCTGGTGGCAGCCATCATCGTGGTGGTCTTCGCGCTGCTGAAGTCGCGCCTTTCGGTCGAAAAGCCATCGAACTTCCAGCAGACGTTCGAGCTGATGCAGGAATTCGTACACTCCCAGGGTGAAGAGCAGATCGAGCATCACTCGGAAAAGTACATCGCCTTCTTTGGCGCGCTTTTCGTCTTCATCCTGTTTAGTAACCTCATCGGGGTAATCCCTGGGTTTGAATCGCCAACAAAGTACCCGGCAGTTCCCCTAGGTCTCGCCGTCGCCGCTTTCCTTTATTACAACGTTATTGGCATCAGCACGATCGGTCCTGTAAGTTACGCCAAGCATTTCGCTGGACCCCTATGGTGGCTTGCGCCGTTGATGATTCCCATCGAAATCATCAGTCACTTTGCGCGGCCGCTTTCGCTCACGGTTCGTCTCTTCGCCAATATGTATGCCGGCGAGCAGATCACCATGGTGTTCCTGGGGCTGACTTACTTCGCTGTCCCGGCGGTATTTATGGGCCTGCACGTTTTCGTTTCTTTGATCCAGGCTTACGTGTTCATGGTGCTGGCCATGCTTTATGTAGGCGCCGCCGTGGCTCACGAGCATTAATAACAACCGGCTTTATGCCGCTCTTCCAGTGTGAGCCCGTCTCGTCCCAACGCTGGCGTGGAACCACCTCCTGAGGGCGATTTCATTCAAGGAGAAGTACGATGACAAAAAGAATGCTGTTTCTGCTGGCGCTGCTGGTTTGCGCCAGCCCGATTTTCGCGCAGACCAACACGGGCGCCGCGGCTGGCAGCAACTGGTGGGTTTCGATCGGTTCCGGTATCGGAATGGCGATCGCTTCCGGTCTTTGCGCTCTGGGTCAGGGCAAGGCGATCGCAGGCGCTTGCGAAGGCATGGCGCGTAACCCGGGCGTGGCCCCGGCCATCCGCGCAGCCATGATTCTCGGTCTGGTCTTCATCGAATCGCTCGGGTTGTACACGCTGGTGATCATCTTCATCAAGGTTGTCTAACTAAGTTACGACAATAGCCGGAGGCGGAGTAATTCGCCTCCGGTTACTCCGGATTTCTTCCTTCCAGTAAGTCAGCTGCCATCCCTAAATCGTTATTTCGCTAGTACTGCGTTTAGTATTTTGGGATATTGTGTCTATTGACCCAAAGTCGCCTAGGTGGGTAGCATTAACCGTACAGTCAAATGGAACAGCGACGCACGCGGCGATTCAAGCTCCAACTTCCTCTATCGGTTGTCCGCTCGGGCTCGGAGCGATTTACCGTTAGCGGCCGAACCCAAAATATCAGTTCGAGTGGCGTCCTGTTCACTTCGCAACGTGAACCGGATTTAGGCGGCCCAATCGAATACGTAATTTCGTTGAATCATGACGGCCCACAACCCGTGAATCTCCGCTGCATGGGTAAGGTACTGCGTTCCGAGCCGTCGCTCTCCTCCGGAGATGCGTACCAGATTGCCGCTACTCTTGAGCGTTACGAGTTCATCCGCGAATAGCGCATCACTCCTGCGGCGGTCTACTTTCCCTTCAGTTGCTCAGGCAACACCGCGTATCCCTCGGGCGGTGGGAAAATCGACACCATCAGTTCCAGCCGTCGCCGCAAATACCGGCTGGGCATCTGGCGAGGCCCCGTTTCCACGTCAATATCGCAACAGGCGCCGTGCAAATACAGCGTCATCGTGTCTTCAAACGCCTGACGCGCATAGTCGCGAAACAGCTTGGTCTCTTTTCGAACATTGGTCTGCCGGCGCAGCAACGCCTGCTTCATACGCCAGCTACGCTCATCCACTTCGCCGTGCACGTCCGCGCTCAACTCCTCGCGGATGGTCCGGTAAAAGCGCTCCTGGGTTTCGGCCGGCCAGCGGTCCGCCAGCACGTTCGCAATCGCCCCGTAAAAGTGGTAGTGATAGTCCGCCACCTCCACTTCCTTCGTCCCCAGCGCGATTATCGACGCGCTGTCCGTGTCCACGCGCGACGCGAAAATCTGCCGTCCTTCCGCCGGGCGCTCAAATACGACTGCATCGGCCTCTTTCGGTCCGCCCTTCTCCAGATACGCCGCAAGCAAAATTCCGACCGGCGGCAGGAGCGCGATCACAGCTGGCCCGATCGCCGCAATAGGATCGGCCAAATAGTGACGAAGGTCCTCGTCCGCGATCGGAAGAACACAGAAGTAGGAGAATTTACCGGTCAGCGGAATCAACTCACTGCGGAACTGCGCGGCCAATTCTCGCACGGTCGTCTTAGACCGGTCGGCGTCGTGGGGCATTCAGAATCGTTCGATTGTAGCACCAGTATCTTGCAAACTCAGGGCCTTCCAGGGCAATCTTGGTTCGCCCTGTACACTAGGATTGAGATGGCGCGAAACATTCTGGTGTCCGCAGGGGAGGCATCGGGAGACCTTTATGCGGCATTGGTAGTAGAGGAACTGCGCCGCATCTGGCCGGAAGTTCGTTTTTTCGGTTGCACCGGTCCCCGCCTGCGGGCTGCCGGCGTCGAAACCGTCGTGGATGCCTCCAGCCTTGCCGTCGTCGGGCTGCTCGAAGTCGTTTCGCACCTGCCGCGCATCCACCGCGAATATCGAAAGCTGTTGGCAGCTGCCTCCGCGCGCCAACCCGACCTCGCCATCCTGGCCGATTCGCCCGATTTTCACCTCCGCGTCGCTAAACAACTGCATTCGCGGCAGATTCCTGTCGCCTACCTGGTAGCGCCGCAGGTTTGGGCGTGGCGCAAAGGACGCATCCCGACGATCCGGCGCCTCGTCCGCCATCTGCTCTGCATCTTCCCCTTCGAGCAGGAGTTTTTCCAACGCCACGGGGTCACTGCCACCTATATTGGCCATCCTATGGCCGGAAGAGTACGGGCTACCCTGTCCCGAGATGCATTTTTTCGGAAACACGGTTTCGATCCCGCCCGTCCATTGGTTACAGTGTTGCCCGGGAGCCGCCGCGGAGAGTCCGCCCGCCATCTGCCGGCGCTGCTGGACGCCATCGGGCGGCTCCAACGGGATCATGTTTTGAATTTTGCGCTGCCGGCTTCGGCGACAACCGGGGCCGAGTTTTTTCGCCAGCGTATCGGGGATTCGGTAATTCGGGTTTTGGAAGGGGAAAGCTGGGACGCCATGGCTCACGCCTCCGTCGCAATGGCGGCGAGTGGCACAGTCACTGTGGAGGCCGCCCTTTTGGGTACGCCCATGGTGACGTTTTATAAAGTGACCACGCCCAGTTGGCTGATAGGGAAGATGCTGGTAGACGTGCCGTTTTACTCCATGGTCAACCTGATCGCGGGCCGCGCCGTCGTGCCTGAGCTCATGCAAAATCAGATGACCGGTCAAAACCTCGCCGTGCAGACCTCGCGCCTTTTGATCGATGAGCGCGTCCGCGCTGAAATGCAGGCCGGTCTGGCCGAGGTTCGTCAAAAGTTATCCGGCGGGGGCGATGCTCCAGCTCGCGCCGCCGCCATCGTTCAAGAGATTCTGGAAGGACAAGCTGCACATGTTTCGTAATTGCCGTACCGCTCTTTGGCAGATCGCGCCTTTGGTCGTGGGTCTCGCGCTCGCAGCCAGCCCCCTGGCCGCGCAACAGCAGCCGGAACGCCGCAACCGCATCGACGTTCAGGATTACGCCATCAAAGCGGATATTTCGCCTAACACCCAGACAGTCACGGCCCAGGCGACAGTGCGGTTTACTCCCGTGGACGATGGCATAACCACCGCTAGTTTCGAGCTTAACAACGCTCTTAACGTGTCGCGCGTGATCGACGCCGACGGCAAAGCCATCGACGCCCAGCGCAATCCTTCTGATTTCAGCGTTCGCCTCACCTTCAACCCGCCGCTTCCCAAAGGCCAGCCCTACTCGGCGACCTTTTACTATGACGGCCGCCTCACCGGTGATGAAGAGTCGCCCGTTTCCGGCGTGAAGTTCGCCGCCATCCATCCCGATTTCGCCTACCTGTTATATCCGGCGCGCTGGTTCCCCGTTGCAGGCTACACTACGGACCGCTTCGCCGCCCATCTCCAGATCACTGTTCCCACTGGGTTTGCCGTGCTCGGCAGCGGCCTCGCCTCCACACAGCCGCAGGCGGACAAAACCCAATTCGAACTCAAGTTTGACCGGCACTCCTTCCCCGGAAGCATCGCTATCGTGAAGCAGGCGCCGGTGAATGTCCAATCCGAAGGCGTCCACACCGCGGTCTATTTCCGCGGCGATGAAGCCGCCGTTTCCCAAGCATATGGTGAAGAGACCGGCAAGGCGCTCACCTATTTCACCAGCCTTTATGGCCTGGCTCCCTCCGCTGATCTGATCATGGTCGAGACCGAGGCCGGCGCGCCCACCGGGTTCGCTGCGCCCGGCATGATCTTCTTCAATCCCAGCACCATCGGGAACCGTGTGAACTCGCGTGCGGTCGCGAATGCAGTTGCGCGGCAATGGTGGGAAGCGCTGGTGTCGCCTATCACGCGCAACCACCTGTGGATCGAAAACGGCATGGCGACTTACTCGGAACTGCTGTGGACCGAACACACGGTCGGTGAAGGCGCCATGTCGACGCAGATCCGTAACGAAATGATCGGCGCCCTCACCGAAGATTCCGTGCCCATCATTCAATCGGCGCGTTTGGAAGACTTTTCCCCGGAACTCTGGGCGCTCACGGGCAGCAAAGGCGCGGTCGTTTTTCAAATGCTGCGCTATGTCATGGGCGACGACAAGTTCTTCCAAACCCTGAAGAGCTTCATCCAGCAATACACCTGGAAAAGCGCCAATACCGACGAATTCCGCAAAGTTGCCGAGGAGGCCGCAGGGCAGGATCTCGGCTACTTCTTCATTCAGTGGATTGAGCAGAGCCAAGCCCCGGAATTCAAGCTGGAGTACACCGTCTTCCGCACTCAGAAGGGCTTCCGCGTGATGGGCAAAATCGCGCAGGACATGGACACCTTCCGCATGCCCGTGGTGCTGAAGATCAACACCGAAGGAAATCCGGAGCAAAAGAAGGTCGAAGTCATGGGTACCTCCTCCGAATTTACCGTTGATACTTTCGGAAAGCCCAAGAAGATCGAAATCGATCCTGACAACAAGCTGCTGCGCTATGATCCCTCGATTCGCGTAGCCGTAGCTATCCGCCGCGGCGAACAATTCTTCCAGTTGGCCGATTTCAGCAATGCTTTGCGTGAATATGAGAAGGCGCTCGAGACCAACAAGATGAGCTCGCTCGCCAATTTCCGCATCGCAGAGGTCTACTTCAATCAAGGCTCCTTCCAGGAAGCGGCTAACAAATTCCGCTCTGTCCTGGACGGCGATCTGAATCCCAAATGGACCGAAGTTTGGGCGCGTATCAACCTGGGTAAGATTTACGATGTCAGCGGCCAGCGCGACCGCGCCGTCGATCAATATAATCAGGCGATTCGCACCAAAGATGACACCGCCGGCGCCCAGGAAGAGGCCGCCAAGTATCTGAAGACACCGTATCAGCGCGAACGCCGCGGCGACGATCAGTAGAGCCGCGGCACGCCGAACGCGCGCGCATCGATTTATACTGGAATTTGAAACCGCAAACTGCGTCGCAACGCCTCGCGGCGGGAGGCTCTGCGACGGCGCCCCACGCGATCCATCGGGTTATCCACTTTTACGCCGCACCCATAGGTAAGAAGGTTGTGATGGCGCTGACCGGGCTGATTCTCTTCGGCTACGTGCTCGCGCACATGATCGGCAATTTGCAAATATTCTCGCCCGATCGCGGCCAACTCAACCATTACGCCGCGTTTCTGCACGCTTCCAGCAATTTAGCGCTGCTTTGGCTGGCGCGTTTCATCCTGCTAGGCGCGGTCATCTGGCACATTGTCGCCGCGGTTCAGCTCAGTAAGATCAAGAGCGACGCGCGCCCGGTGGGATACGTGAAGAAACGCGATGTTCCCACGTCTTACGCGGCGCGCACGATGATGTGGAGCGGCCCGATCATCGCCGCTTTCGTGATCTTTCATATCCTGCATCTGACGACGGGTGCGGTGTTGCCGCTGAAAGAAGTGGGCGCGAACCAGCCGGACGTCCGCTATAACGTAGTCAGCGGTTTCCAGAATCCGTTCGTAACCGGTTTCTACATTCTGGCCATGGTGCTGTTGTGTATGCATCTTTATCACGGCCTCTGGAGCCTGTGCCAATCGCTGGGATGGATTTCGCCGCGGCACAACCAGAAGATCAAGACCACGTCGGCTGTGCTCGCGATTGTGATCTGCGTCGGATTTATCTCCGTGCCGCTGGCCGTTCTGGCCGGGCTGGTTACTTACTAGGTGAGCAACGGAGAAAAAGTTAGTTGAGCGCGCGCGCAGCGCTTCGAAAGGCCAGGAGGCCTATCGTACGGGAATGACATTGGATTCGAAGAGCCCAGGGGGGCCGATTGAGACGCGCTGGGACCGTCACCGGTTCGGCTTGAAGCTGGTAAACCCGGCCAATAAGCGCAAGCACACAATCATCGTGGTAGGCACGGGCCTGGCGGGCGGATCGGCCGCGGCCACGCTCGCCGAGCTTGGTTATAACATCAAAAGCTTCTGCTTTCAGGATTCGCCGCGCCGCGCCCACAGCATCGCAGCCCAGGGCGGCATCAACGCAGCCAAGAACTATCACAACGATGGCGACAGCGTTTACCGCCTGTTCTATGACACGGTAAAGGGCGGCGATTTCCGCTCTCGCGAATCGAACGTCTACCGCCTGGCGCAGATCAGCGTCAACATCATCGATCAGTGCGTCGCGCAAGGAGTCCCGTTCGCAAGAGAGTATTCGGGCTATCTGGACAACCGCAGCTTCGGCGGCGCGCAGGTGTCGCGGACCTTCTATGCGCGCGGACAGACCGGCCAGCAACTGCTGCTGGGCGCCTATCAGGCGCTCGAACATCAAATCGGCCAAGGACGCGTGAAGATGTATCCGCGTACGGAAATGCTCGATCTGATCATGGTCGATGGACGCGCTCGCGGCATTGTGACGCGTGATCTGGTCACCGGCCGCATTGAGTCGCACTTCGCCGATGCCGTGGTGTTGGCAACCGGTGGTTACGGCAACGTATATTACCTCTCGACGAACGCCAAAGGCTCCAACTGCACCGCGGCCTGGCGTGCCCACAAGCGTGGCGCTCTGTTTGCCAATCCCTGCTTTACGCAGATCCACCCCACTTGCATTCCCGTCTCGGGCGATTACCAATCGAAGCTGACCCTGATGAGCGAATCGCTGCGCAACGACGGGCGTGTGTGGGTGCCGGTCAAGAAGGGGGACAAACGCGCTCCCAACCAGATTCCCGATGCCGAGCGCGACTATTACCTGGAGCGCCGCTACCCCAGCTTCGGAAACTTGGTGCCCCGCGACGTCGCTTCCCGCAACGCCAAAATGGTGTGCGATGAAGGCCGCGGCGTAGGCGAATCCGGCTTGGCGGTGTACCTCGATTTCCGCGATGCCATCGCCCGTCTTGGCGTGGATATCATTCGCGACCGCTATGGGAATCTTTTCGAAATGTACGAGCGCATCACCGGCGAGGATCCGTATCAGGTCCCAATGCGCATCTACCCTGCGATTCACTACACCATGGGCGGCCTGTGGGTGGACTATAACCTGATGACCAACATCCCTGGCCTCTACGCCGTCGGCGAAGCCAATTTTTCCGACCACGGCGCCAACCGCCTGGGAGCAAGCGCGCTGATGCAAGGGCTGGCAGACGGCTACTTCGTACTGCCGAACACCATCAACGACTACATCGCCTCGTCCAAGCTGCCAAAGATCGACGCCGCGCATCCCGCCGTACAAGACGCCGAGCGCAACGTCACTGAAATTTCGCAAACGCTGCTCGGAATTCAAGGCTCGCGCTCTGTCGATTCCTTCCATCGCGAACTCGGCAAGCTGATGTGGGACTACTGCGGCATGTCACGCACCGCCGAGGGCTTGCAGCACGCCCTCAATACAATTCCGGCTCTGCGAGACCAGTTCTGGCGCGACGTTCGCGTCACGGGTCAAGGCGAAGAGCTCAACCAGTCGCTCGAAAAGGCCGGACGCGTCGCCGATTTCTTCGAACTAGCGGAGCTCATGTGCCTCGACGGGCTCTATCGCAACGAATCCTGCGGCGGACATTTCCGAGAGGAGTTTCAAACATCGGACGGCGAAGCCGCGCGCGACGACGCGTCGTTTTCCTACGTCGCCGCGTGGGGGTATCGCGGTCCGGGCGCCGCGCCTGAACTGCTGCGGGAGCCGCTCGAATTCGAGTACGTGCATCCTGCGCAACGGAGCTACAAGTAATGCGCATAGTTCTTCACATTTGGCGCCAGCGCAACGCGTCCGACAAGGGCCGCATGGCGCGCTACGAAGTCCCGAACGTGAGTGAGCATATGTCGTTCCTCGAAATGCTCGACGTGCTCAACGAAAGCCTGATCGCTCGCAACGAAGACCCCGTGGCGTTCGATAGCGATTGCCGTGAAGGAATCTGCGGTATGTGTGGCTGTATGGTGAATGGCGTGGCCCACGGACCGGTCCCAGGCACCACGCTCTGCCAGCTCCATATGCGCCACTTTAAAGACGGCGACGAGCTTTACCTGGAACCGTGGCGTGCCCGGGCCTTCCCTGTCATCAAAGATCTGGTGGTCGATCGCCGTGCATTCGATCGCCTGATCGCCGCCGGCGGCTACATTTCCGTTTCCACCGGCAGCGCGCCCGACGGCAACGCCATGCTGGTCCCGAAGAAGGATGCTGACCGCGCCATGGATGCCGCAGCCTGCATCGCTTGCGGCGCCTGCGTGGCCATGTGTCCCAACGCGTCCGCTTCGCTCTATATGGCCGCGAAGGTGGCGCACCTGGGAACGTTGCCGCAGGGCCAACCGGAACGCAATTCGCGCGTGCTGGGCATGGTGGCGCAAGCCAAAGCGGAGATGTTCGGTAGCTGCACCAACATCGGCGAATGCGAGGCCGTGTGTCCCAAGGGCATCAAGCT
>DATAUH010000059.1:0-7632 GCA_036268375.1 Bryobacteraceae bacterium | reverse complement strand
CTTACGAATATCTCGCCGGCCATGAGGCGTATGAGCCCAACGCCTTAAGCTGGAGTCGATCAAAGCACGGCAGGAATGCATCGTTATCGATCGCGTCGAACGGCTGAATGCCGTGGCTAAACCGCTCGCGGAGTGGGAAATCAAAGCATACGGCGGCTTAAATCAGGTCCTGGCTGGCGTATGTCCGCGTGCGAGTTGGCGCGAAACGCGCTCTGCTGAGATTGGCATATGCAAAACGCGGCTTGGGAAGAGCAACTATTCGTTATTATTGTTAGGCACGACCATCCTCCAGTGGGTTCGCCGGCCGCGCGAGGCGATCTCTTCGGCGCGCCATTCGACCGCATCAGCGGCCAACAGATTCCCGCGACGAGCCATATACTTTGATTGCCCGCGGCTGTAGAATCCGCCTATGCGTTTCGAGACGCGCCGCTCGCTACTCTTTTCGTCCCCGGTTGCCGTGGCGGCGGGTACGCAAGCAGCCCAGCTGCCCATACGTAAGGCTGTGGAGTTCAACATGCTGCCGAAGACGCTGCCGACCGCCGATGCGTTTGCCATGGCGCGCCGGGCCGGCTTCGAGGTGATCGAATGCCCAACCACTCCGGACCCTGCCGCCGCCGAAGAGATGCTCGCGGCGTCGGGCAACACCGTACTCCCCATTCATTTCGGTGATGAACCAGGAGCATCGGCGCAGCCCGCTGTCGTCGGGCGATCCCGCAGTGGTCGAAAAAAGCATGGAAGGACAATATCGGCCTGACCGGCCTCTTCTCAAACTTCGCGACGGAACCCAAAAGCTTGCCGCGTTTCGATAAACACAATCAGGCATTGGGGCCGAAAGGGCATAATCCGAACGCACACGATAAATAATCGAATGTAGGTTCTGTTCGAAGATCCTGGGGCAAATCCGAGCGCGAAACTCTCTCTCGTGCGCGCGATTCTCAGCTGCCTTGTTCGCCGGCGCCTTGCCTTCGACTGCTGTCTGATTTCGGCATGGAGATGAGCCTCAAGCGATCAGGCGCGCGGCAGATGAAGGCGCTGTTTGAAACGGAGATCCTGAACAATAGAAGAGGGAACCACGCTGAAGCTAAGCAGAGCGAGAGTCTAGTTGGGAGCATTGCAAAGACCAACGGGTCAGGGAACGTGGCGTAGCGTTCCTCACCCTTCGAAATTGGGCAAAGCGAGGATCCCTGATGACCGATTCATCAGTTGCGAACTAACGCGTCCTCGTATAAGCTTTCTCGGTATCACATCGAACCCGGGCAAACAAATCACAGGAGAAAACTCTTGTTCCATATACGCTCTCTCTCTTCGACGACTACATTTTTGCTTGCACTGACGTGTGCGATCGCCGATATCCACGCGCAGAACGGACCCAGCTTTGGGAACGGGAATGCGAGTTGCTCCGGTCTGCCCGGGCACTCCGCGTTGACCGCGGCGCTCGCCACGGCGCTCTCCAATGAGAACAGCGGTCTCAACAACCAGATGTGGGCCACCGTAGTCGATCGCGATGGCATCGTATGCGCGGTCGCATTTTCCGGCGCGAATCGCGGCGCGCAATGGCCCGGCAGCAGGGTGATCGCCGCGCAGAAGGCGAACACAGCAAATTCGTTCAGTCTTGACTCCTCGTCGCGTAGCAACGGCAAAGGCCAAATGAACGGCCTCGCACTTTCGACCGCGAACCTCTTCACAGCAGTGCAGCCCGGTGGCAGTCTATTCGGTCTGCAAGAAAGTAACCCGGTGGTTACGGACGTCGCCTACCGGGGACCATCCTCGAACTATGGTCAGTCAAACGATCCGATGGTCGGCAGCAAGATCGGCGGCGTCAACGTTTTCGGTGGAGGCTTGGGATTGTATGCTTCGGGCAAGGTCCTGGTTGGCGGCATCGGCGTAAGCGGTGATACTTCCTGCACGGATCACGACATCGCGTGGCGCATGCGGCGTGCTCTCGGTTTGGATCATCTGGCGGGAGTGGGCGGAGTGTCCGGCGATCCGGCGCGGCCCGACAATATCATCTACGATATCGGCCTCAATCCCGATGGTACTGGCGGCACAGGACAGGGCCCGGCAGGGTCCGGCGGAGTGGGCATGAGCCCCTCGGGATTCGGACACCCCAAGTGCCTGAACTCAGTTGCTGCGAATACGCTGCCGGCGGTGCAGTAGGCCGCCAGCGTTTAGACAACAACCTAATCCAGACGGCGCGAATCAAGGCGAAAGTTCGTTCTCGGACCGGAACAAGTTCAGTCTGGCGGAAATCGGGGGCAATAACGAGAATGCCTTACCGGAAACGCGCCATTTTCGCGAACTCCTGGTCAACCGAATGTGCAGTGGCGTGGGCGAACTATTCGAAGTGCTCTCGCTTCGCGCCACTGTACCGTCGGCATCGCGAATGCCGTCCTGTTGGCTTTGGATCGCTCAAACAGCTCTTTCGAACTTTTACGTGAACTGAAGGAGAATAATCGACCGCAATATCCGTCACACCTTCGGATGCCGAGCGCTATCAACCGCAGCAAACGAACTACGGGTGGGACTATTGTCATTGAGATCTTCCGAGACGGCGAAAGCACCGGCTTCCTGTTTAACGGGCAGCTCGAGGGCTCGCGGCACGCCGAGTATTCGGCAGACGTCCTTCCGTCATACCGCAGGAATAACGTCACGCGATGAGCTGATCGACAACTTGACCGGAAACGTCGGTGAGGCGGAAATTGCGGCCCTGGAACTTGTAGGTAAGACGAGTGTGGTCAAAGCCGAGAAGCTTCAGCATAGTGGCGTGCAGATCGTGGACGTGCACCTTGTCGCGGGCGACGTTGAAGCCTAACTCGTCGGTTTCGCCAACGCGGCTGCCGGGTTTGATGCCGCCGCCCGCCATCCACATACTGAAGGCATTCGGATGGTGGTCGCGCCCATCGGCGCCCCCCTGCACCATAGGAGTGCGACCGAACTCCCCGCCCCAGATCACGAGGGTCTCATCCAGCAGACCACGGCGTTTGAGATCTTTGACAAGCGCGGCAGCCGCGCGGTCGGTGTTCAGGCAATTCTTCTGAAGGTCTTTGACGAGATTGGAATGCTGGTCCCAAGCCTCGTGATAGAGCTGGATGAAACGCACGCCCTTCTCCACCAGTCGGCGCGCGAGTAAACAGTTGTTTGCGAACGACGCTTTGCCGGGCACGGCGCCGTAGAGATCGAGCGTCTCTTGAGGCTCTTTGGCGATGTCCATAAGATCGGGCGCGACTGCCTGCATCCGGAACGCCATTTCGAACGAGTTGATGCGCGTGGAAATTTCGGGATCACCAGTAACGTCGAGGCGCATTTGGTTGAGTTGCTTGAGCGCGTCGAGAGAATCGCGCTGAAGCTGACGGTCGACGCCGCTGGGATTTGAGAGATAGAGGACGGGGTCGCCGCCGCTGCGGAATTCGACGCCTTGATAAACTGTCGGCAGAAAGCCACTACCCCAGCAACTGTCGCCGCCGCTGGGCCCTTTGGCGCCGGAACTGAAGACGACGAAACCGGGAAGGTCGCGCGTTTCGGAACCGAGGCCGTAAAGGGTCCATGAGCCCATACTGGGGCGACCGAACTGCATGGCGCCGGTGTTCATCAGCAACTGGCCCGGAGCGTGATTGAAGGCGTCGGTGACCATGGATTTGACGATGGCGACGTCATCCACAATTTCACCGAGGAACGGCAGCAATTCTGACATTTCCGTGCCGCTCTTGCCGTAACGTCGGAATTGAAACTTGGGACCGAGCAGCTTGGAATTCGGGTTGATGAATGCGGCGCGGTAACCGGCGAGCAGTTCGGGCGGTGGCAACGTTCCATCGAACTTGGCGAGTTGCGGCTTGTAATCGAAGAGTTCGAGATGGCTAGGCGCGCCGGCCATGAAGAGAAAGATGACGTGCTTGGCCTTGGGCGCAAAGTGCGGCAGTTTGGGCGCAAGCGGATCGCCGGCGCCATAACCGGCTTCGGTCATGAGTTGCATCAGCGCGGCAGCCCCTAAGCCGACGCCGCACTGATTGAAGAACCAGCGGCGGCTAACGTCGCGTGGATGCATTCCGCGATAAATGTGGTCCTGGCAGTTCATGACTATTCCTTGGTGATCGTCTCGTCGAGGTTGAGAAGCACCCGCGCCACGGCAGTCCATGCGGCGAGGCGGCGAGGCGTGACGTTAGCGGGCAGCGCGGTAATATCGGGCTTGATGCCGGCGAGATCGATGGCGCTGAGCCAGCCATCGGCGAGACGGCTGTCTTCTTTGGCGAGAAGTTGAAGCAGAACTTCGGCTTCAACAGGCGAGGGTGCACGCGCGGTGCAAAGTCGGAATGCGTAGGTCACGCGCTCGCGGTCAGAGGGACCACCTTCCTTGAGCGCGCGGCTGGCCAAGGCCCGTGCAGATTCGACAAACAGCGGCTCATTGAGTGTCGTAAGAGCCTGCAGCGGAGTGTCGGATCGTGCACGGCGTACGCATGACATTTCGCCGTTGGGTGCGTCAAACGCCTGCAATGTGGGATAGGGGACGGAACGGAAACGGAACGTGTAAAGCGCCCGGCGGTAGCGTTCCGGACCCTGGTCGACTGTCCACGTTTTGGGCGAGTAACTGGCGGGCGGCTGGAACAGCAGCGCGGGCGCGGGCGGATAAACGCTGGGACCGCCTATTTCGGCGTTGAGAAGACCGCTGGCAGCCAGCGCGATATCTCGGACGATCTCGGCATCGACGCGATACCGTGGTCCGCGGGCGATGAGGCGGTTGTCAGGATCTCTGGCAAGCAATTCCGGCGTGACGTTCGACGATTGGCGATAAGCGGTCGAAGTAGCGATGAGACGTTGCAGCTTTTTGAGGCTCCAGCCGGAATCCATGAATTCGACGGCCAGCCAATCGAGCAGTTGCTGGTTGGATGGCGCGTCGGCCTGCGTGCCAAGGTTTTCGACAGTGGCTACGATGCCCGTTCCGAAATAAGCTTGCCACACGCGGTTGACGATGGAGCGGGCCGTGGTGGGCGAATCGCGGGCAACCAGCCAGCGCGCAAAAGTGAGGCGATTGGGCGCGGCGCCGGCAGGCGACTGGTTGAGGAACGAGGGCACGCCGGGGGTGACGACGCGATCGGGTTGCAGGAAATCGCCGCGTTTGAGGATGTGAGTCTCGCGCGGATCTTCCGTGCGCTCGGCGAGCACGAGTTGCCGCGACCCTTCCGGATGCTCCCGCCACAACCTGACAATGGCTTCGTTCTCCACGCTCCACTCGCGTACGGTAGTGCGCCAGTAGCGAAAGATGTCTTGTTCATCAGCGGGCGTGCGTCGCGCGCGCGGAATGTTCAGGATCGCGCGCACGGCGGCGGGGACGGGATCAGCGACGGCATCCGGGGCATCGGCGATAGAGAGACGGATACGGCCGAGATTGTTGTTCTCGTTGTCGTCGGAATTGGCGCCGCCGTGATCTTGTTTTAGATAGAGGTTAAAAATTGAGCCGCGGCTGTTTTCGACCGGCTTTTCAAAAGTGAACACAGCTTTGCGCGGCTGATTGCGCAGGCCCGGGCCGGCATCGATGCCCCAGGCGGTGTCGTCGCGGCCATCAATGGCGAACTGAACGGGGCCAGTGACGCGACGGTTGCCGCTCTTATCGTCGAATTTTTTCTCAAGCGGCATTTCGGGCTGATTGAAATCGGCCGTGGCTTGGCCGATTTTGATCTTCGTGAAATCGTCGGGCTTATCAGTAGACGCAGCTTCCGCGCGGAATTCGGTGAGCGCGCCTGTGCCTTTGATGGAGCGGCCGGGGCCGCCATCAGGCAAGTTGGGGTCCATCAAAAGTTCGAGCCGGACAGCGGTGATTCGCGGGAGATCGGTCTTGGCCGTGAACTTAACGGTGTGCTTGGTGGGCGCATAGCCCAGCGCTAGCATGGAGCCGTCTTTCATCGGCAGTTCGCGCTCACCGCCAGTCGAAATGTCATCGACGTTAAGTTCGAGCGTTCGCCATTTTGGCTGCGCGGGCAGGGCGTCTTCCCAAGCGGCCATACGTTGGCGCCAATCGGGCGTGCGGCGCTGTAACTGTGCTTCGATTTCCGCGGTGCGGCGCAAGACGTCGTCGCGCTTGACTTGCTCGGCGGGCGTGTAGACGGCGATATCGGACTCGTGAGTGTTGTTTAGAAAAGCGAAGATTCGGTAATACTCTTCCTGAGTCAGCGGGTCGTACTTATGGTTGTGGCACTGCGCACACTGAATAGTGACGCCCAGAATGCCTTTGCCGATAGCGTCGATGCGATCGAACATGGCTTCCATTCGGAACTGTTCGGGATCGATGCCGCCTTCTTCATTGACCATCGAGTTGCGCAGGAAACCGGTGGCGACTTTTTGATCTTGCGTGGCGTTGGGCAGCAGGTCACCGGCAATTTGCTCGATGACGAACTGGGTGTATGGCATGTCACGATTCAGTGCGTTGATGACCCAATCGCGATAGAACCACACGAGGCGCGGCGCATCTTTCTCATAGCCGTTGGAATCGGCATAGCGCGCAGCGTCAAGCCAGATGCGCGCCCAGCGCTCGCCGTAATGGGGCGAGGCGAGCAGGCGGTCGATCTGCTTGTCGTAAGCGTTGGGGCTCCGATCGGCAAGAAACGCGTCTAGTTCTGCTGGCGTCGGCGGAAGGCCAATGAGATCGAGACTGGCGCGGCGCAGCAATGTGGCTCGGTCGGCTTGAGGCGAAGGCTTGACTCCTTCCTGATCGAGGCGCGCAAGCAGAAAAGCATCGATGGGATTGCGCACCCAATCAGGACGACTGGACGCAGGGACTGCGGGACGCACCGGAGGAATAAACGCCCAGTGGCGTTTCGGCGCTGGGAGCACGGCGCCAGCATCGATCCATTTGGCGAGCGTCGCGATTTTGTCGGCGGAGAGCGCGGGAGCGCCCATGGGCATTCGCGCCATGCCGTTAGCGCCTGTGACGCGTTTGATCAGCAGACTATCGGCGGAGTGACCGGGAGTGACGACTTTTTGAGCGCCGCTATCGAGCCGCAGACCTCCCATCTGCTGGCCTGGGCCATGACAGCCGTAGCAGGATTCGATAAGGACGGCTTGCGCCTTTCGGCTTAGAGCGTCGTCTTGCGCGGCGCCTTTATACTGAAGCAGCATGGCGGCGACACAGCCGAAAACGGTCAGGCTTTTAAGACTAGAAAGCATCCGCAATTGGCCCTCATCCTATCACTGATAGGCACCGAGTGCGACCTACACGACGCTACACGACGCTCGTGTCGCGGCCAAGCGAGAAATTCCTAATTGAGCCAAGCTGCCGGGAGGCAATTGCGGCCTGCGACCGCGCGCTGCGATGACGAGTTCCAAGTCTTATCACTGGGACGCAACACTGGGGGGCGCACACAACAGCCTTGTCGCCAATCTGACGTGAAGTGAAATTGCAAAACGATCTGCCGCCTTTCGCGCTGCTTCTCATAGAGCGATTACCAGCTAATAAAAGCATATACGCCTTGGTTAGCGTGCGTTTGCCATCACCCTAGGAAACTTCTTCGACGGCCACCACGCCACAGCTGCGGCAATCGACGCGCCGCATCGCGTACAGAAGGAAGACGAAGAATCCCACAGAGGGATGAACTCGAAGCGCCGCTCGGCGAGATCGTATCCGAGCGCGGGCAAATGGCAGCG
>DATAUH010000058.1:0-8678 GCA_036268375.1 Bryobacteraceae bacterium | reverse complement strand
CGCAGGGTATCGTCGCGCGTTGAATCCGCCGCAACTGCAAGTTGTCCCGCCCGGATGGCTCTTTCCGCGCGCGAAGGATCGATATCCACCACAACGAAGGGCATGCCGGCCCGGTGCAGTTCCTCCGCCGCGCCGCGCCCTACGCGTCCATATCCGCAGATGATGAAGTGGTCTTTTAATTTGTCGATCATACGTTTCACGCGCCGCTTGCCGGCAGCGTCGCCGAACTCCCATTCGATAATGGTTTGCGTCATCGCGCCCACGGCGATGAACAGCAGCGTCACCCCGAAGAAAATCAGAAACGAATTGAAAATGCGGCCGCGCATCGATAGCGGATGCACTTCGCCGTAGCCCACCGTCGTCATCGTTGTGAGCGTCATGTAAAATGCGTCGAACGCCGGGTAATTGTCCGTCAGCATGAAACCGACGGTGCCGATGGTCAGAACACTTGCGATCGCGATTACGATGAGGACGAGACGGCGGGCGAGCCGGGACATCAATCTGAACAAGTATAGCGAAGGGTTTGTTAAACTAGTTGAGCAGTCCGATCTTTCCGCGCATCTAATCCCAAGCGGGCACGTAGCTCAATGGTAGAGCATCGCCCTTTTAAGGCGGTGGTTTTGGGTTCGAGTCCCAACGTGCTCACCAATTTCCGCGATAATTAATTTTCCGACATGGCCCTACCCGAATCGGCCGTTCAATTCATGCGCGGCGCCATCGAACGCGCGCGCAAGCTCCATAAGACGATCGTCTTTCCCGAAGGCGCCGATCCGCGCGTGCTCGAAGCCGCCGCGCGCCTGGCCCGTGACGGCGTGGTCAAACCGGTGCTGGTAGGATCCGCGCCCATCAATCCGCCGGCGGGCGTCGTGTTTGCCGATCCCGCAGCCGCGCCCCAGTTTTCAAAATACGCCGCCTACTATTACGAGCGCCGCCGCGCCAAGGGCATCACTCAGGTGGAAGCCGCCGAGACTGCGCGCAAGCCGCTCTACTTTGCGGCTCTGATGGTCGGCGTGGGTGAAGCCGACGGATTCGTCGGCGGCGCCGTCAACACTACAGCCGATACGGTGCGCGCGGCGCTTCATTGTATCGGCGCACATCCGCGCGCGAAGCTGGTTTCGAGCGTCTTCCTGATGGCGTTGCAGGATCTCTCGCACGGGCACAACGGCCTGATGGCCTTCGCCGATTGCGCCGTAGTCATTGAACCCTGCGCCATCGAACTTGCCGATATCGCCATCGCCACTGCCGCCACTACGCGCGCGCTGCTGAATACGGAGCCTGCGGTGGCGCTGCTGAGTTTTTCCACCAAAGGCAGCGGACGGCACGAACATGTGGACAAGGTGGTCGAGGCTCTGCGCATCGTCCGCGAGCGCGCACCCGAGCTGAATATCGACGGCGAACTGCAGGCCGATGCCGCCGTTTCTCTCGCCGTCGGACGCTCCAAAGCGCCCGGATCTCGCGTGGCCGGGCGCGCCAACACGCTTATCTTCCCTAATCTCTCCGCGGCCAATATCGCCTGCAAATTAGTGGAACGCCTCGGCGGCGCCGCGGCCATTGGACCGTTCCTGCAAGGCGTCGCCAAACCCGCCAACGACCTCTCCCGCGGCTGCTCCGTCGATGATGTCTACAACGTGGCCGTGATCACGGCGCTGCAAGCCGCCGGATAGCCCAAGACTGAAGGTTGCGCAGTCGTTGACTCGGCCGTTCGTTAATGGTACAAGTTGTACCATGACAATCCGTAGTGCAATGCGGGCGAATGTAAAAGCTCCCCTGACCGAGTTGGAAAACCAGGTGATGCAGGCGGTTTGGGATGCGGCCCCTTGCACAGTCGAAACGGTTCATCGCGTTGTAGCCCGCAAACGCGACATCAAGGAGACCTCCGTGCGCACCATCCTGCGCCGCTTGGAACAGAAGGGCTATCTGACGCACGAAGAAGATGGCCGCGCCTACGTCTATTCCGCCGCGCAGCCGGCGCGCAGCTTTGCGGCTCATGCGGTGCGGCAAATCATCGATCGCTTCTGCCGCGGGTCCGTGGAGGAACTGGTCAGCGGCATGGTGGATGCGAAAGTTCTCAGCGGCAAAGAGATGGATCGCCTGGAGGAGTTCGTTCGAAACCGGAAAGGAAAAAGCTAATGCAGGATTCAGTGACCAAATTCGTGTTCGAATGCATGCTGCGCTCGACGCTGATTGCTGTGGGCGCCGGCGCGCTGCTCTTGCTATTGCGCGTGCGGGAGGCTCGCTTCCGCCACGCGATATGGGCGAGTGTCACCGTGTGGATGCTGGCGGTCCCGATCACGCTCTGGCTTGTGCCTGTGCATGCAGTGGAAGTGCCGGTCGATCTCAATTTTTCGCTTAACGCTATTCCGCCAATTGAAGTCACGCCACTCCCTCCTGTGCCGGCGCAAAAGCCCGCGCCGCCGCAGTTGGATCCGGTTCGCGAGGCTATCCTGGGCATATATCTGCTCGGAGCCGCCGCGTTATTCGCACGATTAGTTATCGGAACCGTACGCAGTTGCCGTCTGCGAGCGAGCGCGACGATGCAGCGCGGACATCTGACAAGCGACGCCTGTACCGTACCGGTAACCGTTGGATTTTGGCGTCCGGCGGTGATTCTACCTTCCGGCTGGACGTCGTGGCCTGCATCGCAAATCGATGCCGTGTTTGCGCATGAAAATGAGCATGCTCTCCGCCGCGATCCGCTGGTACAGTGGCTGGCTCTGTTCAATCGCGCGGTCTTTTGGTTTCACCCGCTGGCCTGGTGGCTGGACCGAAAGATCGCCGCGCTCGCCGAGGAAGCATGCGACGCCGCTGTTTTGCAACAAGGGCATGAGCGTCTGGAGTATACAAACTGCCTGATGAAAATGGCGCGGCTGGTGCAGCAAACAGGCGGCCGCGTCAACGTTGCGGGCATGTCAATGGCGGGTTCATTTCTTGCGAAACGAATTCGGCGCATCGTGGAGGGATCGCCTGCGCCGAAGCTGACCTTCGCGCGACGCGCAAGCGTAACGGTGGTCTGCACAGTGATGGCCGCCGGGTTTTCCGCGGGCGCTATAGGTATCTCGCAAGTTCGACGTTTGACATTACCAAAGATTGCGCCTCCGATGGTCGGGTCCCAAGCAACTCAACCCCCCGAGTCGCCATCGAAAGGCAGACCAAAGCTGCTCGCGCCGACGAAACAGATGGGACCGGGGGAGCAAGAGTTGGACCGGAAGCGAACGGAAGCAATTCAGAGGGTAGTCGACAGGCGCTCGCAGCGGGAGGAGCAAGCGATGGCAGAGGCGCAGTTGGCTGCCGTACCTGCCACACCGGCCACTGGAAACCTGGCAGGCACCGTCGAAGACGCTACTGGAGCGCGCATTCCCAACTGCGACATCGCCGTGCGTTCCGCAGGAGGTGACACGGTCGCCACAGCCACATCCGGCGCCGCTGGCGCCTTCCGGTTACCGAATCTTGCACCCGGCACGTACAGCGTGGAGTTTTCCGCACGCGGTTTTGCGCGCCGCACCGTGGTGGCGACGATCACGAGCGGCGGAAACGCCCGCATCGACGCGCTGCTGGAGGTTGGGCAAATCTTCGAGACGGTCGAAGTGACGGCGGCAAAGTCGGCCGCGGCTACCGCTTCACCGGACAAGCAGACGGCGGCCGCTTCTTACCCAATCCAAGTTGGCGGCCACGTTCGCGTGAGCCGCCTTGTCCAGCAGTCGCGGCCCATCTATCCGGCCGACGCGCGAGACCAAGGCGTCGAAGGCACAGTGATCCTGCGCGCCGTCATCTCACGTGAAGGCGTACCTGAAAACGTCCACGTGCTGAATGAGGGCGAAGTAGATTCGCGATTGGCGCAGTCTGCGCTTGAAGCCGTGCGGCAGTGGCGGTATGAGCCCAGCACGCTCGATGCGACTCCGGTAAACGTGCAGAACACCATCGAAATCGTATTTCGCCTCTCTCAGTGAACGGAGATGCAGGACAACACATAGGGGCGGCGGCGCCGCCTTCAGGCAGGCCGGATGATAGTACGCCACGGGAGGTTTTCGCTGCGAAACGGGCTTAAAATATGCCCATGTCCTCCACTGGATCTTCGCCCGCAAATAAGCCCGTGACACTCGAGCGTCTGATGCAGATGGCCTGGGGATACGCCCCCATGCTTATCATCGAATCGGCTTGCCGCCACAAGCTTTTCGACCAACTCGATGCAGGCGCTAAGACCGTCGAGCAGTTGGCCGCCGGGGCGAAAATTTCACCACGCGGCGCCCGCTCCATCGCAAACGCGCTCTGCGGGCTCGATCTGATGAAAAAGGACGCCGAGGGCCGCTACAGCCTCACGCCGGAGAGCGAAACCTTCCTGATCAGCAGCAAGCCCACTTACATCGGCGGACTCTTTCATCATTTTGGAATGCAGATCATTCCACGTTGGCTGAAGCTCGCCGATATCGTTCAACAGGGCCATCCCATCATGGCCGTGAATCAGGAAGACACTGGCTCCGAGTTTTTCGAAGCGTTCGTTGAGGATTTATTCCCCTTGAGTTACGCCGCCGCCCAGGCTCTCGCCGGGGAACTGAAGGTCTCGGAGGCGAAGAGTCCCGTCAGCGTGTTGGATTTGGCCGCGGGCTCCGGCGTTTGGAGCATCGCCTTGGCCCAGGCATCGCCGCTGGTGCGCGTCACCGCGGTCGATTGGCCTACGGTGTTGCCTGTGACGCGCCGGGTCACCAAGCGCTTCGGCGTCGCGGATCAATATACCTTCGTCGAAGGCGATTTGGGATTGGCCGATTTTGGCAGCGGACATCAGGTCGCCACGCTTGGCCACATTCTGCACAGTGAAGGCGAAGCGCGGTCGAAAGAGTTGCTGGCAAAAACCGCTGCGGCAATGGCTTCCGGCGGCACAATCGCAATTCAGGAGTTCCTGGTGGATCAAGACCGTTCCAAGGCAGTCGTCGGTCTCATGTTCTCGGTCAACATGCTGGTGGCGACCGACCAAGGCGACACATTCTCCTTTGAAGAGATCGCGAGTTGGCTAAAAGACGCCGGTTTTGTCAAAGCTCGGCTGCTCGATTCGCCCGGGCCTTCGCCGCTCATTCTGGCGAACAGAGCATAGGCGAGCGCGCGGATGCGTTTCGCGCCCCTTCACCCAAAGATGTAGAAGCAGGCCATCAAAACCAGCCACAGGCCGTCGAGATAGTGCCAGAAAATGGCGCAGATATCGATGGCCGTGCGCTTGGCTGGTCCTAATTGCAGACGCAGTGCCTGTACATCCACCCAAATCAGCGCCGTCATCCCGCCAATCAGGTGCGCTGCGTGCACCGCTGTTAATACGTAAAAGAAACTGCTGGCCGGATTGGTGGCAACATAAACGCCGGCGGCCCGCAATTGACTCCACACGATCAACTGCCCGATGAGAAAAACGCCGCCCAGCGCTGTCGCGGTGGTCCACCAGAGATTAAATTTGGAGCGGTCCCGCGCTTTGAGCGCGCGGCGCGATTTATCCAGCACGATGCTGGATACGATCAGCACGCCGGTGTTCACCCATAGCAAAGCGGGTTTGTGCATCGAAATCCAGTCATCGCCCATGGCACGGCGGGCCAGAAAAGCGATCAGCAGTGCGCTGAAGACGATGAAGGTTGAAACGAGAAGGATGACGAGACCGACGAATGACGTACGGCGATCAGCGCCGCGGCCGTCGAAGCCGTCGTCGCCGCCCCATCCTCGCTCGAGGGGTGGAGGCGGCGGTCCTTGGGCAACGCCGCCTCTGACTAGATCCATACTTATAGTGTAGTGCTCCTATTGCTGCGGCGCCGCACGTCCTCCGCCGGAGTGGATTTCGTAGTTCTTCGGAGGCTCGCCGCCCGCCAGATAACGGACGAAATAGTCCCAGCGGCGGCGCATCATGTAATTTGATGCGGCGCCGTACCCGTGGGCCACGTTGGGAATCAGGAGTAAGTCGAAATCCTTGTTCGCTTTGATCAACTCATTCACCACTAACAAAGTGTTATACGGCGGCACGTTGTTATCCATCGTGCCGTGGGCCAACAGTAAGTGGCCTTTCAGGTTCTTGGCCACTAACTGGTTGGCCTGGTTGTCGTAATTGGAGGCGCCGGCGGTGGACGTCTTCTCCAGTAGGCCCTGCCACTTTTCGGCCCAATCGTCTTCGTATTCGCGGTTATCGTGATTGCCCGATTCGCTGATGCCCACCTTGAAGAAGTCGGGATAGCGGAACATCGCGCCCGCTGTCGCATATCCGCCGCCCGAGTGTCCATAGATCCCGGCGCGGTCGATGTCGATCCACGGATACTTCTTCGCCAGTTGCTGCATGCCGGTCACCTGGTCGGGCAGGGTGTTGTCGCCCATATTGCCGTAGTAAGCTTCGTGGAATTTCTTGGACCGCCACGGCGTTCCCATGCCATCCAGTTCCACCACCACAAAACCGAGGTCGGCGAGAGCCTGGCAATCGCCGCGCGCCGCACTGAAATTGCGGCTGCCGACACTGCCGGTCTGCGGGCCCGGATAAATATGGTTGATGATCGGGTATTTCTTCGTTGGATCCAGATTCGATGGCTTGAACATCAGCCCGTACAAATCCGTCACGCCATCGCGAGCCTTCACCGTGATCGATTCCGGCGCTTTCCAGCCCGTCGCGAGAAGTTTCGAGATATCGGCCTTCTCCAGCATCGCGATCAGCTTGCCGTTTTCATCGCGCGCTTCCGCCACTGGCGGCACGTCGGGCTTGGAGTAAGTGTCGACGAAATACTTGCCGCTGGGAGAAAGAGCCACGTCGTGATTGCCATCTTCTGGCGTAAGCAGCGCTAAGTGGGAGCCGTCGAAATTCACGCGGTAGAAATGAATGAAGTAGGGATCGCGACCCTTTTCACGGCCTACGCCATAGAAGAATAGCGTCCGATCCTTTTCGTCGATGCGCGAAATCTGCGTAACATTCCAGTCGCCGGTCGTAATCGCGTTCTTCAACTTACCGGTGTTCAGATCGTACAGGTATAAGTGCCCCCACCCCGAATTCTCCGAGAACCAGATGAACTCGTTCGTTTTCGGCAGATACTTCCAGTTCACATGCCCGTTGCCGGATTCAAAGAAAGTCGGAACTTTCTCGTTGAACACATCGCGCACGTCGCCAGTCGACGTATCGGCTAAGCGGAGCGTCTCCTGCCGGTGATCGCGCGAGGTCGAAACAAGAGCAATGTGCGAGCCGTCATCGCTCCACTGCACGTCCGACCATTCTCCGCCGCGGCAGGCAATGTCATCGCAAAGGGTCGAACGGTGCTGCTGGGGCGGCAGTTTCAGTCTCACCATCTGTCCGGAGGTTACGTCAAGGACGACCGGTTCAATCATCGCCACAACGTCGTCGCCGGGCAAGGGGTATTTCCATTCGCGCAGCGTTGGGTGGCCCACCTTGGTTTCGACAAGGTACATCTCGCCCACTTTGCGCTGGTCTTGCTGGAACGTCGCTACCTTTTTGGAATCGGGAGACCACACTACAATCGGCCTGTCGCTCGATTGCCAGCCGGCGTTATCCGTCGCGTAGCCGTAATCCTTCACGCCGTCCTTCGTAAGTTGTGTTTCCTGGCCGCTTGCAACATCGCGTGCCCACAAATTGTTATCGCGAATGAAGACGGCGTGCTTCCCGTCGGGCGCCACGGATTCGACCCGCCCGCCTGCGCCTCCGCGGCCTCCGCGTCCACCTCGGCCGCCGCGTCCCGCGCGTCCGCCCGCGTTCGCTTCAGTCGCCGGCATTGCGGATTCCGCGCAGCTATTTCCGGTCACATCGCACGTGTAGTGTTTGCCCGACGCAGTGAACGAAACCTTGCTGCCATCGAGTTCGATCTCGGTGAAGGGCAAATGCTCGGCGTCATATTTCGCATTCGCGGCGGTCGAAAGCGCGGCTGCCACTTTCGCGTGGTCGAAGGCTGGCGCGCGTGTTCCTTTCGCAGTATCGACCAATATAAATTCGCTTCCCGCCGGGGTCGTGACGCGGTACCAAAAGCGGTCGTCCGGAAGCCACGTAGGGCGGATTCCAGTGCGGTAAATCAACGGATTTACGTTTCCCGCAAGCGCCTTCTCGGCGCCCTCGTAATCCGCGGCTGTATAAACACGGGGCTGGGCCGAAAGCACTGCCGCCAGAGCAGCAGCGCCCAGAACTGATATGGATTTCACAGGCGGTAGCGTGACACCGATGGGCGCCGAAAGTCAAGTCGCGTATTGTCATCCAGGCTAAGCTTCCTGACCTCCCTGCTACCATGGTTATTCACCCGAAAAGTTAGCGTTCTTATGCCGGAAAAGCCCTACGACCATACCCAAATCGAACTCAAATGGTTCGAACGCTGGAAGGACGCCGATTTCTACAAGGCGGAAGAGAACTCGTCCAAGCCGAAGTTCTATGTGCTCGAGATGTTGCCGTACCCAAGCGGCACGCTACACATCGGGCACATCCGTAATTACTCCATCGGCGATGCGTTGGCCCGGTATAAGTGGATGCGCGGGTTCAATGTGCTGCATCCCATGGGCTGGGACGCGTTCGGGTTACCCGCTGAAAACGCAGCCATCGCCAACAAGCGGCCGCCACGCGAGTGGACGTTGCACAATATTGAGGCAATGAAGCGCACGCATCGCCGCTTCGCCTTCAGCTACGATTGGGACCGCGAAGTCGCCACCTGCGACCCGTCTTATTACCGCTGGAATCA
>DATAUH010000057.1:0-23502 GCA_036268375.1 Bryobacteraceae bacterium | reverse complement strand
AGAACTCCGTTGCCTGCGGCCATGGTCACCGCGGCGTTGGAAATATCCTGGCGATACATGGACGCCTTGAAGGTGCGCGAACCGCTGTGGCGGATGTAGACGGCTTCATACTCCACGCCGCGCTGGATTTGCGGACGCCCGTTTTCGAGCGACATACGCGGAAACACACCCAGCGAATCGACGTCGCGGCGCAAGTCGCTATCGCCGGACGGGTCGTTTGCGATGGCAGCGGAATTATCCAGATTCGGACGCGCGTTGCCGGAGGTGTACGCCAGCACCAGCTCGTCGCTTGGATCCATTTCGTAGGTGAGGCGCGCGTACGGGCTGTAATAGTTGAGATGGTCGAGGAAGGAGACCACGTCCATGGTGAAGCCGTACTGCAGCGTGAGACTGTCGGAAATCTTGTTCTGATCGGAGACGGCCGCCGACATCGTGCGCAGCAGAGAGGCGCCGTCAGGGCCAGCGAACGCCGCAGCCATCCGTGCGGGCAGCATCAATTGACGAACGGTAAGCGATACCTCTGGATTGCCGCCGCCCATTTCGCGGCTGTAGCTGGCGCCAAACGCTGCGGTGGGCGTGCCCGTACCGGAGCCGTAACCGAAATTACCGCTGAACTGGACCAAGCTGTTGCCATAGAGAGAAGTGGCCAGCGCGAATGTAGTGCCCAGATCCGCCTGCGTGTTCACGCCGGCATTGAGGGAGCCATCGCCAGCCGAAACCTTCAGCAATCCGCGTGTATCCGCGAACACGGCGGCGTGTTCGGGGGTAGACGGCGCGGAGGAGTGTGCCGGATCTGCGGCATCTGCTTCCGCGGCATCGGCGCCTGCGTAACGCATAATCGGCCGGGCGGAAGGTGCGCTGCGCAGCACCCACTTCCAGTCGTCGGTCATCAGATTGCCGTTTTGGACGGCCGGGTAGGCGAATTGAATGTTGCTGAATAGTGTGCTCAGGTTGACGTTAAGCACGCTGCGCATTCCCGGTTCAACCTGAATCTGACGAGATGCGGGAAGGAACGCAGTGAACGAAATCTTTACCGTATAGAGAGCGGGAAGCAGGCCGAGAAGTTTAAATTGGCCTTGATCGTCGGTCAGGACCTTGCCCAGGGGCTTCTGCAAGTGGTTGTAAAGGAGGACCGTAGCGCCCATTTGCGGAGTTCCCGCAGGCCCGCGGACAACACCCGCGATGGCTCCGGTTAACGGAACCGACACTGCGGCGCTTGCCTCGCCACCCAACAGGCAGGCGACTCCCGCAATTAAGAGCCAGCGCTTCGAATTCGTGCTTTTGTCTGACATCCGCGACAATACCCCGGATGCGCCCTCGATTTAGGTTACCGTAAACTGAGCTGTCAAGGGGAGCGTCTGGTTACGCTTCTTGTCCGTTACTTTTATCCGCAGAGTGTACGACCCGGCGGGCAGTTTCATGCTCTTCAGATCCAGGAACTTCTCAATCGTCACCTGACTGGCTTGCGCCTCAGGATTTTGCAGTACGTTCTCTGTGAAATCGATGATCTTGTCGGTCGTGCCGGTCTTCGTCAGCTCATACTGGATGTCGCCGACAGGACGGCGGGTAGTTTCATCGGGTTCGAAGTTGTAGAGCTTAACGTAGATGGCGACGCGCTCGTCGGGTTTGAACGAGGGTTGGCAGGTATCGCAGTTCGCCATGCGCGGGCGTACCTTGGTGTCGCCCAGAACGAACATGCCTAAACCGATGCTCTTCGTGTCGACGTGGTGCATGTCGTCCGCCAGAATTAACGAACTGGCAGAGAGACGATCTGCGTCGATGCGCGGAACCGGCAGCAACTTGCTTTCGAGGCCAACGTTGCCCGCCACGACGTCTTTCGCCGTGATGTTCAGGCGGTAGGTGCCGGGCTGCAGCGGAATCGCTTTCTGATAAATCGATATGCCCTTCGCGCCCTCGGTCAGCATCGACGGCGGAAAGCTAATGGTCACGGGGTCGTCGAACGGCGTGGCCACCCGGCGGTGACTCATCGTCATGATCGTGCCCAGGATTTCAAGCTGCGCCGCCTGCAGCGCGTCTTTCGACTTAAACTGCAGATCCTTGTTGCTGAACTGAACGGTGATGGTCGTCATCACGGAGGCTTCGGTAACCGGGAAGAAGTCGACGCGCACCTTCATCGGAAGCTGGTTGTAGCTGATCTTCGACAGTACTTCCGATTCGAGGTCGGTGAACTTGATGGGGGGCGCTTTTTGCAGCTTCGCGAACTGCTCGATGCGGTTGAACTCGTTCATGCTCTCGGGCTGCCCGCCAAACGGAACGCCCAGGTGCGTGCCATCGGTGTTGTTGAAGCGCGCCGTCTTATCCGACATCCCCAGCTGTTCCATCATTGTCAGGCCGGCGCCCGGAACGTACAGCAGCGCGTCCTTCTCCGATGGATCACTGGTCATACGGAATTCACCCGACATGGTCGGATCCACGAACTCGATAATAATGTTGTTGCCGATGCCGTCGATATACCGATAGCGCCACTGCTGGAACGGGAAAGTAGAAGTTTCGCCGCCGCCCTCTTCCGGAGGCCGTTCGTAGAAGCCGCCCGACGAGTGATCTTCAATTTCATCCGGCGGACCGAATGTTATATAGATACGGCCGCGGTCCGTTTTCCAGCCCGGAATACCCGACGCGTAATGTTCATTGGCGTAAGCGATGCGCCGGTAATGCTCTTCCTTGAATTCGTTTTCTTCCGAATCGGGCGTGGGGTCGCGGCGCAGCCAGAAGTTCTCGATGAAAGTTTCGCGCTCTTCGTCGTTGTTCAGTTTCTTAAACGCGGAGCGCTCTTCGTCCGAAATGATATACGCAACGTCTTCGTTTAGCCACTTCTTGTAGGGCGTAGCCAACTCGTCGTGCTGGCGTTTGAGCTTGTTCTTGCGCTCTTTTTCGGTCATCGGCCGCGCATTGGTTTCGTTCTGCGGCGTGGCGGCCGCTTGTTTCTTGCTAGTGGTGTCCTGTGGCCCGGCCAGCGACAACCCTAGAAGAGTGAAAACGGAGAAAGCTAAGATCGAGAGGCGTGTAGCGTTCATACGGCAACAGCTCGCGGCGCTGATTGAAAATCGGCTGTCATCTATTTTAGATCCAGAAACTTCCGGTGGTCAATCCGTGAAGACGCCGCACACTGTGCCGTGGTTTCGGCCGACAACCCGCATAGCCGCGGGATTACTATTGCAGATTGCAATTCACAAATCCTGGAGAATTTTATGTGCCTTGTTATCAATCGCTTAGAATTTCAATGTCCGGTTTTTCGACGATGCCACGCTAATTTGAAGGAGGAAGAGAGCTCGGCCTTACATCCTTCCCATGTTCATCCCCGCAGTTTCCCCGCTACTGCCTACCCGCTCTAATGAGCGTTCCGCACTCTACCGGCTCTCAACAACCGCGGACACGGCTCCGTCCCACCCCAGTGGGGCGGATGCCCGGTCCTCGATATCCGCTTTTGTCGCAACCTGAATTTCAACGAAAAATGACCCTACATCGAGTTCTAGTATTGGCCCGGCAATTGCTTACTATTAGCGCGAGAGGTAATGGGTCATGGACGCCGTCATCATATTCGGAGCAGTGGTCGCAAGCTTTGTGGGAGCCTTCGCGCTACAGAAAGCTGCGCTCCAAGGCATGTTCCGCATGATGAACAACGACCGCCGCGTCCGGCAGTAACCTCCCCGTGTGGGCGCCAGTCTGCGATTGGCTTACTTGCGCGAGCCCCGGCGCGGGTTCCGCAGCGCCGTCTGACGCGCCTTCGCCTTCTTCCTTTTTGGCTTGCTGATCACAAACGTGCCGCTGCCCAGATACTCTGCTTTAAATAGTTTGTCTGCTGTTTTTTCTTCGGCCATGGTGTCGACTCTCCATATTATCCTGGTTATCAGTTGACTGTCATCATCTGCCGGTCTATTCTCGCGCTACTGGCCGCCGCACTTCCTGCTTTCGCGCAAAACAATCTGTGCGATAAGGTCCCGCAGATCATGCGGCAGCTTGCCGATATCACCGGCATGAAAATTCACCATCCCGTGCCGTGCGCCTTCATCACCAAAGCCGACGTCAACAAGTTTCTGAAAGAGCGGGTGCACGAAGTCGCCAAGCCCGAAGAGATTCGCGCGGAAGAACTTACTCTGAAGAAATTCAACTTCGTTCCCGCCGATTTTGATCTCGCCAAAAATACCGTCGACCTGCTGACCGAACAGGCCGCCGCTTTTTACGACTACAACAAGAAGAAGATGTTCATCACCGAGACCGACTCTGCGGAGCCGCAGGAGCCGGTCCTCGCGCACGAACTGGGTCACGCTCTTGCGGATCAAAATTACAACCTGGCAAAGTTCATCAAGCGTGGCGAAAAGAGTGACGACGGGTCGACGGCGCGGCTTGCCGTCATGGAGGGCCAGGCCACCTGGCTGATGTCGGAGTTCCTGGCCCGTCAAAATGGGCGCTCGCTCAAGAGTTCCCCCTCGCTGGTCGAATCCATGGCGAAAGTGAGCGACTCCGGAGGCGGCGACTATCCGGTTTTCGATAATGAGCCCCTCTACCTGCGTGTGACCCTGGTGTTCCCTTATAGCAAAGGCATGCTGTTCCAGAATGCAGTTGAGGAACACGACGGCAAGCAGTCCTTTGGCGAAGTTTTCAAGAAGCCGCCCGTATCGACACAGCAAATTCTGCACCCTGAGAAGTATTTTTCAAACGTCAAACCCAGCGATCCGAAATTACCCGATGTGAAGCTGCCCCATTCCTACAAGCCGCTGGTCGGCGGCGTCCTGGGTGAACTGGAACACCGTATCCTGATCGAGCAGGCCGCCAACGCGAAAACCGCGGACCAGATTGCGCCGCACTGGCGCGGCTCCAATTTCGCGCTGCTCGAGGACAAGACAGCCAAGCGCGTTGTCCTCTTTTACGCCGCCGAGTGGGATTCGGAGGACGCCGCGCGTCAATACCTCGCCGTCTATCGCACTGCGATGCAGCGCAAATGGAAAAAGATGACCGTTTCGACCAACACGCCCGACGTATTAACCGGCGAAGGCGATGACGGGCGCTTCGAATTACGGCGCTCCGGCGGGCTGGTGACGAGTGTCGAAGGTTTGCCCGCTGAGATAAACTGAGCGTGTATGCGAACATCCCTGGCCGCCCTGATCTGTGTTGCAGCCGCTAGCAGCGCGCTCGTCTTGCCGTCCCCGGCGCAACAGTTGCCGCGCAAAGCGCTCGATTTGAAGGTCGACATGCCGAACGGCAAGCCGATCCAGTTGAGCTCCTACAAGGGCAAGCCGGTGGTGCTCGCTTTCATTCTCACCACCTGCAGCCACTGCCAGTACACTACCGGGCTGCTGGTGAAGCTGGAGAAGGAATTTGCGCCCAAAGGTCTGCAGGTACTCGAGTGCGCCGTCAATAGCAACGCCGACGCGCTGGTACCGGGCTTTGTGCAGCAATTCAAGACCACGTTCCCCGTTGGCTACAACTTCGATCAGGATTTTATCCTGGATAAGTTCCTGCAACACCCTGCCGGCAAAGTGCCCAGTATGCCGATCCTTGTGTTCATCGACCGCACCGGAACGATTCGCGCCGAACACGAGGGCAGCGACGACTTCATTTCAGGCGCCAGCCAGGAACAGAACATCCGCGGCGAGATTCAAAAGCTGCTTGCGGCGCACGCAACGTCCAGCGCCAATCATCCACCGCGCGATTAGCCCGTTCTCTTCATCTACGCCTTTATTGGCACGCCGGTACGGCCAGTGCCTGCGACGGCACGGTAACCGGCTGCAAGCCCTGCTGTCGCAGCACCTCGTTTAGCTTCGGCAGTTCCTCCATCCGAATCTGGTTCCAACGGTCCACCGCGCCGCGCGTTTCCTCGCACATACCCGTCCAGGTTTCGACGATCTCACTGGCGGGCGGCGAGTCTGACTGATCCACCGCTACTAGTAGCCGCGTCAGATCGCGATTCATCGGGCCCATCGCGGCGGGCTGTCCTGCAACGTCCATGAGACCGAGCGCCTTCTGATCCAAGTCCTGCGCGGCCTTGAGCGCGTCGGGCGCTTTTCCCGCCTGCTGAAGCTGCGCGATCCGCTCGCCCAGTTCGCTATGCAGACGCGAGGCCTCGTTGTAGCCTTCGTATGTGGCATGCAGCCCGGCCACTAACTTCTGCCCCAGCTCCAATTGCCGCTCCAGGTCCTGCGTCGAATAGGGAATGCGCGGGTCCAGCTTTACCGTGATCGGCTGGCGGTACTTTTGCCCTGCCACCGTCAGCACCACCTGGTATTGTCCCGGAACCACCATCGGACCTTGCGGCTCATGCCACGGTGTGTTGTGCGCGATGGCGTGGTCGGCCAGCGTGTATTCGAAATAGTTCACGTGAATGCCGTAATACGTGTACAGAAGCTGGTCCGGATCGGGATACCGCAGGTCCCAAACAAAACGATGCAGACCCGCCTGTTTTGGCAACACGGCGGCGGGCGCCAACCAGTAGGCCGGTACGTTCACCTTATAGCCCAAAGCGGCCGGGCTGTTGCTCGAATAGACCCGCACCAGCCGGTCTTTAGAGTCGAAAATCTCAAGTTGAATCTCGCCGCCCGCGGGCGACTTCAAGTAATAGTCGATGCTGGCCCCGTCCGGCGGATTCTCCGCCGACGCGATCTCCGGGTTGAACGGCGTATCCGTGTACGTATCCCACTGCATTCGGTACGCCGTGCCCGGCGCATACAGATATGCGTCCGCCGCCGCAATCTGCGCCGATTTCGCAGCCAGTTCGCGCAGCGGATTCAAGTTGTCGATCGCCCACAGCGCGCGCCCATAGGTCGCGACAATCAGCGTGTTCTGCTCGATCGCCAGATCGCGGCACGATGCGGCAGGCAAGTTCAGTTGCAGCGGCTGCCAGTTATCGCCGCCGTTGAACGACACGAATACGCCATTTTCGAGCGCCGCAAACACCAGGTTTTTGTTGTCCGGATCTTCCCGGACCGCATGCGCTGCGCCATTCGGCAATCCGCTGTTCACCAGCTTCCACGTCTTGCCGAAGTCGTTCGTTCGGTAAATCCGCGGAGGAGCGTTCGCGCCTCCGCGTCCACCCCCGGCGGCTCCCGCGATCGCAAACGCGCGCGCTGCATCGCTATGCGAACTCTCGACCGCCGCGATCGAGCTCTGGCCGAGATCGGGCGGCGCAACGTTGGTCCAATGCGCTCCGGCATCGCGCGTGAGCTGAATATGTCCGTTCGAAGTGCCCGCCCAGATCTGCTTTGCATCCTTGGCGGCAAACGCCAGCGCGCTGATCGCGAAGCCTCCCCCGCGTCCGCCGCGTCCCGGGGTGGCCGCAGGCGCTGCTTCGGCGCCCGGAACCACCGTCAAATCCGGACTCACTTCCCGCCAGTGCATGCCTCTATCTTTTGTAGCCAATAGAAACTGAGTGGCCAAATAAAAAGTGTTCGGGTCCTGCGGAGAGAAGCCCATCGCCGGCGAACCACTCTCGCGATACTTCGCCGTTCGCTCAAAGATGTGCTGCGTCTGCCCCGTAATCTTGTTCACGCGCAGCACCGACCCGTACCATCCCGTCGCATACAAGTAGTTCGGGTCGGCCGCATCCGGCACAATCTTCGCCGATTCGAAACCGTTGGTCGTATACCAGTCGCGATAAGTGATCTGCCCGCCGCGGCCCGCAATCGGCGTCGCTACCGTTCCGCTATCCTGCTGCGCCGAGTAAAGGAAGAACGGAAAGCCGTGATCCGTCGTGACGTTGTACATCTGCCCGGTCGGCTGGTTGTACCAGCTTGTCCACGTGCGGCCGCCATTCATCGAAATGCCTGTGCCCTGATCCGTCGCCAGCGCCATGTCCGCCGAATTCGATGGATCGATCCACAAATAGTTGAAATCTGCGCCGCTCGGCGCGCCCACGTACGACTCCCACGTCTTGCCGGCGTCGGTGGATCGGTAGAGCGACGTCTGAGTCGCATACATTACGTCCGCGTTGGACGGGTCGACCACAACGTCATGAAACTGCCCGCCGCCAATCAGTCGCGGGTCGTCAGTCGCGCGCATCCAATGCTCGCCGCCATCGTCAGAGCGGTACATGCCCTGCGCAATATAGTCGTAGACGCGCATGCCGTTCATCCCCGGCGCCACCGCCAGCGAAATCGTTCCGAAGTTCCCGCCAGGCAGGCCGGTGGGGGAAGTCTTCTTCCATGTTGCGCCTTCATCGGTAGAGCGGTAAATCTCTGAATCAGTCGCCGGAGTCGTGACTGGCGCCGCGCCCCGGCCGCCTCCGCCGCCGCCCCGTCCGCCGGCGCCTGCTGGCCGCGTGCCGACGTAAACATTACTGGCGTCATCGGGGTCGATCGCCAGCGCCACCGCTCCCACGCCTTCGGGCAGCACAGAATTCCAAGTCTTGCCACCATCCGTGGTACGCACCAAGCCGCTATCGCTCGAAGCCGCCATCACCACGTCCGCATTGTTTGGATCGATGACGATCGAGACCACTGGATGACCTTGAAGCGCCACGTGATCCCAACGCCCGCCGCCATTTGTCGAACGGTACAGTCCTGCGGTTTCGCCGCCCCCCGTGGCGCCCACATAAACGACGTTAGGCTGCGAAGGGCCCACCTCCACCGCGCCGATGCTGGTCAACTTCACCGAATCGCTGATGCACCTCCACGTCAGACCGCCGTCGTTGGTCCTCCAGACTCCGCTCCCTGCGGTTCCGAAATAGTAGACCGCCGGATTGCCCGGAACTCCCGACGCCCAAGTCGCTTTGCCGCCGCGAAACGGCCCAACCAGCCGCCAGCGCATATTCGCGAAGAGATTCGGATCGATCGTTTGCGCAACACACGTCAACGACGCAGCCGCCAGAAACGCCGCGAGTAGAGAATGGAATCGGTAGTGCATGAGCTTCCGCGATTTTATCGCAGGCTCGCGGGCGCGACATTTGTTCGCGGATTGCGAGCAGCGGTTCCTGCCCGCGTCCTTACTCGTTTCGCAACGTTTGCGTCGGATCCATCAACGCGGCCCGGAGCGCCGGCAGATAGGCGGCCGCCAAACTCGCGACAATCATGACGCCACACGCAAGAGCTGTGAACATCGGGTCACCCGGCCGGATGCCGAATGCAATGCTTCCCAGCAATCGTTGCACGGCCGCTGCGCCTGCCACCCCCAGCGCGAGGCCAACGGCAACCGTCTTCATCGCGTCCTTTAGCACCAGCGCTACTACTGCACCTCGGTCTGCGCCCAGAGCCATGCGCACGCCGATCTCACGCCGCCTCCTAGTCACGGTATAGGAGAGCACTCCGTACAGGCCCACCACCGTCAGCAGCACCGCGATGCCCGCAAACCCGCTCATCAGGATAGTCAGAAAGCGTGGCACTGCAATCGCTCGCGCCGCCCGCTCCTCTCCAGTGCGCACCTGAAACATCGGCGCTTCTTTATCCAGGCTCATCAGCGCGTTGCGTGCGGCCTGCTCGATCTGCTCCGGCGGAATCGCGCTTCGCACCACGAACGTCCCGATGTCCCACGAAAGCTGCTTGTACGGGAAATAGTAAATGGGAGTCGCTTCGGCCTCCAGCGCCGACTGCGTCGCGTCGCCGACAATGCCAACGATCTCGCGCATCATCGTTTTCTTTTCGCCAATGTTGGTTCCACCCGGTTCCACTCGCTTGCCAATTGCATCCTCGCCCGGAAAGTAAGTGCGCGCGAACGCCTGATTCACAATCAATACTCTCGTCGCGCGGGCGTCGTCGCGTTCGGTGAAGTCGCGCCCCTTCCGAATCGGAATCCCCATGGTCCTGAAAAAATCCGGAGTCACAATCGCCATGTCGGAACTCGGCCGTTCCGGCGCCGGCGCCCTCCGCTCCTCGATATCGAACGAGACGGTCATCTCGTTTCCTTCGAGCGGCAGAGGCAGGCCTGCCGCCACCGCCTTCACTCCCGGAATCGCTCGCAGAAGCTTCCGCAACCGGTCGCTGAATGCGCCCTGTCCGGCGACGTCGTAGCGCGTTTCCGATAATCCGACGCCGAATGTCAGCAGATGATCCGGACGGAATCCCGGATCGCGTCGCGCTAAATACACGAAGCTCGCGATCAGCAACTCCGCGCCCACCAACAGCACGAGTCCCAGCGTGATCTGCCCTACGACCAGCGAATTTCGCAGCCGGTGCCTGCCCGGAGCAATGCTCGCGGCCGCTTCCTTCAACGCGCCTGCCACATCCACGCGCATCACCTGCGCCGCCGGCGCCAGGCTGAAAAGCAGTACCGTCGCCAGCGCCGCGGCAATGGAAAACGCAAGCACCCGAATATCGACGCTGGCCTGCGCAAGGCGCGGAATCGCAATACTGTCGCCAGCCATCGGCAACACGAGCCGCAGCGCCAGCACACTCAGCAGAACTCCGCCAATAGTCCCTAGCGAGCCTAGCACCAGGCTCTCGGCGAGCAGTTGCCGCACCAGCGCGCGCCGCGACGCACCCAACGCGGTTCGCAATGCGAACTCACGCGTGCGCCCGGTACTGCGCACCAGCAGCAGGTTGGCCACATTCGCGCATCCGATCAGCAAAACCAGCATCACTGCGCCGAATAGAATCCACAGCGTCCTGCGGCTCGTACCCACCAGCCGTTCCAGTTCCGGCATCACCAATGTTTTCGCGACGTTCTTGTTGTTATCGGGATCGAGCAACGCCAGAGAAGCGCCGATCTGGTCCATCTGCGTCTGCGCCTGCGCCGGCGTTACACCGTGTCTCAACCGCCCGATGGAGTCCGTCACCCGCGCGCCGCGCTGTTCCGTCAGCGGAGTTGCCTCAGTCTCCGCGGCGTCCTCGGCCAGCGTCGTCCATAACTGCATCGGCGGAGCGTCCTCCGGGAACTGGAACCCTCGCGGCGCCACGCCCGCCACTGTGAATGGCTTTCCGTTGATTCGTATCTGCCGGCCTACGATTCCCCGGTCGGCGCCGAACCGGCTCTGCCAAAGCTGATGGCTGAGTACTACGACATGCGCTCCCGCCTTCTCCTCTTCCGGTAAGAAGCCGCGCCCCAGCTCCGGTTGCACGCCCAGCAGCGGAAACAGATCCCATGACACGATCTCGCCTGGCTCTTGAATGGGCGGCAGTGAATCGGTCAGCGTAAAGCGCGAGTCGCGGTAGCACACCAGGTGTTCGAACACGCGATTCTGCGCGCGATAATCGAAAAAGTTCGGATAAGAAAGGTTAGTCGGATGCGGCGAGCCCCGCCGGTCGAGGTTGCGGAATGACATCAGCCGGTCCGCGTCCGCAAATGGCAGCGGCCGCAGCACCACCGTATCCAGTACCGCAAACACCGCCGTGCTGGCGCCAATGCCCAGCGCCAATGTCATCGCGGCAGATGCCGTGAAGCCTTTAGCGTTCCACAACCCGCGAAGCGCGTGCCGCACGTCCTGCGCCAGCACATCCCATGGCGGCAATGCGCGCCGTTCCCGCAGTTCCTCTTTCATCTGAGTGACTCCTCCAAATTGCCGCAGCGCCGCGTAATGAGCCTCGGCGGGCTCCAGGCCTTGCGCCATGAACCGCTCCGCCAGCATCTCCAGATGCTCCTGGACCTCCTGATCGCACTCAGCGTCCAGCCGCTCCCGGCGCAGCGAGCCAATGATTCGCGAAAGCAGTGCGTGCACCATATATCTATCGCTGGCTATCCAGCCGCAGCACCCGCCCGATCACGCCGGAGATGCGTTCCCAGCTCTCGGTCTCACGCGCCAACTGCTTCTGACCGGCTTTGGTGATCGAATAGAACTTCGCCTTGCGCTTGTTTTCCGACGCGCCCCACTCCGACCGGATCCAGCCCTTCTGCCCCAGCCGCAACAGTGAGGCATACACCGTACCCTCATTGAGCCGCACCATGTCTTCGCTGAGTTGCTCAATACGCCGGGCGATACCGTAGCCATGCAGCGGCCCAAGAGCGTCCAGCGTCTTGAGCACCATCAAGTCGAGGGTGCCCTGCAGAATTTCTGAATGATCCTTTGGCATATCCAAAGGAGGATACTATCACAGTTCCTTTGGTATTGCCAAAGGTCGTAAAAAATGTAGCTCGATGCGCCGCTGCGACAGCAGCAGCCTTGCTCAATAGAATTTAGACTTGTTAAATCAGCATTGATCCGCGTTAATTTGCGGCTGGCTGATTCCTGGCCATGGCACTACCGCGTAAATCGCGTCGCGCCCTTGCGCCTATGCCGTTCAAGCGCCAACTCGATCAACTGATCCAGCAGCGCCGGAAACGCAACCCCGCTGTGCTCCCACATCTTCGGATACATGCTGATCGATGTGAACCCGGGAATCGTGTTGATCTCGTTGATGTAGAGCTTATCCGTCGAAGCCTCCATCAAGAAATCCACGCGCCCCATGCCCTCGCACTCGACAGCGCGATAACATTCCACTGCCAACCGCCGCAGCTCGTCGGTCTTCTCCTGCGTCAAGTCGGCCGGAACTTTCGTGCCCGCCTTGTCCAGCAGATACTTGTCTTCGTAGTCGTAAAATTCGCGCGACGGCAGAATCTCGCAGGGCAGGGAAGCCACCGGCGCTTCGTTGCCTAATACCGCGCACTCCAGTTCGCGCCCCGTGATGCCGCGCTCCACAATGATCTTGCGGTCGTACTGCGCCGCCAGCGCATATGCGGCCTCCAGTTCCTTTGCATCGTGCGCCTTCGAAATTCCCACCGACGATCCCAAATTCGCCGGCTTTACAAATACCGGAAACGGCAGCGCGCTGCAGACTTCCACAGGATTCGGACAATCGCGCGCCAGTGTCAAATATTCGACAACCGGCAGATTCCGTTCCTTGCAGACACGCTTCATCATCTCCTTATCCATCGAAACCGCTGAACCCAATACGCCCGCGCCGACGTACGGCAGGTCCGCCAACTCCAGCAGTCCTTGCATGGTCCCATCCTCACCGAACGTTCCATGCAGGATCGGAAACGCCACATCGATGTTCGGCTGTGCGCCCGGCTCGGGCAGAATCGGTCCCGGACTCCACTTGCCGCTCTTATCGATGAAGTACTCAATCTGCTCGTATCGCTCAGGATCCAGCCCCTGCATGATCGATTTCGCGGAGCGCACCGAGATTTCGTGCTCGCCGCTTCGCCCGCCGTAAATCACGGCTACTCGAAGTTTCATAGGATGCGTTTACCCAGTCCGGACATCACCAGCTCCACCGCCAAGTCCGCGGTGCGATTCACTTCATCGATCACCGGATTGACTTCCACCACTTCCATCGACAGCATGCGCCGCGAATCGCAGATCATTTCCATTGCCAAATGCGCTTCGCGGTAAGTCGCGCCGCCACGCACCGGCGTTCCCACTCCCGGCGCATCCTTCGGGTCGACAAAGTCCATATCGAGTGAGAGGTGAAAACCCGCGGTCCCCTCGCTTGCCGTGCGAATCGCATCCACCATCACGGCGCGCAGTCCGCGTTCATCCAGGTCGCGCATCGTGAATGCACGCACGCCTGAGTCGCGCACATGCGGCTTCTCCATTTGGTCCACATCCCGCAGCCCCACAATCACTATGTTCTCCGGCGCAACCTTCGGCTTAAATCCGAATACATCCGTCAATTCCGCCGGTCCGATTCCCGCCACACACGCCAGCGGCATTCCATGCACATTGCCGCTCGGACTGCTCTCGGGAGTATTCATATCCGCGTGCGCATCCAACCAGATCAGCCCGATCTTCTCGCCGCGCGAGCGATAAAACCGCGCCACTCCACTAACGCTTCCCACTGCCACCGAATGGTCACCGCCCAACACCAGAGGCATGCTGTTTTTCGACAATGCTTCCGAAACCTGCTGGCCTAACCGTGTGCACGTGGCTGCGATCTGCGGCAGATACTTCGCGCGTGGGTGCCCCTCGGGCGCCGCCTCTGCCTGGTCCACCGGCACATTGCCTAAATCGGAAATTTCGTAACCCAGCGACGCCAGGCGCGCATTCAAATTCGCCACGCGCACGGCAGATGGCCCCATGTCGACGCCGCGCCGCCCCTGCCCCAAATCCAGCGGCGCGCCAATGATCGAGATATGCGAGTAAGGCATGATCGTGCGTCAGTGAATCTGCGCCGCAGCCGTTACGGACGCAGGCGATAGAGCATGCGCGGAAACGCAATTGTTTCGCGGATGTGTTCAAGTCCGCAGATCCACGCCACGCAACGTTCGATTCCCATGCCGAATCCGCCGTGCGGCACCGTGCCGTACTTGCGCAGATCGATGTACCACTCGAACGCCTCGCGGGGCAGATGATGCTCTTCAATTCGCTTCAGCAACAGCTCCGGATCGTGTATACGCTGGCCGCCGCCGATGATTTCGCCGTAGCCTTCAGGCGCCAGAACATCCACGCCCAGCACCAAATCCGGCCGTTCCTCGTCAGGCTGGAAATAAAACGCCTTGAACGATGCCGGAAACTTCTCCACCATGATCGGGCGCGTCTGGTCTTCCGTCAGCAGCGTCTCGTCGGTGCCTCCGAAATCGCCGCCCCACTGAATTTCGCTGCCCTTTGCCTGTAGGGTCTTCACCGCTTCGTCGTACGTGATGCGCGGGAAGGGTCCTTGAATAGCCTCCAGCTTGGTGACGTCGCGCTCCAGCCGTTTCAACTCCTCGCGCTTATTCTCCAGCACGCGCCCTACGATGAAGAGCAGCAGTTCCTCCGCCACCCGCTTCACGTCTTCGAGCGTCGCATAAGCCATCTCCGGTTCCACCATCCAGAACTCAGTCAGGTGTCGCCGGGTCTTCGACTTTTCAGCGCGGAACGTTGGCCCGAAGCAATACGTCTTGCCCAGCGCCATCGCAGTCGCTTCGTTGTAAAGCTGGCCCGATTGTGTCAGGAACGCCTTCTCGTCTTCGAAATAGTTCACTTCAAAAAGCGTGGTCGTTCCCTCGCATGCGGCCGGCGTGAAAATAGGCGTATCCACCAGCGTGAATCCATGCGAATCGAAGTAATCGCGCACTGCTTTGATCACCTCGTGGCGCACCCGCAAAATCGCGTGCTGCCGCTGACTGCGCAGCCACAGGTGACGATGGTCCATCAGAAAGTCGATGCCGTGTTCCTTCGGCGTAATCGGATACGGCGCCGATTCCGGCACGCGTTGCAGCACCTGCAGGCCTTCCAAATCCATCTCATATCCGCCCGCCGCGCGTGGTTCCTCGCGAATCTTGCCGGTAACGATGATCGATGATTCCTGCGTCAGTCCCTTAACCGTCTCGAACAGTTCCTCCGGCAAATTGGCCTTCACCGCCACGCACTGCATCGTGCCGTAGCCGTCGCGTAAAATCGGAAATGCGATCTTCCCGGAGCGGCGCATGTTGTAAAGCCAGCCGGGAATCTCAACGGTTTCGCCCACATGTTTGCCGGCGTCGGCGATCGTGATACGCGGAATCATAGATGTAATGTCGGAAGCCTGATTATAGCTGGCGGCGCCCGCAGCTACTTCACACCAGGCCTGCGCGCAATGCGTCGAACGAAGTAGCCCACGCCGTCGATTCGCCTTCGTATCCCTTCAGCGAAACCCTGCGCGGCTCAAACCGGCTCTGCAGCGGCTGCGGCAAACTCGCGTAAGTGCGTTCGCCAATCGCAACCGGATAGCCCAACTGCTTCGTGGCCGCTTCCAATCGAAACGCCGCGTTCACCGTATCGCCGAGCGCGGCGTAATCCGCGCCTCCCACGATTGCCGGGCCCGTATTCAGTCCCGCGCCGATGCGCAGCGGCGCCGGAAGTCCCAGATCCAGATGCATGCCCGCCGTGCACACATCGATTGCGCCCACGGCCCACAGTACGCGCAGCAAATCGTCGCGCATCGCGGTCTCATTCTGATGCACCCAGATCGACATCACCGCGTCGCCGATATATTTCTGCGCCCAGCTTCCTTGTTGCTGCACAATTTGACCCACGCGCAGAAACCACGTGCCGATCGCCTGCGAAAGCAGCGCCTCCGGAATCGATCGCGCCAGCGGCGTGTAGTCGCGTATATCCACCACCACGATCGTCGTCAGCGTATTCGTCTGCAGCGACGTCGTCGGCGCGTTGCGCGTGCTCTCGAGCGATACCGAAGATACCGAGCCCTCCGGATTGCGAAACACGAACTGCTGATCGCCAAACACCAGATGATCGCCGTCCTGCAGCACCACCGGCAAGCTCACGCGCCGTTGATTCACAAACGAACCGTTGCGGCTGCCCAGATCCACCAGCGAAATCGCTCCACCCTCGCGCCTCTGGATCAGCGCGTGCAGTCGCGACACCGAGCGGCTGTCTAGCAGCACCGCGCACCCATCGCCTCGTCCAATCGCCCACGACTGCCCGTCCCGCAGCGGAAAGCGGCGCCCGGTGTCCATTTGAACCACGCAAGGTTCGGCGGGTGCGTTCATTGCGAAATCAGCCACTCCTCAAAGTTTACTGATCGCAGCGTTCGGACGAAAGCGGGTTTTCGTCCAAAACGTCGTAAGATAGACGTATGGGCTACACGCCGTCCCATTCGCGCCCGGGCCTGTTCGGCTCCGATTAATTCACTCCTCGCCCCCCGCGGCGCGCGCTTCCCAGCGATGCGCGCAAAATCAGTGTCAATCAAAACTGAATAGGAGATTGCGATGAGCAAGGTCTTGGAACAGACCACGCACCTGCCCCATCTTGTTGGCCCGGTGCCTGGTCCGCGCGCGCAGGCGATGATCGATCGTGACGTGCGTGTGGTTTCGCCCTCGTATACCCGCTGCTACCCGCTGGTGGTAGACCGCGGCGAGGGCTGCATGATTGAAGACGTGGATGGCAACCGCTTCCTCGATTTCAATGCCGGAATTGCCGTGGTGTCAACCGGCCACTGCCACCCGCGCGTCGTCGATGCGGTGCAGAAGCAGTCCGCGCGCCTCATACACATGTCGGGGACGGACTTTTATTACGAAGGCATGATTTCGCTGGCGGAGACGCTGTCTCGCCTCGCGCCTGGCTCGGTCGAGCGCAAGGTTTCATTCTGTAATTCCGGCGCCGAAGCCATCGAAGGCGCCATCAAACTGGCCCGTTACGCGACGCGTCGCGAAAAAATCATCGCCTTCTTCGGATCCTTCCACGGCCGTACCATGGGCGCCTTGTCCCTCACCGCTCGCAAGTCCACGCAACGCGCCGGGTTCGGCCCCATGCTGCCGGGGGTGCATCATGCGCCGTATCCGAATCCGTACCGTTCCTCCGCGAAGACCCCCGATGAGTGCGCCGCCGAAAGTATTCGCTTCATCGAAGACACGCTCTTCAAGACCATTGCCCCGCCGGAAGAAGTCGCGGCCATCGTGGTCGAGCCGATCCAAGGCGAAGGCGGCTACATCGTTCCGCCGCAAAAATTCTTCGACGAGCTGGCGCGAATCACCAAAAAGCACGGCATTCTCCTGATCTTCGACGAAGTGCAAAGCGGGTGCGGTCGCACTGGCAAAATGTGGGCCGCTGAGCATTTCGGCGCCGTCCCCGACATCTTCACCTCTGCCAAAGGCATCGCCAGCGGCCTGCCGCTGGGCGCCACCATCGCACGCGCCGACCTCATGACGTGGGCGCCCGGCGCGCACGCGTCTACGTTCGGCGGAAATCCCGTAGCCTGCGAAGCAGCTCTCGCCACCATCGCTCTCCTTGAGTCGGAACTGATCGAAAACGCCGCGCGCATGGGCGACTATCTCATGAAACGTCTGCGCGCCTGGCCCCAGCGCTTCGCGTGCGTAGGCGATGTACGTGGGTTAGGATTGATGATCGGCGTGGAATTTGTCCTCGATCAGCAAACTCGCGAGAAAGCCCCGCGCGTCCGCGATGCCGTCATCGATCTCGCATTCGAGCGTGGCCTGCTGGTGCTGGGCGCGGGTGACAATACCCTGCGTCTCTGCCCGCCGCTGGTCGTCAATCGTGACCAATGCGATTTCGCGCTCGATACGTTAGAAGCTTGCGTCACTAAGGCGACTGGATGAGAATTCTCGACGTTGGCTGCGGGATTGTGAAGCAGCCCGGCTCCATCGGACTCGATCGCAATCCCGCCAGCCGCGCCGACGTCATCGCGGATCTCGACCGTTTCCCCTATCCCTTCGCCGATGGCTCCTTCGACCGAATCACCGCCATCCATGTCATCGAACACTTGAGCGACGTGATGCGCGCCATGGAGGAGTTTCATCGCCTCCTGCGCTCCGGCGGCGCCCTGCGCATCGAAACGCCGCATTACACCGACCACAGCTCCTTCTGCGACCCCACCCACAAGAGCCACCTGACCACTTTCAGCTTTCGCTATTTCGGCGAAAATCACGGCGGCTTCGGCTACTACACCAAAGCCCGCTTTCGTGAAGTCTCCGTGCGCGTTAAACTTCTGGCGCTGTGGCGCTATTTGGGTTTTGAAGCCCTCGTCAACGCCTTCCCGCGTTTCCGTCGCTTCTGGGAGTACTACCTCTGCTACCTCATCAGGGGGAAGGTTATAGTGTTCGAATTCGAGGCGATTTAGTGAGATTTTTCACGTCTGCCAGTCACTACTTCAGCGGGGGCAACGTGCTCGGATTTCTCTACAGCATCGCTGATGCCGTTCGGAGGCGGCATTACAAGGGAGACCACGGCCGGATCGGCGAAGATCTGGCGCACGGTTACCTGCGCCGCCGCGGCTGCAAAGTCGTCGCGCGCAACTACCGGACTGGATCTGGCGCTGGCGAAGTGGACCTAGTTGTGTGGGACGGCCCCGCCCTGGCCTTCGTCGAAGTAAAAACGCGCGCCACGGCCGACTACGGAGCCCCCGATCAAGCCGTCGACGCCGAGAAGCGCCGCCGCATTCAAATCGGCGCCAACACCTACGCCCGCCGCGCCGGCATCCCGCTGCAAAAAATCCGCTTGGATATCGTGAGCATCGTGATGCAGCCGCGTCTTCAAATCGACTGGCAGCGCGACGCCTTCGGACTTCGCGAACAGTCCTCGTTGCCACAGCACGCCCCGCGCACCTGGGGATCTTCGGATCGTTCTAACGCCGGCCTGCCGGCCTAATTTCCAGCCGCCCGCATCGCCCGCATCGCTAGATGTTTCCCGAGCGCCTCAGCCTGCGCCCGAATCTCCGGTACTGCCGTCGTCTCGATTAGACCGCCGCGCCGCGGGGGCCCCAGAGTAAACAGCCGGTCCGAAACCTCGCCCTGCGCGTTCACCATCGCGCCTTCATGGTCGGTATGGAAGCCAAGTCCTAACTCATTCGCGCTGGCAAGTCCGCTCGCGATCAGCCGCGCAATCAGCGGTCGCGGGCTCTTCCGGTAATTCTCGAAAATCCCCGTGCAATTAATCGCGCGATCGATCTCTATCACCCTCGTCCCGCCTGCGCGAAGGCTGATCGTAACCTCTAACACATCGTCCTTCAGGTCACTCCCCGCAATCCGCCCGGCAATAATCTCGACGCCGCCCTCCGCGCGCAAGTCATCCATCCGCTGACGGATCTCGGGCGCCATCCGGTGCCGGTGCGTCTCCCAGTAAGTCTTCAGATGGCGCAGATACCGCCGCTGCTCCCCGACAGGCAGCGCTTCCCACAGATCGTTCGATACCGGCCGCAGTGAGTCCACCGCAGCCCGCCAGCAGTTATCTTCCTCTCGCAGCCGGGCAATTTGCGCCCGCAGTTGCTGGAACATCAGGCGCACATTTTGCGGCTCATCAAACGCAGGCGCCGGACCCGCTTTACGCCGCAGATCGTGCACCTGCGGCAGAATGCCGCGCCGCGAAACCATGTAAATCTTCGCCGGCAGGGCGCCTTCGTGTAGCGCCAAAGCCGAATCCACAGCGGTAAGGCCTGTTCCCACCAGCAGAATGCGCTCATCTGCGAAACGAACCCTCAGCGCGTCGTCCTGCCACGGCGAGATTTGCCAGTGCCTGTCCAAATTCGCGAACGCCGCGCGATCAAACGGACCCGAGGCCGGATTGCCCAGCGCAAGCACCACCGCGCTCGCCGCGAGTTTTGAGCCGTCACTCAGAGTCAATAGAAGGCCCCGTTCACTTGCAGCCGCATCCAGCGCCTCGGCGCGCACATGACGTACGCGCGCGGTCGCATGGGAGCCCGTCGCCTGGTGCAGAACGTCTTCGATATATTCGCCGTACAAACGCCGGGCAACGAAAGCCTCGGCTGCGCACTCAGGAAGATGCCGCTCGCGCAGCCACCGCAAGAAATGCAGCGGCTGATCGGGCAGCGCGCTCATCTTCGCCGCCGGCACATTCAGCAGATGATGATCGAAGGAACTCGAGTAGGCCAGTCCGTGACCCAGACGCTCGCGAACCTCTATGATCGCGATCTCTCCCGCGAACCCGTGGCGCATCAATTGCACGGCCACCAGAGCCCCGCTGCAGCCGCCGCCTACGATGGCAATGTCACAACAATGGTCTTCAGTCTGTACCGTCATATCGCCGTTGCTGTTACATGCCAATTACGATATTTGGCAATGGTCACGAGCTTCCAGCGTAAGCAATGGCGCGTTCCGGAATCAACCAAAATTGACCTTAGTTATGACTGGGAAATACCCGAGTGGACGAAACGTCACTACATGACGGGACCGATTCGCCAAGGCACAAACTCCTGATGGCCCAGTCGTTCCGCGCAAGTCCGCTTGCCCGTTGCGACTTCCAACATCAGATCGAAAATCTCCCGCCCGACATCCTCAATAGTACGTTCGCCGTCCGCAATCGCCCCGCCGTTGACGTCCATGTTATCCCGCATGCGTCGATAAGTATTGCTGTTAGTCGCGATCTTGATCACCGGAATCGTCGGAAACCCGATCGCGCTGCCACGGCCGGTTGTAAACGCGATTAGGTTACATCCGCCCGCCGCAAGACCTGTCAGCGAAATCGGGTCATATCCCGGCGTATTCATAAAACAAAATCCAGGAGCCGTAATTCGCTCGGCATATTCGTAAACATCGATCAACGGCGACGCGCCACCTTTTGCCACGGCCCCCAGCGATTTTTCGAGAATGTTCGTCAGCCCACCAGCTTTATTACCCGGCGACGGATTATCGTCAAAGCTGCCTTCGAAGCGATCCAGATACCGCTTGTATTCGCGAATGATGCGCAGCAGCTTCTCACCGATCTCACGGCTCCGCGCGCGCCGCACCAGCAGATGTTCCGCGCCGATAATCTCTGTCGTCTCTGCCAGTACCGCCGTTCCCCCGGTCTCCGCCAGCAAGTCGGAGCAGTAGCCGAGTGCGGGATTCGCGGTAACTCCTGAAAACGAATCGGAACCGCCGCAGTTCAGCCCCAGGGTGATCTTCCATGCAGGCTGTTCCGTGCGTCGTTCCGAAGCCGCGCGTTCAATAAAGCGCGCAATAGTTTTGCGCGCCGCATCCACCGTCGATCGTGTGCCGCCGCTGTCCTGCAACGTCATTCCGGCCAATCGTTCTGTCGAAAACCCATGCTCCGAGCCCAAATAATGATCGATCTGATTGACCTCACACCCCAGCCCCAGAATCAGCGCCGCCGATACGTTCGGATGTACCAGCACTCCGCCCAACGTACGGCGCAGTTGATCCAGATCGACGCCCGAAGACATCCCGCACCCTTCGCCATGCGGGAACGCTACAACGCCGTCTACATTCTCCGGCAGTTTCTCATTTTCAAAGCTGCGTGCGATCAAGTCCGCTGTATGCGCTGCGCAATTGCTGGCGGCCACCACTGCGATGTAGTTGCGCGTACCGGCGCGCCCATCCTCCCGCGCATAGCCAAGGAACGTCGGCGCGCTTGCCTGCCGCGCCGGAGGCAGCGTCTCCACTGACGGGAATTCGTAATCCAGTTGCAGCTCTTCGAACCCGAGATTATGCGTGTGAACGTGATCCCCAGCCGCGATCGGCGTCTTCGCGCGCCCGATCGCATGGCTATACCGGTGAACCATTTCCCCCGCCGCAATATCGTGCAGCGCGATCTTATGTCCGACCGGAATCTCCTGTCGCGCCTTGACGCGCAAATCACCGATTTCCAATTCCGCGCCTGCGGGAATCGATACGCGCGCGATGGCCACGTCGTCTTTCGGGTGCAGGCGAATTGTCGAGTTGGCCGCAGTGGGCAGTTTTTGAATATCGAGCAGCATGCGTCAGTACGTGGAGAGCTCCGCGACGTGAAGCGCAGGGCTCTACAACCATTTTGTCATCAAATCCCGATGCTGCGTCACGAACCCTTGCCGCCGGTAAAGCCGCAGCGCGCGTTCATTATTCAATTCCACCTCGAGCCGCAGCGCCTGCATCCCACGCTCGCGGCACCACGCCTCGGCAAACGCAATCGCGCCAGCGCCCAGCCCCACGCCGCGGAACTCCGGCGCGAAGTACAGTTCATCCAGCAGCCCAAACCCGCCGCCGAACTCGAGACTGAAGCACGCCGTCAACACCAGATATCCGGCCGTCCTCCCATCCACCTCGATAAACCACACGCCGCCCGTTGCAGGATTGGCAAACAGCCACTCCGCCGCCGTCAGCGCGCCATTGCGACTGTGCGTTCCGCCCGCCTCAACATAGAGCCGGTTCATCCAATTCAACGCTGTTTCGAGCGATTCCGGCGCCACTGGTACAAATTGAGTCTCCACGCGCCCCCATCATACGAGACCGCCAAGACTAGGTGACAAAGCGAACCCGGAAGTGACTTTACCGCAGGAAACGCAAGGCCGAGTCTGACGTCGTGGATGCCGCGGGCGGGTGGCAAAAATCACGTTCGCGCGTTGCCCAAAATGCGCCCCCTGCCGGATTCGCTCCGCGGCGTGAGCTCCAGTCCGGAGCCGCCGCCGGTGTAACATGGATACGCCCCATCTTCTATGCAGCCGCCGCATCAGTTTTCCGAACAGCTAGCCGGATTGCAAACCGGCGGAGACCACGCCCTCGAAGAACTCACATCCGTCGTCTATACGGAACTGCATCGCATTGCGCGCCGCGTTTGGGGTCAACAGCAGCCTGGCCACACGCTTCAGCCTACCGTCCTCATCCATGAAGCCTATCTGAAGTTGGTAAAGCAGAACGGCCGAGCCTTCCAAAGCCGCGCCCATTTTCTGGCTGTGGCATCGATTGCTATGCGGCAAGTTCTGGTGAACCACGCCGAATCTCGCGTCACGGCAAAGCGCGGCGGCAAAAACCATGCCGTCCCCTTGGATGAGGCGCAAACTGCGTCGTTACAGGACGAGAGCGATGTCCTCTTGCTGCACGAAGCCCTGCAAAAACTCGCGGACTTCGACGTTCGCAAAGCGCGAGTGGTGGAGATGCGGTATTTCGGCGGCTTAAGCCTTGAAGAGACCGGCGAGGCATTGGGCGTCTCCACCGTTACCGTAACTCGGGATTGGCAGACCGCCCGTGCCTGGCTAGCGCGCGAGCTCAGCTCCTCCCGCTGACCTCGCGCAAAATTGGTGATGCGTTGCGATTGGCTGTCGAACACCGCGCAAGGCGCTCTGCGGTGCCGACGGCTTGCGCGCCGTGCGAGCGCAGCCGTTGTTCAGAGCATCTGGAAAGAGGTCCTGCGAGCTTACGTTGTCAAGAGTAAGAGCAATGGCTTCCAATCATCAGAAACCACTTACTTTTCTCAAGCTGTTGTAGCATCGACCCGGA
>DATAUH010000056.1:0-23980 GCA_036268375.1 Bryobacteraceae bacterium | reverse complement strand
ATGAAGAGGCAAAGGCGATCTGCGACGAGGCGCACCGGCTGGGACACAAGGTAGCGTCGCATGCAGGTGGACGCGAGGCGATCGAGCAGGCTCTGAAAGCCGGCGTCGATTCCATTGAACATGGCAACGGCATGGACGCTGCGCTGATTGATCTGATGATGTCGAAAGGCGCGACCTGGTGCCCGACGATTTACATCTATAGCCGCGGCGGACGCAACAGTGCATCGACCGATTTTCGCGCCTCGAACTTCAAGCTCGCCGTGCAGAAGGGCGCCAAGATCGTCTACGGCACCGACATCGGCGGCTACGACTGGAAGGAGCCGCAATCGGCGGACTTTCCCTACATGGTGAAGTGGGGTATGACGCCCATGCAGGCGATTCAATCCGCGACGCTCGCGGGCGCGACACTGCTGGATCAGCAGGATCGCTTCGGCTCAATCGAAGCCGGCAAATTCGCCGACATTGTCGCCGTTTCGGGCGATCCCATCACCGATATTTCGGCTCTCGATCACATGCAGTTCGTGATGAAGGGCGGCGTGATCTACAAGCAGTAGTTTGCTCTCGCCGGGCTACCAGGTTCCCAGCCGAAGTACAACGCCGGTGGTGAATTGAAACCCGTTTTCGAATGCAGTGCCGTTCACCGGATGGACGGTCGAATACAGGTATTCCAGGTTCAAAACACGTAGCGCCAGCGCGTCGTTCAGCTTGTAATCCAGCCCGGCTCCGGCCGTGAGCGCAAGTCCCGTCGACTCCCAATGCGACGTGTACTGATCGAAGAGCTCCCAGGAAAGCGCTTGGTCGAGATTGGGATTCGCCGCCTGCAGCGCCGCTCTTTTTTGGGGGAACAGCTCCTCTTGGGTGACCTTCATCCCGCCCACAAGGACGTGACCGAAGGGCGACCATTTGCCCGTGGGGAGCGGCGTCCATCGCGGCCCGGCCTGAAACACCAGCCCATCGCCGCTGAAATCCGTGGGCAGCCCCAGCATCTTGCATCCGTTTACAGCCAGCACCAGCTGCACCTCCGCGGCCACGCGAAACGCGCCTTCTCCACCGCCGCCCATGCAGCGCGCGTGCGCGAATTGGCGATATCCGGTGATCGCAGAAATTTCGACCGGCGCTGGAATGTCCGGTTTGGGAGCCGCATCAATCACCATACGCGACGCCTGCTGAGTGCGCGGCTGCGGCTGGTAAGTCAGAATGCCGTCGCGCGATGTCCGATTCCACGGCGCGCGCCCGTCCAGTACGTTGGCGAAGCTCCGCGCCGGATTTAGTCCGGCTCGAAAGGCCATGCGCACCCACTTGTTTTGCGTGTGGTCTTCAATTCGCTTGATGATGTACTTGTCGATCGCATCCTCACCCACCATCCATACCAAACCCGCCGTTGGCGTGATCACGTGATCGACGAATCCCTGCTGCGGGAAACGGTCTTGAATGTGACCGATGGTCGCTTCACTGATCGGCCCGATTTCGAATTGCTCGCTGAATGCCCACGAAAAGGCGGTGGCGCGCAGCCGGCCCTTCCAATATGCTGCGCCGTCGCCGATCTCGGTCCGGCTGTACTTCGGGTCGTTCAAGAGGAACAACCGCCCCGAGACCGCACCTTGCATGGGATGGCCGACATAGTTCACGTAAAACGGATCGCCATCGGCCCAGCCGTGCAGATTGCTAATCGAGTTGCCGTAGCTCTGTCCTACGCCCAAGCCGCCCGAGCGCGTCTGCAACTCGGTCGCCCAGCGAAACCCCTGCATGATGGCCAGAAACCGCATCGAATCGTTCGCCAGCTTGCCCCAGCGAACGCCATCTTCGCTTGGTTTCTTGCGGAGCGGCGTTCCCGAAGGCCCAGCAGGCGGGTTGTTGCCGTCGTCGCCTGAATCTGGCGGGGCTACATCGGCGCGCTGAGTCTGTTCCGGACATGCAGACGCCGCTTCATCCGCGCAACATGGCGGGGCGATGATCTCTGGAGGAGGCGTATGTAGCGCCGAAGAGAACGGGATGAGACAACTGAAGGCGAGCTGAAGCAGCATTCGAAATTACCAATGTAACGTCGCACCGCGTCGCAGAACCGCTCAGTATCGTACGAACAATGTTCTATTGCTCGCGTATGTCTACAACCGTCCATTGTTCACGTCGCCTCGTGAACATCTATGGCCGAACGGCTACGGCCGAGACGTCGGCGCACAGCTCAAAATGGCTGTTGACGGCAGCGCCCGTATGTTGACTTACCCAAAAAAGGGAGGCGCCGTCTGCCCCTTAGTTTCGAGACAGACGGCGCCGTGTGTGTGATCGAGTGTCGGTGAATTATTCCTGCGGTCTAGACGTCGAGGTTCTTGACGTCCAGCGCATTTTCTTCAATGAATCTGCGCCGGCTCTCGACGTCTTCGCCCATGAGCGTGGAGAAGATCTCTTCGCTCTGCACCGCGTCTTCGAGACGCACCTGCAGCAGCGTGCGCTTCTCCGGATTCATGGTGGTTTCGGCCAACTGCCCGGCGTTCATTTCGCCCAGACCCTTGTAGCGCTTCACATCTACGCCTTTTTTGCCTTCGATCTTGACGTAATTGAGCAGGCTGCTCCAATCCGCCTGCGATTCGCGCTCTGAACCCTTCACCACGACGAACGGCGGATCGTTGTGTCGCGCAATCATCTTCACCAGCGCGCGGAAGCGCCGGTATTCGGGCTGTGAAAGCAGCTCCACGCCTATGCTGCGCTCGGCCTGCGTCTGATCTTTGTAGACGACGGCGTACGTGGAGTGTTCTTCGTCGTGACGCATCTCCGGATTCAGGCCAAGTTCCTTCAGCTTGTCGAAAACCGGCTGCAGGTTGGTCCTTTCCAGGAAATCAGCCTTCGCATCGAGGTGCAGCTCCGCATTGTCGAGCGCCTCCACCACGCGCTCATCGCGCAGGCGCCGCTGCACCTTGTGAAACATCTGCTCGAATTCATCCAGATTCAGCAGGAACGAGCGCAGCTCCGTCCCTTCCAGCACCGCCTTCGGCGCGTTGCCGTTGGAACGGATCTCAACGGTCAGATTGTCCATCGCGCGGCGCGTGATTTCCTTGGTGAGTTCCTTGTCGTCCTTGATGTACTTCTCGGTCTTGCCCTTCTTGATGCTGTAAAGCGGGGGCTGGGCGATATATACCCGCTCGCGCAGAATCAGCTCATGCATGTGGCGGAAAAAGAACGTCAGCAGCAGGGTGCGAATGTGCGAACCGTCGACATCCGCGTCGGTCATAATGATGATCTTGCCGTAGCGGATCTTGGTCGCGTCGAAATCGTCTTTGCCGATCCCGGTGCCAAGCGCCGTAATCATGGCGCGGATCTCTTCATGGCCCAGCATCTTGTCGTAGCGCGCCTTCTCCACGTTCAGGATCTTGCCCTTCAACGGCAGAATTGCCTGGAACGCGCGATCGCGGCCCTGCTTGGCGGTTCCGCCGGCCGATTCGCCCTCAACGAGGAAAAGCTCGCAACGCTCTGGATCGCGCTCCTGGCAATCCGCCAGCTTATGCGGCATGCCGCCCGAAGATAGCGCGCCCTTGCGGCGAGTAAGGTCGCGGGCCTTCCGCGCCGCTTCACGCGCGTGCGCGGCTTCGATCGCCTTGCTGACGATGCGCTTGGCGACGGCCGAATTTTTGTCGAAGTACTCGCCCAGCTTTTCGTTGACGAACTGCGTCATCTGGCCGCTGATGTCGCTGTTCAGCTTGCCTTTGGTCTGCCCTTCGAACTGCGGCTGCGGCACCTTCACGCTGATCACCGCGGCCAGCCCTTCGCGCACGTCATCGCCGCTCAGGTTGTCCTTCACGTCCCGGAACAGGCCCGCCGCCTGACCGAACACGTTGATAGTCCTCGTAAGCGCCGTATAGAAGCCGCGCAGGTGCGTGCCGCCATCGACAGTGTGGATGTTGTTGGCGAAGGTCAGAATGTTTTCGGAATAGCCGTCGTTATACTGCAATGCCACTTCCATGCTCATGGTGCCCGCGCCGTTCGGCATTTCGCGGTCCTGCTCGAAGTGGATCACCTTTTCATGCAGCGTCTGCTTACCCTTGTTCAGGTGCTTGATAAACTCCGCTATGCCGCCGTTAAACTGAAACTCGTCCTTCTTTTCGACTTCGGCGCGCTCATCCAGCAGCGTGATCTTCAGGCCCTTGTTCAGAAACGCCAATTGCCGCAAACGGTTCGCGAGCGTGTCGTAATTGAACACTGTCGCCTGCATAATGGCGGGGTCAGGATGGAATGTCACGCGCGTACCTGTCTTGCGTCCGGCCTTGCCGGTCTTCGCGAGGGGCGCTTTGGGAGCGCCGCACGAATATTCCTGTTCCCAGGTACCACCGTCGCGCCAGATTTCGAGCTCCAGATGATCCGAGAGCGCGTTCACGCAACTCACGCCGACGCCGTGCAGTCCGCCTGAAACCTTGTAGCTTTTCGAATCGAACTTGCCACCCGCGTGCAGCTTGGTCATTACAACCTGCGCGGCAGAAACGCCTTCCTCCACATGCAGATCTACCGGGATGCCGCGACCGTTGTCGACTACGGTGACCGAGTTATCGTCGTGAATGATCACATTCACTTCGTCCGCGTGACCCGCCATCGCTTCATCGACCGAGTTGTCGACTACTTCGTACACCAGATGGTGCAGACCCGCTTCACCGGTAGAGCCGATGTACATCGCAGGACGCAGACGCACAGCCTCGAGGCCCTCAAGGACCTTGATGCTGTTTGCGTCGTAACCCTGTTCCTGGCCATCTTGGCCGGGAGTAACGTCATTTGGCATAGTATTTCGTTCGAACCCTTCAATTCACTTCCAGGGCCGCTCCAGATGGTCCAGCGGCCGCGGCGTCGATGCCTTGCTTGACGATAGGACGTCAAATTCGCATGGGCATCACGATGTAGCGGTAGTTCTCCGCCACGTTGTCGCCGGCCGGCCGCATCTCGCCGGCGCTCTTCTGATCTTTCAACTCAAAGGAGACTTCATCCTGCGGTACCACGCGCAGGAAGTCGAGCAGGTATTGCGCATTGAATCCGATCTCGAGATCGGGCCCGTTATACTCGCTGGGCACGCTCTCTTCGCTTTCGCCGGTCTCCATGGACGACGAGAAGATCTGCACTTCGCCGGGAGTGAAGCGAACGCGAATCGCGCGCGAGCGTTCATCGGCGAACTGGGCCACGCGCTCAATCGCCGATTTAATTTCGTCCCTCTTCAATTTGGCCGTGAGCGAATGGTCTTTCGGCAGCACGCGCTCGTAGTCCGGGAAGTTGCCCGTCAGCTTGCGCGTCATCAACAGGCGATGGCCCACCTGAAAGTACAGGTGATTGTCGTCGCCCGAAAATGCAGCCGTGCCCTCAGGGCCAAGCTCATCGGCCAGTTTGGCTAACTCCGTCATCGCCTTCTTCGGCACCAGCGCGCGGAACTGTTGATCCACGCGGCCCGCATCGCCGCCTTTGGCCTGCACGTACGCCAAGCGATGACTGTCGGTAGACACCATCGTCAGCGTATCCGGCTGCATCAGCAGCAGCGCGCCGTTCAGGGTGAAGCGCGACTCTTCCGTCGAGATCGCAAACTGTGTGCGCGCGATCATCGCCAGCAGCGCCTTCACTGGAATCTCGGCGATCGCGGGGGGCATCTGCGGTAACTCCGGAAAACTCTCGCGCGACATGCCGGCGATGCGCGTACGCGAGCGTCCGCTGGTGATATTCGCCCAGTGGTTCTCCAGAAATTTCATGTTCACGTCGCCTTCCGGCAGCAGGCGGACGTAATCCAGAAGTTTGCGCGCCGGAACAGTGCCCGATCCCTCTTTCTTGATTCGCGCGGGACAGGAACAGCGTATACCCAGCTCCAGATCGGTCGCGCTCAGGGTGATGCGGTCGCCTTCGGCCTCCAGCAGAACGTTCGAGAGGATCGGAATCGTGGTCTTTTTTTCCACCACACCCTGCGACAGGCTGAGTTCTCGCACAAGATCGGACTTGCTGACGGTGAATTCCATTTTGAGGCGCGACTCCTATTCTGGGATGGCTATATAGATATGCACTATAAGAACCGCATTAGTAGGCCTGTGCAAATTGTTGAAGACTACCTAAATTATACTAAATTCAAGCACTTTTGGCCACTCGAGGCTGTCAAAACGGCGTGCGCGGAATGCGCAAAACCCGGCCGGAGCGGATTTTTTCACATTCTCCTCAGCCCAATTTGCACAGTATCGGTGGAAGAGCAAGATAAGTTCATTGTAATGAGTCCATTAAACTGTGGAGCATTTTGTTTAAATCTGCGTCTTTTTGGCGCAGAGCATCGATTTTGCTGATGGAATGCAAAACCGTGGTGTGATGCTTGCCGCCAAAGGCCCTGCCGATTTCCGGCAGCGACGCCTCCGTCAGCTCCTTGACCAGGTACATGGCAATCTGACGCGGATAGACGATTGTCTTGGTGTTGCTCTTTTCCTTCAATTGCGATTGCTTGATCTGGAACCGCTCGCAAACCGCCTTCTGAATCGCGTCGATGGTGACGCGACGCTCCTGCACGTGCAAATGGTTCTTCAACACCTGCTGCGCCATGGGCAGGTTGATTGACGATCCCGTCAGTTCGGCGTAGGCGATCAGCTTCACCAGCGCGCCTTCGAGTTCGCGTACGTTCGATTTTGTCTTGCCCGCCATGAACGTGCGCACGTCGTCCGGCAGCTTCACGCCCCCGGCCTCGGACTTCTTGTCCAGGATCGCCATCTTGGTTTCGAGATCGGGCGGCTGTATATCGGCGATCAATCCCCACTCAAAGCGCGAGCGCAGCCGCTCCACCAGGCCGGGTATATCGCGCGGCGGCGCATCGCTCGAAATCACAATCTGCTTCTGGTGCTCATGCAGGTCGTTGAAGGTGTGGAAGAACTCTTCCTGCGTACGCTCCTTGCTGCCCAGCATTTGTATGTCGTCGATCAGCAGCACGTCCGCCTCGCGGTAACGCTGATGAAAGTGCTGCATGCGTTCGGTGCGGATGCACGCGATCATCTCGTTCATAAAGCGCTCGGTGGATGTGTAGATGACGCGCATCGACGCGTAGTGATCCATCAGGGAGCGCCCGATGGCATGCATCAGATGAGTTTTTCCCATGCCCACGCCGCCGTAAATGAACAGCGGGTTGTAGCTGCGTGACGGATTTTTTGCCACCGACCTTGCGGCCGCGTGCGCGAACTGATTCGACGCGCCGACGACAAAAGAATCAAAGGTGAATTTGGGATTGAGTGGATGGTTCGTCGACTCCCACTCGCCATCCCCGTTTGTCGGAATTATCGTCGGGCCTTTCGCCGGCGGCGGCGCGCATTCGTAGCTCACGTGCCGCACATTGAGAGTCAGCTCCTGGATGGCGGCGCGCACCAACGGCGTGTACTCCGATTCGATCCATGCGCGCGTCTCGCGATCCGGGGCAGACACGAACAAGGTATCGCCTTCCATGCTCAAAAACGACGTGCCGCGCAGCCAGTTGCTATAGCTCTCCGAGCTGACTTTCTTCTTCAAATGTTCAAGGATCTGTTCCCAAACGTTCATTGCAGTCACACACGTAGAGCGGCTGTTTTCCACATATTTTTCCACAGGCTTCCTTGAGGAACCCGGCTGGACTCCACCCGAGATTGGCGCGGGGCAGAACGCATCCGGTCTCTGCCGGCCCGCAACCGAGTTTGTAGTCTAGCATAGGCCGGAAGTATAGCGGAAACAATATAAATGTAATGTTTTGTTCGCGATAGATTAACATTTGACAGTGCAAATGTTCTGGGTGAAAATGGAGACTTCCCCCGAGCGGGAGTAACTCAGCTGGTAGAGTGCGACCTTGCCAAGGTCGATGTCGCCGGTTCGAATCCGGTCTCCCGCTCCAAATAAATTAACAATCTGGTGAGATTTCGATGACGGCCTGAGCAGTGCTCTTCCGGTCTAAAGACCGTTGACGCTGAGGGAGAATGGGTCTCGGCCGCCCTGCTCACGCCTGCCGCAACGAGTCCAATGGATCGACTTGCGTGGCCCGGCGCGCCGGAAGGTAGCAGGCCAGCAGGGCGATGGTCGAAAGCAGCGCGGCGGCGAGCGCGATGCTCAGCGGGTCCGTTGCCGCGATGCCGAAAAGCATCCTGCTGAGCGCGGCCCCGGCCGCAAGCGATGCAGCCAGGCCCAAGATCACGCCGATTCCCACCAGCGTCATGCCTTGCGCCACAATCAGGCGCACTACAGCCGCGCGGCTCGCGCCGAGCGCCATGCGCAACCCAATTTCGCGCCGCCTCTGGTTCACCGAATACGCCAGTACGCCGTAAAGCCCAATGCTTGCGAGGCCCAGCGCCACCAAGCCGAATATCGTCAGGAGTCCGACGCCCATCTTCGCTTGGAAGAGCCCGTTGTCGATAATCTCGCTGCCCGTGCGTGTTCCGAAAATGAGAATTCCGGGACCAGCCGTGTGGATTTCGCGCTCCACTACGCTCAGGATTTGACGCGGATCGGCCGCCGTGCGCACGTACAGCGCCATGCTGTCGGCGAAGTGCTGCGCGAGCGGCGTGTAGACGGCATCCTGTTGCGGCTCGCCCCAAGACGTGTAGTCGGCAGTGCGCACCACGCCGATCACTTGGCGCGAAACCGGCTCGCCGGGCAGACGGATGCGCCTGCCAAGCGCACCCGAAGGCCAGAAATCGCGCGCCAGCTTTTCATTGACAATCGCAACCGGCAGCGTGCCGTCCCGATCCAATTCCGTGAACGTCCGGCCCGCTTCCAAAGAGATGCCAGAGACGCCGAAGTAGTCGCGGTCGACGGTCAGCGCCACCGCGCGAATCTGATCGGCCGCCGATTTCGGCGCGTGGCCTTCGAGTTGAAACCCCGTCGATGACCCGGCCCATAGCGGCATGTTCGACGACCACGAAACCTCCAGCACGCTCGGAATCGCAGACACGCGGCGGCGTACATCGCGGTAGAAGTTCTCCGATTGCTCTTTGCTCAAGCCGGCCTGACCGGGATTCGTCGGGAACACGGCCAGGTGCTCGGTTTGAAAGCCCGGGTTGATGGCGTAGGCCCGGCCAATGCTGCGCAGAAACAGCGCGGCGGTAATCAGCAGCAGAAACGAGAACGCCACTTGGCCCACCAGCAACGCTTTGCCAATGGTTACGCGGCGGCGGCCCAAGCCCGCGGAGCGCGCGTCGCGCAACGCATCCGCCACATTTGCGCGTGACGCCTTCCACGCCGGGATCGTGCCGAAAAGCAGACCCGTAAGGAGCGAAGCGGCCAGAGTATATGCAAGCACCAGCGCATCGATACGCGGCTCCGGAAAGTTGGCTGCCGCAGGCAATCGGCCGAACAGAAACTGCAGCCCTTGGTAAGCCACGAGTATTCCGGCGGCGCCGCTCAACAAGCTAAGCAGTACGCTTTCGGTTAGCAGTTGGCGCATGAGACGAGCGCGGCTTGCGCCCATCGCGAGGCGTACCGCAAGCTCCTGCTGGCGTGCGGAGGAACGCGCCAATAGCAGATTCGCCACGTTGGAGCATGCAATCAGCAGCACGATGCCAACCACGACAAAGAGCGCGGCTCCGGCAAAGATGGTGGACGATGCGGTGTTCCCATTCACGCCCAGGAGGATTTCGCGCACCGGGCGCACCACCCCGGCGCGGCCCTGGTTGGTCAGGGGATAGGTTTGACGCAGCGCTTCGGAGACGGCGGCCACGCTTGCCCGAGCCTGGTCTTCCGTAATGCCGGGTTGCAGCCTGGCGACGCCTTCGAATTGCGCTTTCGTGCGATCGGTAAGCACGTTCTCCATGGTGTTGGGGAAGAGTTGCGCCGCCAGCGACGCCGGAACCCAAATGTCAGGGCCGAAGATGGCGTTCATTCCTAGGAAATGGTCGGGTGTCACGCCGACTACAGTGAGCCGGAGACCGTTGACGCGCAGTTCGCGGCCGCAAATATTTTCATCGCCGCCGAAGCGCTTCTGCCAGGCGGCATAGTTCAGCACCGCAACCGGCGGCGCGCCGGCAACGGCATCTTCCGCCGTTAAAAAGCGGCCGCGGGTGGGCGTCAGGCCAAGCGTCGAAAAATAGTTCGAGCTGACAAGTTCGCCGAACATCGCGCCGGGGGAGCCATGCTCCAACAACGTCATGCCACGGGGCGACGTAAAGGCCGCCAGCGACTCGAAAACGCGATTCTGCGCGCGATAATTGTCGAGATCCGCATACGCCACCGGGAATAGCGCCGAAGAGCGCGCGGTATTGCGCGGATCGACGGCGGCTACGGCAACCAAACGGGCCGGCTCCTTGACTGGCAGCGGGCTCAGGATCAGCGTATTGATCAACGTGAAGACCGTTGTGTTCGCGCCAATGCCGATGGCAAGCGTCAACACCACGAACAGCACAAACACGGGGCTGCGCTTCATGCCGCGAACGGCGTAGCGCAGGTCCTTCCACAAGCCTTCCCACAACCTGGCCGGCGCGGGCGATCCGGCGGGGATGGGCTCATGATGCGCCATCAACCGGTTCTTTTCGACGCCTGCGCGTAGCGCGTCCAGGTCTTCGAGTTCGGCCAGCGCCACTCGATACGCCTCGCGCTGCTCCGTCCCACCGGCCGTCAGTTCCCGCAGCCGGTCTTCCACATGTTGCGCAATTTCCTCAGCCAAATCGAACTCCTCCCGTCCGGAGAGGCCGAGCGATTGCAGCCGCTGAATGACATCGGCGCGTATGGATTCCGAAGTTGGTTTAAGCATGTTCGATCCCCGTGACACGGCTGACGGACGCGACGAAATCGCGCCAGCTCTGCTGCTTCGATCGCAGCGTTTTGCGCCCCAACGTCGTCAGGCTGTAGAAGCGCCGCCGCCGCTCGCCCGCCTTTTCCACCCAGCGTCCCTCGATCCACTTCAGCTTCTCCAGCCGGTGCAGCAGCGGATAGAGAGACGTCACATGGAAACTCAGCGCTCCCCCGGAACGGAGTTGGATCAGCTTAGAAAGGTCGTAGCCGTGGCGGGGCTGGTCTTCAAGGAGGGAAAGAACCAGAAGTTCCGCGCTGCCTTTTTTCCATTCGGGATCGGTTTGCGTCGCCATATTATTCAGTCCCATATATTGGGCTTCACAATATCCGACGCGCGTCCGGCCCGAACATTAGCAGCGCGGAATTAGAAAATCGGGCAGCCTACATAGCGGAGGGCATGATGGTGAGTTCCGATACCACCGCGCGCGGCGGAAGCATTGCGCAGGCCAACACCGTCTCCGCGATGTGCTCCGGCTGTAATGCGACTGCCAGCTGTTCGGCTGTCGGCTTGACCGGGCGCTTCAGCAGAAGCTCCGAATCGATCAAGCCAGGGTTGATAACGGTGGTGCGTATGCCATTCTCTTTGTCCTCCGTACGGATCGCGTGCGAGAGACCGATCAAGCCGCGTTTCGACGCTTGGTACGCCGCGCCGGAGGCATCGGGCGTGTGGCCCGAAATCGACGAAATGAAAATCAGATGGCCGGTCTTGCGTGCGCGCATGCCAGGCAGAACGGCGTACGCTGCGAAGAAGGCGCCGTCCAGATTGGTGGCCATCATCTCGTGCCAGACGGTCGGATTCAGCTTCGTGATGTGGCGGTCGAGCGTGTTCGTGCCGGACGCGTAAACCATTAGATCGATCGGACCAAGCTTCTGCACGGTAGCCTCGGCAAGCTTCGTCATCGCCGCGGCGTCCGTCGCGTCGGCAGGAAAAATCTCGATCGGCGCCTCGCGCTGCAGCTCCTTTAAGCGCTCTTCGCGGCGGGCGGAAGCCATCACCTTTGCGCCTGCCGCGGCCAGTTGAAGCGCGCACGCGCGTCCGACACCGCTCGAGGCGCCGATCACCAGCGCCACTTTGTCTTTTAGAGAAACGGGCATAAACGTATGATAGGCCGCGTGCAGCCGCGCCTGCCTCCTGCCTTCGTAGTACACTCTTGCGCATGTCGATGGATCCGGGTTCCATAGCGCTTCTCGCTGCAGCCAAGGAGCGTCAGCACGCCGCGTGGTCGGCGGGAGATTTTGCCGTGCTCGGCGTCACGCTGCAACTGGTGGGCGAGTTGCTCTGCGAGGCGCTGGACGTTCGCAGCGGCTCCAAGGTGCTGGACGTCGCGGCCGGCAATGGAAACGTGAGCATGGCGGCCGCGCGGCGTTTCTGCGACGTCACGTCGACGGATTTTGTACCGGCGCTGCTCGAGCGAGGCAAAGCGCGCGCCGCTGCCGACGGCTTCACCATTGACTTTCGCGTGGCCGATGCAGAAGACCTGCCGTTCGACGACAATGCGTTCGACTACGTGGTCTCCACCTTTGGCGTCATGTTCGCGCCGCATCAGGAAAAGGCCGCAAGCGAGATGATGCGCGTGCTGAAGCCGGGCGGCAAAATCGGCCTCGCTTGCTGGACGCCCACCGGATTCCCCGGGCAGATGTTCCGCGTCAGCGCGAAATACAATCCGCCGCAGCAGGGCGTGAAACCCGCCGTTTTGTGGGGCACGGAAGATCGCTTGCGTGAGCTGTTCGGCGCTGCTGCGCGCTCAATCGAAGCCACGCCCCAAGATTTCGTGATGCGCACGCGCTCGACCGAGCATTGGCTGACGCTATTTCGCGAATGTTTCGGACCCCTTAAGCTCACCTTCGCCAAATTGAACGAGCAGCAGCAGGCCGCTTACGCGAAAGACCTGTTGGACTTGGCGCAAAGTTTCAACCGCTCCGGCGATTCGACCATGGTCGCGCCGTCTGAATATCTCGAGATTGTCGTAGTGAAAAGATAAAAGTGCGGGCGTGGACTTCGCGCTTAGAGGGATTAGAATTGTGCCAGTATAGTTACCGAATATGCGTGCGTCGCGAGTTTTTATCAGCTACAGCCATGACTCGTCGGGCCACGAAGACCGAGTTCTAGAGTTATCGAATCGTCTGCGCAGTGAGGGCCTGGACTGCGTCATAGATCAATATGAGCAGTCGCCTCCCGAGGGTTGGCCGAAGTGGTGCGAACGGCAGGTGGAAGGGGCTGAATTTATCCTTGTCATCTGCACCGAAACCTATCAACGGCGATTTCGAGGCGAGGAAACCGAAGGGCGCGGCTTGGGAGGTACGTGGGAGGGCCACATCATCACCCAAGATTTGTACGACGCACAGGGAAAGAACAGCAAATTTATCCCTGTGACTTTCTCTCTCGAAGAGCTCCGGTTCATCCCGCGGCTTCTGAAGAGCGCGACGCACTACCTTCTCGATCAAGATTACGATCTGCTGTACCGGCGCCTCACCGACCAGCCTTTCACTCGTAAGCCGGAAATCGGAAGCGTTGTCGCGATGCCCGTGCGCAAACTGCCCCCGCAGCCCAGCCGAAAGCGTCAACAAGAGTCCGCATCGATCTGGCACGTGCGCCATCGACGAAACAGCTTATTTACGGGCCGTGAGCAGACGCTAGCCGAGCTGAGGAAGGCGTTGGAGGAGAGAGGATCCGCGGCGCTCAGCGGGCTGGGTGGAATGGGCAAAACGCAGACTGCCATTGAGTACGCCTACCAATATCGGTCTGAATATTCCGCCGTGTTCTGGGCCAAGGCAGAATCGCGGGAGACGCTCGTCGGCAGTTTTGTCTCGATTGCTGCGGCGCTCCAGCTCGATTCCGCGCAGGCGCCAGACCAGGCGCAGACGGTTGCGGATGTGAAGAACTGGCTGGAGGCGAATTCCGGCTGGCTCCTGATACTCGACAATGCGGATGAGCTTGCTGTAATCCAAAGCCTGTTGCCGAATCAAGGCTCGGGTCACATGTTATTTACGACGCAGGCCCGCGCAGGGGGTTCGCTCGCGGAATTTGTTCCTGTCCGCTACATGCCGCCGGAGGATGGCGCACTGTTGCTGCTCCGCCGCGCGGGAGTAATCGCAAAGGATGGGCGCCTGTCCGATGCGACTGAGGCCGATCGCCAGCTCGCGCTCCAGATTTCTAAAGAACTCGGGGGCTTGCCGCTGGCGCTCGACCAGGCCGGAGCGTTCATTGAGGAAACGCCAAGCACGCTTTCGGAATACGCCGAATTCTACGCTTGCCAAAAATCGAGTCTTCTGGCGGAGCGTGGTACCTCAGGTGATCACGCGTCGTCCGTAACCGTCACTTTCTCCTTGGCATTCGCGAAAATTGCCGCTGTCAGCCCCGCCGCCGCGGAGTTGGTTCGCCTGTGCGCCTTTCTTGCTTCCGACGCAATTCCCGAGGAGATCTTCACCGCCGGTGAAGCGTCCTGTTTGGGAGAGGCTTTATGTCATTCGGTGCGTAATCGATTGCAATTTGCGGAGACTATCCGTGTAGCCAGCCGCTATTCGCTTATCGATCGCGACGCGACGAACCGGACGCTGGGCATTCACCAGCTGGTGCAACTCGTAGTTCGTGCTGGGATGCCTGAGGCAGATCAAAAGATCTGGGCGGAACGCGCCATTCGCCTTACTGCCAAGGCCTTCCCCGATGTTGAATTCGCGAATTGGAAATTGTGCCAGAAACTGATCGCGCATAGCCAAGTCTGTGCGAACTGGGTCAGGTACTGGGGTTTTGCTTTTGCGGAAGCGGCTGAGTTGCTCAATCAGACTGCCGTCTACCTGGCCGAACGCGCGCTCTACGCACAAGCCGAGCCGCTCCATCAGCTCTCAATCGCGATCCTGGAGAGAACGGTCGGTCCGGAGCATCCCGACTTCGCCATCAGCCTCAACAACCTGGCGCGGCTCTATAACAATCAAGGAAAGTACCCGGAAGCTGAGGCGCTCCATAAGCGCTCGCTCGCAATTCTGGAGAGAACGGTCGGTCCGGAACATCCCTACCTGGCCACCAGCCTTAACAACCTGGCGTCGCTCTACGACAATCAAGGGAAGTACGCTGAGGCTGAGTTGCTCCACCGCCGTTCGCTTGCGTTCAAGGAAAAGGCGCTGGGGCCGAATGATCCCGCCGTCGCGCGAAGCCTCAACAATCTCGCGGAGCTTTACCGTAAACAGGGCAAGTACGCCGAGGCCGAACCGCTCTACAAGCGCTCTCTCGAGATCAGGGAAAACGCGTTCGGTCCGGGCGATCCCGCCGTTGCGCGAAGCCTGAATAATTTAGCCGAGCTCTATCGCAGCCAGGGCAAGTACGCGGACGCAGAGCCGCTCTGTAAGCGTTCACTCGAGATAAGGGAAGAGACATTGGGGCCTACGCATCCCGACGTTGCCAAGAGTCTCGACAGTCTGGCGGAGCTTTATCGCGTCCAAGGAAAGTATATAGACGCAGAGCCCCTCTACAAGCGCTCACTCGAAATCGTGGAAGCCGTGTTGGGACCGGAGCATCCCGACGTTGCCGCCATCCTTAACAACGTGGCGGAGCTCTATCAGGGCCAGGGAAAGTACGACAAGGCCGAGGCGTTCTTTAAGCGTTCATTGAAGATTAGGGAAAAAGTGCTGGGATCGAGCCATCCCGACGTTGTCGTGAGCCTTAGCCACATAGCGGACGTTTATCGAAGCCAGGGGAGATACGCCGAAGCGAAACCCCTCTATGACCGCGCGTTCGAAATCCGCCAAAAAGCTGAGGCTGGAAAGCCGGACGCCGCGGCGGGACCACACACTGTGACAGCGTCCTGATTTCTCCAACTACTTCTTCAGCAGCGTATCCACCGCAAATTGCGCAATGGCCTCATCCACCTCCGAAGCTGCCCCGCTACAGGCAATCGCGCCGATCGTGTGACCATCCACGATAATCGGCACGCCGCCCTGATTCGGGAACGAATCCGGGAATACTAGGATTTGCAGATTGCCTTTCGCGAGCGCGTCGGCAGCGTTCTTCGAAGGCGCGCGATAGAGCGCGGCCTGCTTCGCCTTGCGCTGCGCAAATTGAATCGTCGTAAGCGACGCCTGGTCGTCCTTTAGCAGGAACAGCAGGTTGGCGCTCTCATCCATAATGCAGATGGTCACGTGCACGCCGCGTTTCTGCGCCTCGGACTCCGCGGCCGCGGCCATCGTCTTCACCGCCGCGGTATCGAGATACTTTTTGCTGGGCAGGTCGGCGGCGGAAACCGCAAGCGCGGCCAACAGAACGGGCGTCAAAAGTCGCAGCATGCGGACAATATTACATCGGGGAAGGGCCGAGCAGGGCGTCGATCGCCGCCTGCGAAATCGCTTCGTCCACTTCTGATGGCGCGCCGCTGCACGCAATTGCGCCGATCGTGTGGCTCTCAACGATAATCGGCAGCCCGCCCTGATTGGGGAACGCATCGGGATAAGCCAGCACCTGCAGGTTGCCGCCGCCCAGCGAATCCGCCGCCGCCTTTGAAGGACGCCGGTACAGCGCCGCTTGGCGCGCCTTGCGTTGTGCAAACTGTATGGTCGTGAAGGCCAGCCCGTCGGCCTTCTGCAGGAAGAGCAGGTTCGCGCTCTCATCCATGATGCAGATCGTCACCTGTACGCCGCGCTTGTCGGCTTCGGCTTCAGCCGCGGCGACCATCGTTTTCAGTGCGGCAAGATTCAAATAGCGGCGGGAAGGCAGACCGGCGTGAGTCATCAGGATCATCTTATAACGCGGCGCGGCGTGGCTTTGGCGCACCACGCCCGCTTCGCGGTACGATTGAATTATTCCCTCCCCCATACGGCCCGGAGTGTGTCCGGCCGGAGGAGCTAACGCCGACGATGTCCTTCGTTCACCTGCATTGCCACACCGACTATTCCCTCCTGGATGGAGCCTGCGCGATTCCGGAGCTCATGAAAATTGTCTCCGAGCAGAAGATGCCGGCGGTGGCGATGACCGATCACGGAAATCTCTTCGGCGCGGTGGAGTTCTACAATGCCGGCAAAGCCGCCGGCGTGCATCCCGTGATCGGTTGCGAGGTTTACGTCTCGCAGCAGGGCCACAAAACGCGCTCGGATCAGGACCGCTACAACCATCTCGTGCTGCTCTGCGAAAACCAGGAGGGATATCGTAACCTCATCAACCTGGTCTCGACGGCGTACCTCGACGGCTTTTACTATAAGCCGCGCATCGACATGGACCTGCTCGCGCAACACTCAAAGGGTCTGATTGGCCTCTCGGCCTGCTTGCGCGGCCACATCGCGGAAACCATCCTCAACGATAAATACGATGACGCCAAACGCCTGGCGCACACCTATTCCGACATCCTCGGCCGCAACAACTTCTTTCTCGAAGTACAGGATCACCATCTCGATCAGGACAAGAAGCTCACACCCGAACTGAACCGCTTATCGCACGAAACCGGCCTGCAACTGGTCGCCACCAACGATTCGCACTACCTCCGCCGCGACGACGCCCGCGCGCACGAAATCTTGATGTGCATCCAGACCGGCAAGTCGATGAACGACCCGAACCGGATGCGCTGGAGCAGCCCCGATTTCTACCTGAAATCGCGCGACGAAATGCTGGAGCTGTTCGGCGAGCTGGAAGACGCCGTCGATCGCACCGGCGAAATCGCCGCGCGCTGCAACGTCAGTCTCGAAAAGGTCAAGGAGCCGTTCCCGCGCTTCGACGTTCCCGCTGGCCAAACCACCGACGCATATTTCGAATACGTCGCCCGCGAAGGCTTCGAAAAGCGCCGTCCGCGCCTTGAAGGCATGCGCGCCGCGGGCATTTTGAAGTGCGATATGGCGGAGTACAAGGAGCGTCTGGATCGCGAAATCCAGATGATCCAGAAGATGAAGTTCTCCGGCTATTTCCTGATCGTTTGGGACTTCATCCGCTACGCCAAAGATCGCGGAATTCCCGTAGGTCCGGGCCGCGGGTCGGCCGCCGGCAGCCTCGTCGGCTATGCGATGGCCATCACCGATATCGACCCGCTGCAGTATGGCCTGCTGTTTGAGCGCTTCCTGAATCCCGAGCGCGTCAGCATGCCCGATATCGACGTCGATTTCTGCGTCAACGGCCGCGGCGAAGTCATCAAGTACGTCACCGAAAAGTACGGCCGCGAGCAGGTCGCGCAGATCATCACGTTCAACACGCTCGGCGCGCGCGCCGCCATCAAAGACGTGGGCCGCGTACTCGAGATGCCGTACGCCGATGTCGAGCGCGTTACCAAACTCGTCCCCGGCGTCCTCAACATCACGCTCGAAGAGTCGATGAACGCCGAGCCCGGCTTCGCGGAGATGGCGAAGAAGGATCCGCGCGTCGACGACATCCTGAAAGTGGCGCTGCGTCTCGAAGGCCTGGCGCGCAACTGCTCCGTGCATGCTGCGGGCGTCGTCATTTCGCCTCAACCGCTGAAAGATCTGGTCCCGCTGTACAAAACGAACCGCGACGAAATTGTGACGCAGTTCGATATGAACGGCCTGGACAAGCTGTCGCTGCTCAAGATGGATTTCCTCGGGCTGACGACGCTCACGCTAATCCAGGATGCGCTGCGTTTGATCGAAAAACGTCACGGCGTCAAGATCGTTCCTGAGGATTTGCCGCTCGATGATGCGCCTACTTACGAAATCTTCTGCAAGGGCTTCACCAGCGGCGTCTTCCAGTTTGAATCCGCGGGAATGCAGGACATTCTGCGCCGCTATCGGCCCAGCCGCCTGGAAGATCTGACCGCCCTCAACGCGCTCTATCGCCCGGGCCCCATTCAGGGCGGCATGGTGGACGATTTCATCGAACGCAAGTGGGGCCGCCGCGCCGTGCAGTACGATCTGCCCGTGCTGGAAGAACTCCTGAAAGAGACCTACGGCGTTATCGTCTATCAGGAACAGGTGATGCAGATCTCCAACCGCGTCGCCGGCTACTCACTGGGCGATGCGGACCTGCTTCGCCGCGCCATGGGCAAAAAGAAGCTGGAAGAGATGGTGAAGCAGCGCGAGCGTTTCGTGAAAGGCGCGCTGGAAAACGGCTACCCGCAGAAAAAGGTCGAGAAGATCTTCGACCTCATGGAGCAGTTCGCGGGTTACGGCTTCAACAAATCGCACTCCGCGGCCTATGCATATCTGGCGTTCGTCACCGCGTATCTCAAGGCGCATTACCCCGTCGATTTCCTGGCCGCGCTGCTCACGTCGGAAACCGGCAACACCGCAAAAATCGTCAAGTACATCAACGAGTGCCGCGACATGGGCATCAAGGTCCTTCCGCCGGACGTGAACCAAAGCGAGTGGGGCTTTACGCCTGATGCCGAGGCCATTCGCTTCGGTTTAGGCGCGGTGAAGAACCTCGGTCAAGGCGCTGTCGAGGGGATTTCGAGGGCGCGCGAAGCCGAGGGCCGCTTCAAATCGATCTTTGAATTCTGCGAGCGCATCCCATCGAACGCCATCAACCGCCGCATGCTTGAAAGCCTGATTAAAGCCGGCGCGATGGATGCGCTCGAAGGCACGCGTTCTCAGAAAATGGCGGTGCTCGATTCAGCGATGGAATCGGCCCAGCGCGTGCAGCGCGACCGTGAGTGCGGTCAGGTGGGTCTCTTCGGCGAAGCCATGGCCGAAGAATCACATGTAGGATCACTGCCAAACGTGCCGGATTGGATCGAAAAAGACAAACTGAGCGGCGAAAAAGAGCTACTGGGCTTCTGGGTCACCGGGCACCCGCTCGATGGCTACGTGGAAAAGATTTGCGAGCTCGCCACGCACGACAGCTCGAAACTGGAAGGCCTTACGAAGGGCACGGAGCTAGCGCTCTGCGGCGTGCTAACCAACGTCACGCGCAAGCGCAATAAAGAAGGCAAACCGTGGGCCGCCATGGTTCTCGAAGATCGCACGGGCTCTGTCGAAGCGCTGCTCTTCGCCACGAATTACGAACGCCTAGCCCCGCAGGTCGCGGAAGATCAGGTAGTGTTCGTGCGCGGCCTCGCATTGCCTGAAGAGAACGCCGCCACAAAAATCTCGGTGCAGGACATCATCCCGCTCGATAACGTTCGCGTCGATCATCCTTCTGTGATTTCGATTCGCGTCTGGCTCGGCCGCAACGGCGTCGCCGATAAGGCGCAGGCTCTCGAAGATCTCTTCAAGCGCAAGCCCGGCGATACGCAAGTGCGTCTCCGTCTGGAATCCGCGCGCGACTTCTCCGTTCTTCTGGACGTGCCCGCGAGAGTGCGCCCCGACAAAGAGTTTAAAACCGCGCTAGAAGCCATCTGCGGCTCCGAATGCATGGAGCGAGTTGCTGGCTAAATTAACTCCAGCGACTAACAGCTCCGAAAGCCCGTAGGATCTCAGGCGAGGCCCGCGCAAGCGAGCCTTCGTCATTCTGACTCCTAACTCCTAACTCCTGACTTTCGGCCCCAAATTCCAAAGGGATTTCAAGGGGCGCAGCCCTCGTGCCCCTACTCGTTCCGCAACGCGATCAGCGATACGCAAGTGCGTCTCCGTCTGGAATCCGCGCGCGACTTCTCCGTTCTTCTGGACGTGCCCGCGAGAGTGCGCCCTGACAAAGAGTTTAAAACCGCGCTAGAAGCCATCTGCGGCTCCGAATGCATGGAACGAGTCGCTGGCTAGATCAGCTGCCGCAACTCCGAAGGCATTTCAAAGCGAAGCCCACGAAAGCGAGCCTTTGTCATTCTGACTCCTAGCTCCTAACTTCTAACTCCTAACTTCTAACTCCTGACTTCTAACTCCTGACTTTTGGCCCCCATCCGTACCGGATCGAGGGCGCCGCCCTCGTGCCCCTACTCGTTCCGCAACGCGATCAGCGGGTCCACCCGGCTGGCGCGCCGCGCGGGCACGTAACAGGCCAGCAGCGTCACTGCGATCAGAATCGCGGCCATGCCCGCAAAGGTGCCCACGTCCATCGAGCTCACGCCAAACAGCAGCTTGTCCATAAACCGCGTCAGCGCGAAGGCCCCGATTGCCCCGGCCGCCGTTCCCGCAATCGCCAGGCGCAGTCCGGTTACCGAGATCATGCGCAACACGTCGCGCGTCTGCGCACCCAGCGCCATGCGGATGCCGATTTCATTCGTACGCTGCGCAACCGCATAGGAGATCACGCCGTAAATTCCCAGCGCCGCCAGCGCCAGCGACAGCGAAGAGAATAGCGTCAGCAGCATCGTCAGGAAGCGCGGCCGCGCGCGGTCCGCGTTGAGCACGTCTTCGAGTGACCGCACGCTCGATACCGGCAGCGAGCGATCGAGCTTTTGCACCTGCCCGCGCACCTCTCCTGCAATCGACGTCGGATCGCCTGCCGCCCGCACCACTAGATACGCCGTGTTCACGGTGAACGGGGATTGCGCGTACGGCTCGAAGAGCTCCGTCCCGGTCGGCCGGTCCACACCCGCGTTTTTGATGTCGGCCATTACGCCAACAATCGTGCGCCACGGCGTCGTCGCATTCCCCGTCTTTATGCGATGTCCGATCGCGCTTTCGCGCGGCCAGAACATGCGCTCCATCGCTTGATTGATCACCACCACCTCAGGAGCGCCGAAGCCATCGCTCGGTCGTAAGAAGCGCCCCTCGACCAGGTGCGCCCCCACGGTCTCGAAATAATTTGGGCTTACAAAATTCCAATAGTCGACATTCGCCGGCGGCCCGTTAGGCGCCGGAACATATCCTTCAATTCCTGTATCGTTCGCATTGATGCGGCGGTTGGGCGGCAATCCCGAAGCCAGCGACGCGCTCTGAACGCCCGGCATCGGCGTGATGCCGTCCAGCAGAGATGACCAAAAGTTGCGGACCTTCGCGACATCCTTGTAAGCCGGCTCCGGCAGCGTCACGCGCATGGTAAGAATATGGCCCGGCCGCACGCCCGCATCCACCTGCTGCAGTTTCCAGAACGCCTTCACCATCAATCCCGAGCCGATCAGCAACACTAGCGCCAGCGCCAGCTCGCCCGACACTAAAACGAAGCGGAAGACGTGCGTAGAGCCGTCGCCGGTATTCCGTCCGCCCGCGGCCTTCAGCGTCTCTGCCAGCTCGCCCAGCTTCAGGTGCAGCAACGGAGCCAGGCCGAACGCAATTCCGGTAAGAAGCGAAAGCGAAAGCGTGAACGCAAGCACCTGCCAATCGATCGCGATCTCGTTGGCGCGTGGAATCGATCCCGCGTTGGTGGCGGCAAGCAGCCGCAGCCCCGCAAATGCCAGAAACGTGCCCAGGATTGCGCCCACAACCGAGAGGATCACGCCTTCGGTAATGAATTGGCGCACCAGAGTGCGTACGCTCGCCCCGACTGCGGCTCGCACCGCAATCTCGCGTCTGCGCCCTTCCGCGCGCGCCAGCAGCAGGTTGGCAACATTCACGCACGCAATCAACAGCACGAAGGCCACGGCGCCCATCAACACCAGCATCGCCGGCCGAACGCTCTTCACAATCTCGTCCTGAAAATCGGCCAACACAATCGGGTGGAACTTCGGACTGAAGGGATGGTTCGTAGGCGCCACCGTCGCCGAGCTGTGTGCGGCGTAACGGGCCATCTCATCCTGGGCCTGCGTGAATGTGACGCCTGGACGCAGGTCCGCCAGCACCGATAGATAATGCTGCCCACGCCCGCCCGGCTTCGCCTCATCCAACTGCAGCGGCGACCAGAGATCCACCTTATCCGTTTCGCCGGGAGGAAAGTCGAACGCCGGCGGCATCACGCCGATCACCGTACAGGCCTGACCGTTCAACTGAATGTCGCGGCCAAGGATACTGCGCTCGCCGCCGTAAGCGCGCTGCCACAGTCCGTACGAGAGCACCGCCGTCACAGGCGCGTTCGGCAGATCGTCCGATGCCGTGAACATCCGGCCTACGATCGGTTGCACGCCTAGCATTTTCAGCAGGCCGCCAGTGACGAATGAGGCCTGCGCCCGCACCGGCTGCGCCGTGCCTGCCAAATTTACGCCCGTGTTGGCCCACGCCTCCATCTGTTCGAACGAGCGGTTCTCTTTCCGCAGCTCAAAGTATTCGGGCGGCGACATCCAGAAATGTCGCAAGCCGCCGTTGGGAAATGTCGGAAATTCCGTGAAGACGCGCGTCAGGTGGTTCGCGTTCGCGTACGGCAAGGGCCGCAAGACCACGGCGTTCACTACGCTAAAGATAGCTGTGGTGGCGCCGATGCCGAGCGTGAGGCAAAGCACCGCGGCGGCCGTGAAACCGGGATTCCGGACGAAGGTACGAAGCGCGTAGCGAACGTTCATGATGGGGTTGGACGTCCCCGCCTTCCAGACGATAGGATTTGGTGGGCACGGGCAGATTCGAACTGCCGGCCTGCCGCTTAGGAGGCGGCCGCTCTATCCAAACTGAGCTACGTGCCCACGGTCTCCCTATTGTAGCCAGCCCGCGCGAGCAGATCCCTGAGCTACCGCTTCGCGAGCACGACAGGCGCGTACTGCGCGCCAGTGACGGTGTCGAAAAAATCCCGCACCTTGGCGTACTCGGCTGCGGGCGCAGTAGTATTCTTCACTTCGAGCGATTGCTCCAGCGTGACCACGCCGCCGGCCGCTTTCCACACCGCGTGATACGCGCCGTAAGCGCCGTTAATGGTAACTTCCGCCGGCAGTTCATCGATCGCGTAGCCCTCCGGCAGGTGTAACGTCACCTTGTCGGTGCGCATGCGCGCCCTCAGGCGAATGGGCTGCTTGCGTTCGATCTTAGGAAAGTTGTAGCCGTGGTCCGGAGCCAGCGCGCCGGGCTTCACCACCAGCAGCTTATCCATCATGCTCTGTCCCAGGTGCGCCACCTGCAGATCGAGCGCCAGGTCCAGCTTAGACGACTCATCCGAAGCGCTGATGTGATCCAGCGCCACGCCGGAGCCCAGCCGCCGTGTGAACACGGCTTCGAGCGCCTTCTTCATCTCGTCCTTGCCGGTTTCGTGCGAGACGGCGCGCCAGAACGACGCCGATTGCCCGAAGTATTCCGACGCTACGTGCGCCTTCGCCTCGCCCGATTGCGCGAGCGTCCCCTCGATGGCAAGCTGTATACGATTGCTGGCAGCCGGAAGTGTTGGCAACCGCACCAGGTCGCCGTCTTGCGCGGCCACGATCAGCGCCCAACTCCCTTGTTCGTCCTCAGGCAGGTCACCCACCGGCGTATACGGGTCAGTCGGATCGAAGATCAGCAATCGCCCCAGCTTCGCGCTTTCCACCGCCGCCAGTGACTCTACGCCCGCCGGCAGCTTGATCGCGATAATCGCGTGGTTGAACTGCATCGGCGA
>DATAUH010000055.1:0-2640 GCA_036268375.1 Bryobacteraceae bacterium | reverse complement strand
CCGCAACGATTGGGTCCACAACGGGCTTTTCCAGACGGAAAATCGCCAGCGCGTGGACAAAACCGATTCCGGCGCCGGCACTACTTTACCCGCGACCACGCAAGAGGATCGCTTTACGGACACCCAAGTGGGTCTTTATTGGGAAAACAGAATTCAGTGGACCGGGAAATTCCGCACCGTCGCGGCCGTGCGCGGCGACGTGGGACACGTTGATGTCACCAGCCTGGTTACCCCCGCCAATTCCGGCACCGCTACCAAGGCGCTCCCCAGCCCAAAATTGACTTTGATTTTCGGCCCGTGGTCCAAGACGGAGTTCTATGTACAGGGTGGATTCAGTTTTCACAGCAACGACGCCCGGGGCGCAACGCAAGCGGTACAGCCGGTATCGGACGAAAATCCTTACCCAAATACGCCGGCTTCAAGAATCCCTCTTCTGATCCCCACCAAAGGCGCGGAAATCGGTGTCCGCACGGCCGTCCTTCCACATCTGCAAAGCACTCTTTCGCTCTGGTATCTCCGTAGCGCCTCCGAACTGCAGCAGAGTGGCGACACCGGCGGCACTGTTCCATCGTCGCAGCCGGGCAACCGCTATGGCGTCGAGTGGGCGAACTACTACACCCCTCTGGAGCATGTGGCTTTCGATTTTGACATTGCCGGTTCCCGAGCTTTTTTTACTACCGTCGACGGAGACGATGCCGCGCCGGACAGTCCGGGTGGCAAGCGGGTACCCGAGGCGGTCGGGCTGGTGATGTCATCCGGCGTTACGCTGCACGATTACAAGCGCTTTTCGACGAGTCTGCGCCTGCGCGCCTTTGGCCCGCGCGACTTGACGTCCGACGGGATCTATCGCTCCAGTACAACGGTCTTGCTCAATGCTGAGCTCCGATATCGAGTCACCGAAAGATGGAGCGTTTTTGCCGAATTCTTGAATCTGCTGAACCGGAAGGATCACGACATTGACTACGCCTATGAATCCCGAATAGCACCGGCGGCAGATTCGGCATTCACAGACGTTTTCCACCCCGTCGAACCGTTTCAGGTGAGATTCGGGTTGCGGAGGACCTTTTGATGCAACCCGCCGCTCTCACAATGCCCATAGACGAACAAATGGCCGCATGACGTCAATTGTGTTTCGATGCGCGAGCGGTTGGCGCAGCATCGAGCGGACCCGGCGTGCGCGGGGTGTCATAAGCTGATGGACCCGGCCGGTTTGCGTTGGAGAATTACGATACGCAGGCAGCGTGATGGCTTTCTGGATTTCGGCGCGATTGCGTAGCGATGTCAAGAGAGCCGAAGGCGCCCTCGACTTTGTTCACGGCCCCTTGCAGTTCCTGTTTCGCATCGAGCAGGACCCGAACGGCGTCGGAGCGAAAGACCGCGTACCGAGAGCGCGGTCGCTCTTGGCTCAAATCAATGTGTACCGGTGGTGGGAAAGATGTTTGTGGACGCCGCGCGTTTTGCGCAATCAGGAGCGCGTGACCCGACGCCTGGCCGGGCGCGCAAACCGGGTTACCGCAATCTGACGACGGAGCGCCTACACTGCCGCGATCTAAACTCTAACCATGGCCGAGCGCCCGCGGATCAGCCGATGGCGAGAACATTTCCTGTGGGGAATGCTTCTGCTATACGGGCTGGCGCGAATCCTCCAACTCTACGCCGGCCGCGCATCCACGCTGCTCATTGTCGTACTACACGTCGTTCCCCCTGCCCTGTTCGCGCTGGCTCATGGCTCCGCTCTCTATCGCGCCAAGGGCATCTCGGTCTTCACGTTCTTCTGTCTCGGCTTCGGAACGCTCGCCGAAAGCGTGAGTCTACGCACGGGATTTCCTTTCGGCCATTACTACTTCACGGATTTGATGGGCCCAAAGATCTTTCAGCTTCCCGTGCTGCTCGCTCTCGCATACCTCGGCATTGGGTATGTCGCCTGGATTTTAGCTCTCCTGATCCTTGGTCAGGTCGATAAACCTCTTCGCGGGATACGCCTGCTAGCATCGCCGTTGCTGGCAAGTTTGATCATGACGGCGTGGGATCTCTCGATGGAGCCTGCCTGGTCGACACTGGACCGTGCCTGGATTTGGCGGGATGGAGGCGCATACTTTGGTACGCCTGTAAGCAACTTCTTCGGCTGGTACCTCACCGCCCTTCTCTACTACCAGGCGTTCGCTTTGTACTGCAGGGCGAGTCCTACCCCGGCCGCGTCTTTGCCAAGCAGCTTCTGGCATCCCGCGATACTGTTTTATGGGGTCTGCGCTCTAGGAAATCTGCTCATCCTCAAAGGGCCCGTTGCCTCGCCCGTTGTTGCCGATGCCGCAGGCCACCGCTGGCTGACGGCGCATATTCTCGCGAATTGCGCTCTCATTTCTCTCTTCGTGATGGCGCCCTTCGCCTTATTGGCACAGATGAAAGTGTGTAAGCGGACGGTCAAAGCGTTACCGGCCGTCGCTGCTCCGTAAACCTCGATGCAGCTTGGGCGTTTATTCCCCGGAATCACCCCGCTGCGCCAAAATTAACAGCTTTCGACTCCCCTGAATTGCCGTTTTCCCACCCATCCGCCGCCCCGCCACGCCGCAGTCGTAAAATCTCGCTCGTTCGACACTTAAACCATACCGGATTCCCCCGTTCCGGTACCACGCAAGGCCC
>DATAUH010000054.1:0-39463 GCA_036268375.1 Bryobacteraceae bacterium | reverse complement strand
GCCATCGCGACGAAGCTCCAGGCGTACCGCTTGGAGGCGAAGAGCGCGATGGAGGCCATCCAGAAGGCGAGAAACGGGACGTCGGGCTCGAAGGAATTGGCGTTGATGAAGAACGCCGGAACGACGCAAAAAAGCAGTGTGGCCCAGACGGGGTGAGGTGAGTAACGTTTCGCGAGCGACCACATCGACCCGACGGCGATGAGCGAGAAGCCGATGTACGCGATGTGAAACGGAACCTCTTTGACTTTCCCGAACACGCCGACGAGGATTGCGAGAGGCCAGGCATTGAGCGGCGGATGGGAGTGGCCGCGCAGGTCGACGGTATCGCCTTTGAATACGTAGTTGACGTGAGCGGGATGAAACGGCTCGATTTGCGCGTGAGCCGCTTCGGTGATGTAGATATCGTCATCGCCCTGAACCGGCTGGTTCAGGAACGGAAGACGCGTGAGCAGCGTGAAGGCAAGGACGAGCCACAGTCCCCGGCGAGCGGTCCAGTTCGCTAGGACGGTTTCCATCGCAGCACCGGCTTGCGGGCGGCGGTAACTTCATCGACGCGGCTGGTGCGCGTGTTGTATGGCGCGTTCTTGACCAGTTGCGGATCGGTCTCCACTTCCTTGGCGATGGAGATCATGGCCTGGATGAACTGATCCAGCTCCCGCTTGCTTTCGGTTTCGGTGGGCTCAATCATGAGCGCGCCGTGGACGATTAACGGGAAGCTGACGGTGTATGGGTGGAAGCCGTAATCGATCAGCCGCTTGGCGAAATCGCCGGTGGAGATGCCGTGCTTCTTCTGGCGATCGTCGCTGAAGACGACTTCGTGCATGTTGGGCGACGGGTACGGCAGATCGAAGTAGGGCTCGAGCTGTTTGCGGATGTAGACCGCATTCATGACCGCATCGACGGTTGCGTTGCGCAGGCCGGGACCGCCGTGGGCGAGAATATAGGCGAGCGCGCGCACCAGCACGCCGAAGTTGCCGTAGAAGGCGCGGACGCGTCCGATGGAATGCTTGCGCTTGTAATCGAAGACGAGCTTCTTGCCGGAGCGGCGCATGCGCGGGATGGGCAGGAACGGCTCAAGCGGCTTCTTGACGCACACGGGACCGGCGCCGGGGCCGCCGCCACCATGTGGAGTCGAGAACGTCTTGTGGAGGTTGAGGTGGAGCACGTCGACGCCAAAATCGCCGGGGCGCGAGACTCCGACCAGCGCGTTCATATTGGCGCCGTCCATGTACAGCATGGCGCCCTTTTGATGCAGGATTTCGGCAACGTGAACAATGTTGTTTTCGAAGACGCCAAGCGTATTCGGGTTCGTCACCATGAGCGCTGCCACGTCTTCGTTGACGATGTGTTCGAGCGCGCTGACATCGAGCACGCCGGCTTCGCTCGATTTGATGTTTTCGATGGCGTATCCGGCTACGGCTGCGGTGGCGGGATTGGTACCGTGGGCGGAATCCGGAATCAGGATCTTCTTGCGTGGATTGCCCCGCTTTTCGAGCAACGAGCGGATGAGCAGAATGCCGGTGAGCTCGCCATGCGCACCCGCGGCGGGCTGCAACGTGACGGCGTCCATGCCGGTGATTTCGGCCAGCGCAGACTCGAGTTTCCACATCACTTCCATACAACCCTGGGCGAGCGCTTCGGGCTGATACGGGTGCGCCCAGGCGAGGCCTTCGATGCGGGCGACCAGCTCATTGATGCGGGGGTTGTACTTCATGGTGCATGACCCAAGTGGGTACATGCCGTGATCGATGGCGTAATTCCAGGTGGAAAGACGCGTGAAGTGGCGGATGGCTTCGACTTCGCTCACTTCGGGGAAACCTTGGATTTCGTCACGCACATTTTCGGAGCCTAGCGCCTCCGCGGCGTCGACTTCGGGCACGTCTAGCTCAGGCAGTTGGTAGGCCTTTTTGCCAGGCGAGCTGATTTCGAAGAGCAGGCTCTCGTTCTGAGAAAGATGCTGAGTGACTTTTTCGATCATGCCTGCACCTCCACGGGCTCAGGGGAAGCTTCTGAATCGGGTTGTGGAAGCGGCGTGGATGCGTGAATCGGATGCGCCACGGCTTGGCCCACTTCATCCATGGCGACGCGGGTCGACATTTCGGTGGCGCAGAGCAGCAAGCAGTCGGCCAGCTCGGGATAGAAGCGTTGGAGCGGCAGGCCGCCGACGATTTTTTTCTTGAGCAGCGCTTTGTTGGCAGCTTCAGGGTTTTCGACGCGCGCGACGAATTCATTGAAGAATTTGCCGGTGAAGCGCGGCGTGGTTTTGCTCGCGAGGTAGTGCGATTTTGCCAGATTTTGCGTCGCCAACTCGCGCAGGCCCTGCTTGCCGTAGACCGTCATGAAGACGTTGGCCATGAGCGCAATTAACGCTTGATTCGTGCAGATGTTCGACGTCGCCTTTTCGCGGCGGATGTGCTGTTCGCGCGTGGAAAGCGTCAGACAGAAGGCGCGATTGCCGCGCGAATCGGTGGTTTGGCCGACCAGGCGACCGGGCATCTGGCGGATGAGCTTTTCTTTAATGGCAATGATGCCGGCAAAAGGGCCGCCATAGCAGGGCGAGATTGCGAAAGATTGCAATTCGCCTGCAACGATGTCGGCGCCGGCAGGAGGCTCGAGGAGTCCGAGTGAAACGGCCTCGGTGAAGACAAGGACGAGCAGCGCACCGTGCTTGTGCGCGATGTCGGCAGCCGCTTTGACCTGATCGATGATGCCGAAAAAGTTAGGCGATTGAATGATTACCGCGGCCGTAAGCGCATCCATGCGACGATCGAGATCTTCGAGGTCGATGGCGCCCGTTTCGGTATCGTAGGCGAACTCTTCGACCGGCATGCCCTGGTGCTTGGCATAGGTTTGCAGCACCTGGCGATACTCGGGATGCACGCTTTTCGCGACCAGCACGCGGCCTTTATTGGTGGCGCGGACCGCCATCATGGCAGCTTCGGGAACGGCCGTCGAACCGTCGTACATGGAGGCGTTGGCGACATCCATGCCGGTCAACTGGCAGATCATCGTTTGAAATTCGAAGATGGTGGTGAGCGTGCCCTGCGCGATTTCGGCCTGGTACGGCGTGTAGGAGGTCAGAAACTCGCCGCGGGAGACTACCGTGTCCACGAGCACGGGACGGTAGTGGTTGTAAACGCCGGCCCCGAGAAACGAGGAGTAGCCAGTCGCGGTGTCCGCGGCGCGCTGGCGGAAATAATCGACGATTTCGTATTCGGAGATGCCGGGCGCGAGATCGAGCGGACGATTCAGGCGCACGGGTTCCGGTAAATGCGAGAAGAGCTCTTCAGCCGAGCTTGCGCCGATCACATCGAGCATGGCGCGGCGTTCAGATTCGGATTTTGGAAGGTAACGCAACTACTTTTCAGCCCCTATATAAGTTTGATAATCGGCCGCGGTCATTAGTTTCTGAACTTCCGCGGCATCGGCGAGCTTCAGCTTTACGAGCCACGCGGCGCCGTGAGGGTCTTCATTCAGCTTTTCGGGCGCGTCGGCAAGCGTGGTGTTAATTTCCATGACCGTGCCGCTTACGGGCGCGTACACATCCGACACCGCCTTGACGGACTCGACCGATCCCAGCACTTTGCCTTGTTCCAGCTTGGTATCGGCCTTGGGAAGGTCCACATAAACGATATCTCCGAGTTCATGTTGGGCGTGATCGGTGATGCCGATCGTGGCTTGATCGCCCTCGACGAGAACCCACTCGTGTTCCTTGGTATAGCGGAAGTTTTCTGGATACATGTCTATTTGGCTCGCTTGTAGAACGGGGTTTCAACCGTCACCGCATCAACCGGCTGGTTGCGGATAACGATCTGAATATTTTTGCCCGGCGTAGCGTGCTCTACGGGCAGGTAGCAGAGACCGATGTTTTTACAGAGTGTGGGGGATGGGCCGCCGCTGGTGACCCAACCGGCGGGCGCGCCATCAATCAGGACTTCGTAGCCGTCGCGGCCGATGCCGCGGCCGCGCATTTCAAAGCCAATCAGCTTGCGTTTGACGCCGCTTTCCTTCTGCTTCGAGAGCGCCTCGCGACCCATGAATTCGGGCTTTTCGAACTTGACGATCCAGGCGAGATCGGCCTCGAGAGGCGAAATGGACGCGTCGATCTCGTGGCCGTAGAGCGCCATCTTGGACTCGAGGCGCAAGGTGTTGCGCGCGCCCAGCCCGCACGGTTTGATGCTGAATTCGGCGCCGGCCTTCATCACTTCGTTCCAGATGCGCTCGGATTCGGCGGGCGAGATGTAGATTTCGTAGCCATCTTCGCCGGTGTAACCGGTGTGCGCGATGCGCGCAGGCGTGCCGGATACCTCGCCATCGGTGAACCAGTAATATTTGATCGCGGCGAGGTCGACGGACGTTAGCTTCTGCAAAGTGGCGCGCGCATTGGGGCCTTGGATTGCGAGCTGCGAGTAGCGGTCGCCGGCGAAATCGACGGCCGTCTTGAAGTGGTTGTTCGAGCGGATGTGCTCGAAATCCTTGTCCTGATTGGACGCGTTGACGCACAGGAAGAAGTGGTCGTCCGCGACTTTGTGCACCAGGATATCGTCGACGAATCCGCCGTGCTCGTAGAGAAGGCCGGAGTAATGGGCTTGGCCGTGTTTGAGCTTGGCCGCGTTATTGGTCGAGATAAAGTCTACCAGTTTGGCGGCCTCAGCGCCGTGGACTTCGATCTCGCCCATGTGGCTGACATCGAAGAGACCGACAGAGTTGCGGACAGCGTTGTGTTCGTCGATTATGCCGGAATACTGCACCGGCATATCCCATCCACCGAAATCGACCATTTTGGCGCCGAGAGCCCGATGGACAGAATTCAGCGGCGTCTTCCGGAGCGCGGCATCTGACATGAAGAATCAGGCTAACAGGGCGCAGCATCGCGAAGCAACTGGGCGCTGCAGCAAGTTTGGTGCGGATTACGAACAAATCTTACTGGCCAGGAGTGGACGATGGATGTGACCAAGAAGTCGACACTCCCGCTGCCGGCAGTTTTCGGAGGCCCGTTCGGCTAGCTGAATTAACGGCCCGGGACGCCGATCCAATTTCGGGAGCTGAAATCGATCAACGTCATGCCCATCAGGATGCCGAACCAGAGAATGCCGCCGAACAGAACAACCTGCGTCAGCCTGGTGCTGTGGCGGACGTGCATAAAGAATAGCGCGACCAGCAGCATCTTACAGATCGCAATAGCCAGGGCGACAACGACGCTGAACGCTCCCAAATCGACAAAGGCCACCGCCGTGGTGAGCACCGTAGCTACGATCAGGGCTAGGAAGACCGTGATGTAGGTCTTGACGGAATCCATGTGTGGAGTGGCGGAAGTCATAGCTATTTACCCAAGTGGCGATCGATCAGATAGAGCAGAGGGAACAGAAAAATCCAGACGATATCGACGAAGTGCCAGTAAAGGCCGGAGATGTCGACTGGGGTCATGTATTCGGAAGTGTACTTGCCTCTGCGAGCCTGCCAGACAAGCCATGACAGCAACCCGACGCCCACCACCATGTGCAAAGCGTGGAGACCCGTCATGCAGAAATAGAGAGCAAAGAAGATCTGCGCGGCGCCCTGCGGCTCCACGCCGGCCAGATGGAAATTCGCGAAGCCCGGGACGTGGTGCAGCTCAAATTTTTCATTCCATTCGAACGCCTTCACGCCGAGGAATGTAAGACCGAAAAGCAGCGTCATCAAGAGCCAGCCTACGATAGCTTTTTGCTTGCCCAGCGCCGACGCGCGCACCGCCATCACCATGGTGAAACTGGAGCAGAGCAGGACCACGGTATTCGTCGCCCCTATGTAGACGTTGAGACTGGTGCTGGCAACTGCAAACACCTCGGGATACTTCGTGCGGTAAATACTGTAAGCGAGGAACATCCCGCCGAAGAACATGACTTCCGTGATGAGGAAGATCCACATCCCGAGAGTCGAGCAATCCCGCTGCTGTTCGACGGTATCGAACTGCTCGCGGAGAGCGAGCGGATGGACAGCGGCGCCCCCGTGCGATTCTGCCTTATGCAAGCTCTGCCTCCACGGACGTGTAATCGTAGGCTTCGTGATTCACAACAGGAATTTCATCAAAATTGTGCGTGGGCGGGGGTGAATCGGTCTTCCATTCCAGGCCTGTGGCGCCCCAAGGATTGGGGCCGGCAACCGGACCGTATTTCAGCGACCAGGCGAAATAGATGGCAGGCAACAGGTATCCAATCGCCAGCACGGAAGCGCCGGCCGAGGAAAGCACGTGCAGAACTTGGAACTCATCCGGATAGGCGTGATACCGGCGCGGCATACCCATGTAGCCGAGAATGAACTGCGGGAAGAACGTCAGGTTGAAACCGAGAAAGATGATGCCTGCCGAAAGCTTCGCCCAACCATCGGGATACATGCGGCCGGTCATTTTGGGCCACCAATAATGAATGCCGCCGAGGTACGCCATGATCGTCCCACCCACCATCACGTAGTGGAAGTGAGCGATCACAAAATACGTATCAGTGACGTGGACGTCGAGACCAAGCGACGCGAGGAAAAGGCCGGTCAATCCGCCGATCGTGAACAGACCGATGAAGCCGAACGCGTAGAGCATTGGCGTTTCAAACGAGATGGACCCCTTATAGAGGGTAGCGGTCCAGTTAAAGACTTTGATGGCCGAGGGGATGGCAACAAAGTAGCTGAGGAACGAGAACACCATGCCGGCGTAGACGGACTGCGTGCTGACAAAAAGGTGATGTCCCCAAACCAGGAAACCGATGATCGCAATTGCGAGACTGGAAGCCGCGATGAAGCTATAGCCGTACACGGGCTTGCGCGAGAAGGTCGAGATCAGTTCACTGATGACGCCCATGCCGGGCAGCACCATGATGTAGACGGCCGGGTGTGAATAGAACCAGAAGAGGTGCTGGAAGAGCACCGGATCACCGCCCAAAGCGGGATCGAAGATGCCGATGTGTAAAGCGCGCTCGGCGAAGACGAGCACGAGGGTGACGGCCAAAACCGGGGTACCGAGGACCTGAATGAGAGCGGTAGCATAGTTCGCCCAGACGAACAGCGGCATCCGGAACCACGTCATACCAGGGGCGCGCATGCGATGCACGGTGACGATGAAGTTGAGGCCGGTGAGAATCGAGGAGAAACCGGCGATGAAGACGCCGACCGCGGTGGCGAGAACCCAGGTGTTTGAGTACGTGGTGCTGTAGGGCGTGTAAAATGTCCAACCGGTATCGACGCCGCCGGCGAACATGGCGAAGAGAGCGAAGCCGCCGCCAATCACGAGCAGATACCAGCTCAAGAGATTGATGCGGGGGAAGGCAAGATCCCGCGCGCCGATCATAATCGGCAGAAAGAAGTTACCCAGTGTGGCAGGGATAGATGGTACGAGGAAGAAGAACACCATGATGATGCCATGCATGGTGAACATCTTGTTGTACGTGTCCGAACTCATCAGGTCGCCCTGCGGCGTGATGAGTTCGAGGCGAATCATCGAAGCGAAGACGCCGCCGAGGAAGAAGAACACGGTGATCGTGAAGAAATACAACAGGGCGATCCGCTTGTGGTCCTTGGTAAGGAGCCACGACTTGAGGCCATGGCCCGCCGTTAAATAATTTTCTCGTTGCTGTACGGCCGCGGTAATCATAATCTCTAACGTTTCTGCGGTACGGAATTACCGATCGCGGGCTGCTCCATTCCCGGGGGAAGCTGCTTATATTCACCCGCGGGCGTGGGAACATTAACCGACGCTGCGCCAGTTCCGGGCGCCGGGGATAGGGACTTAATATATTCGATCAATTCAACCACGCCCTCTTCATTCACCAGCCCCTGGAACGTGGGCATGAGGGGTTGGAAGCCAGCTGCAACTTTGGCGTCCGGCTGCAAGATCGATTCGCGCAAATAGGCTTCGTCGGCTGTGATAACACGCCCATCGGCGAGTTGCACGTGTCTGCGATAAAGACCAACCAGCGAGGGACAACGGCCGGAGCCGTCGGGCTTATGACAGTTGGCGCAAGCCAGGTCATCGAATAACTTGCCGCCTTTTTCAGCCATTGAGCCCATGGGAGCTCCGCCGTTCAGCCATTCCTGATACTTTTCCGGGTCCATCACATACACCCAGCCGATCATGCCGGAATGTTTGGTGCCGCAGTATTCGGCGCAAAACAGATGATATTTGCCAGGCTTAGTCGGAATAAACCAAATCGTTGAATAACGGCCGGGAACGACGTCCTGCTTGGTGCGGAATGCCGGGATATAAAAGCTGTGAATGACGTCTTCGGAGGTCATTGTCAGCTTGATCGGCCTGCCTGTCGGGACGTGCAGTTCGTTGATTTCGCGCTGGCCCTCGGGATGCTGGATTTTCCACATCCACTGCTTGCCGACGACGTACATCGGAGTGGCATTGTCTGGCGGGCGGCTCTCCTTAAAGAAGATGCTGGCGCCCCACGCGAACATGATCATGGTGATACCGAACGGAATCACAGACCACACTACCTCCAACAGCATACCGGTATGTGTAGATATGGGGATTTCGGTGGGCGACTTGCGCCGGAACTTGACGGCGAAAATGAAAATGGCGCCGAAGATGCCAATGGAAAAGATCACCGTTACCACTACGAAAAAAAGGTAAAGGAGATCGACTTCGGACGCGAAGTTTGATGCCTGCTCCGGAAATAGAGGTAGTGTAGGTCCCATCTCGAACTATCCAACCCGCCTCGAATTTAAATTGTTCCGCGTGGCATGCCTGCCGGCGCGCGCGTCACGGCGAAAAGCCACAAATAAAAATGCTCCGCACAAGATCACAAACCCCGCGCCCGCAATACGCAGAGAATTCATAGTAAACGCGCCATATTTGCCGGTGGCGGGGTCGTAATGAAAACAGAACAACAGAAGTTGATCGACCGGCGTACCGATTTTGTCATCAGAGGCCTGCACTAAACCGAGCCGCAGATCGCGCCCGGAATACTCGACGCCGTAAAAATATTTCGACAGCTTTCCTTGAGGAGTCGCGACCATCACAGCGCTAGCATGCGCGAACTGATCAGTTTTGGGGTCGTAGGTGTAGTGGAAACCAATGGCATCGGTAAGAGCCTTGATGTTAGCTGCGTCACCAGTTAGAAAGTGCCAGCCGTTGGCCGTGTTCGGCCGGTGGTAACGGCGAAGATACGATTGCTTTTTCTCGCTGGCAATCTCGGGCGTGTCCTTGGGATCGAAACTCACGGCGACTACTTCGAAATCTTTTCCGGGATCGAGCGTGATCACTTTGAGAGCGGCCGCGAGCCCGTTCAGAATCTCGCTGCAGAGCATCGGGCAGCGGTAGTACACCAGCGCGAAAATGACCGGCTTCTTCGTTTGGAAATAGGTAGACAGTGGGAGAGCGCGCCCTGCTTCGTCTTTGAACGTGAGATCTAAGGGGATTTGCGCGTCCAGCCGCTGGTCGATGCCGACGCCCTTCAGCGCGCCCGGCAATGCAGGTTTCAGATTGCTGTCCTGCATACTGTAGGTCTGCTGCGCTGGCGCGGGCTGTCCCGGCTGGGCATGCATGACGACCGACGCCGCCAATAGAACTGGGATGAGAAACGTACGCATGTTACTTTCCTGCCTCGGGAACCACTCCGCCCTTCTGGATTTCGGGCGCAAGCGGGCCACCGGTCTGCTGCATGATCGGGCCCAGTCCGGATGCGGTGGGAACCGAAACGTTGGCAGCTTCTGATTGAATGCCAGGCGTTGACCGCACCGGCAGGCCGCGTTGTACGACCAAGTCCATCGCGCGATCGATAGGCAGACGAACCGTTCCAGCCGATTCATCCAGCCAGCCATAGGTGCTTTGCAGTTTTTCTTCGGCCTCGCGCATCGACTGCAGATCGAGCGCCGGAGTCTCTTCGAGACGCGGCTCGGGAGGTAACTGGCGGGCGTCCTGCGCCGGTGAACCGACGCGCGTTAACACAGCGCCGCCTTCGCGATTCAATAAATACTGGAATATGCCCGCGACTATGCCGACGCAGAAGATCGTGACGATAACGAGGCCGATAGCGAAGCGGCCGAGGGCGAAAACGTTGACGTCGCGGTGCTCATGCCGGTTTTCGGGGATGCTCAGATCGGGATTGATAGGCGGCTCATTGCTACCGTGCTCGTGCCGCTGTACATTCCGCTCGTGATCAGTGTCTGCCATGGGCTAATGCCTCCTCCAGGTTCGGATTGTGTGGCGGAATCAGCGGTTTTTTTAGCAGATTCGTAAGAAACACAGTCAGAAAGATGCCACCCAGACCGATTGGCGCGGTGAAATCCATCCAGCTCACATGCAGGTGTCCGGGAAAGAATTCCGGAACCGTTTCCCAAAACACGCCAGCGAGTCGCATGACAATCAGCAGGAGGGCAAGCATGCGAATTTTCTTGAAATCCTTTTTAATATCCTGCGAAAGCAGCAGAGCGAAGGGCAATGCGAAATGACCCAATACCAGGATCGTTCCCATAATTTCCCAACCACCCTCCAGGCGGTGCTTGTACCACGGAATTTCTTCCGGCAAGTTGCCGGCCCAGGTGATGAGGAACTGCGAGAACGAGAAATAAGTGAAAAGCATGACGGTTGCTAGCATCAGCTTGCCCAAATCATGCATGTGCTTCTTCGTCAGGTATTCCGAAAGAGGCAGATAGGTCGAGCACATCACCAGGATGGTCACGATGAAGCACAATGATGAAAGCGCTTCGCCTGCGATGAACAGCAGGCCGAACATCGTGGAAAACCAGTGCGCATTGACGGACATGATCCAATCGGTGGACATGAAGGTCACCGCAAAGGCCGTAAAGATAAGACCCGGCGCAGAAATCTTCGCCATCGCCTCGCGGGGCCGCACGCCGCCGTCCCGGTCTTCTATGGCGGACCAGCGATTCAGCATGAACTGAAGCAGCGTCCAACCGCCGAGATACACAAAACCGCGGACGATCCAGAAAGTTGTGTTGAGATAGGCGGCTTTGTGCTGCAACACAGGATCGTGCGCGACGAGATTGGGATTTGCCCAACTGCCCCCGTAGAGAGAACTGATTCCCAGGATTAAGGGAATGAATAGTACGACCCAGAGCGGCATTACTCCAGCCCCCGCCTCGCATACGCGCCGAGACATCACGCCCCACGCGCCGCCGCTGAGGTACTGAACCATAAGCCAGGAGAGGCAACCGATCGAAAGACCACTCCAGAAAACAAATGAATAGAGGTACGACCGGAAAAACTGCGCCGAATCCGCGAAAGCGCCCACCACGGTCAGAATCAGAAAGATCAGCCCGATGGCGCCGGCTTTGGTGCGGAGCGATTTGATTGCGTTTTCGAGGTCGGTGGAGATACGGAAATCAGCGCGCGTGGCGATCATTGTCCGGCCTCCTGATTAAGATCCCCACGCCTGTCGGAGGGGACGTCGTCGATCTTGCCATTTTGTGCCAGTTGCAGCGCGCGCACGTAGGCCACGATGGCCCAACGGTCGGCGGGTTTAATCTGCGCGGAATAGTCAGGCATAGCGCCAAATCCGCTGGTGATTACGTCGTAAATATATCCGTTCGGAACCTGCCGCAGGCGATCGATGTGATACGAAGGCGGATGCCGGTATCCACGGCGGACGATCTTTCCATCGCCATTGCCTAACCGGTCGTGACAGGGCGCGCAGTAGATATTGAAACGGGCTTGGCCGCGCCCGATCACCTCTTTGGTGACCTGAAACGGAAACTCGTCTACGAATTTGCCGTCCGGACCACGGCCCGTGAAGTAGGCGTTATCGTCATCGAGATGTCCACGCGCAACCGCGCCTTCCACCAGGGAACGCTCAGACCTGCCGTCACCGAAGAAATCGCTGGGACGGAGAGGAATGTACTTGGGCTGGTCGTGCATATCCTGGCGGCAGGCTGTCAGGAGAACGGTCGAAAGAACAGCCGCCAGCAAAGCCACACGGCCCACGACTTTTCGCGCAGCGCCCGTTCGGCGCAGCGGCTGCGTCGACAGACCAGAAGGCCCATCGCACTTAATTCGCAACTTCGGTTACCCCCTTAGCGTCCAGGCCAGTGAGAAAACTTTTCGTCTTGTCGAGTTCGAACAGCGGGTCATGCGATTCAATGCACAGGAAGAATCCATCCTGGGTCGCGCGCTCAAAACGAGGCGCGTTGAAGACCGCATGATAAGGCATGGGGAAACCGCACAGCCCCAGTAGTCCCAAGGTGGCCGCAATCGACGCGAAAAGAATGGTCAATTCAAACGTGATGATGACATATGACGGCCAACTAAAGAGCGGCCGCCCGGCGATGTTGGTCGGGAAATCGTAGCCAGTGACATACCACTGCAGAATGAAACCCGTAAGTCCGCCGCAAATACCGCCGAGCAGCACGATCAGCGGCAATTTACTGCGCGGCACGTGCAGGGCATGATGCAGTTCCTCGATCGGAAAGGGCGTAAAGGCGTCCATTTTCCGGTAGCCGGCGTGTGAGGCCGCTTCTGCAGCGCGCACCAGACCAGTAGGCGTATCGAATTCAGCCATCAGGCCGTGCAACCCGTGCGGTGAGTAGGAGCTACTCGACATGAGCCTCCTCGTGTTCCACCTTTGCCTGTGGGAGCAACATGCGAACTTCGTTCATCGAGATGGCCGGCAGCAAGCGTACGAACAGGAAGAACGCCAGGGTGAAGAATCCGAGCGTTCCAACGTAAGTCGCGACGTCCCAGCGCGTGGCGTGGAAATAGCCCCAGGAAGACGGGAGGTAGTCCTGCGCCAAGCTGCTGACGATGATCACGAAGCGCTCGAGCCACATACCGATGAGCACGATAATCGACCACGCGAACAACCAGGCCGGGCTTTGGCGAATGCGCCTGAACCAGAGCGCCTGGGGCGCGGCGATGTTGCAGGTGAGCAAAAACCAATAGTAGCCCGCATACGGGCCCGTCATGCGGTTCCAGAAAGCCTGTTGCTCGTAGACGCTGCCGCTATACCAGGCGGTGAACGTTTCCATCAGATAGGCGTAGGCGACGATTAAACCGGTCGCGAGCATCACTTTTCCGCAGTTATCCAGGTGCTTGTCGGTGATGAGGCCTTTCAGGTGGAACGCGGAACGCAGCGGAATGGCCAGGGCCAACACCATCGCGAAGCCGGAATAGATAGCGCCCGCCACGAAGTACGGCGGGAAGAAGGTGCTGTGCCAGCCGGGAACGATGGCAACGGTGAAGTCGAAGCTCACAACCGTGTGCACCGAAAGCACCAGCGGCGTTGCGAGGCCGGAAAGCAGGAGGCAGGCCGTTTCCCAGTGGTTCCAGTGGAAAACCGAACCGCGCCAGCCCATGGAGAGCGCGCCGTAGATCAGTTTTACGGCTGGATTCTTGGCCTTGTCGCGCAGCGTTGCCAAATCCGGCAGCAGTCCGACGAACCAGAACAACAACGAGACTGTAGCGTACGTCGAAACCGCAAACACGTCCCAAACCAGCGGGCTGCGGAACTGCGGCTGAACGCCCATCGCGTTGGGGTAGGGGAACATCCAATAGAAGATCCACGGACGCCCCATATGCAACAACGGAAACATACCGGCGCAAGCCACGGCAAAAAGCGTCATTGCTTCGGCAAACCGGTTGATCGAGTTTCGCCACTGCTGATTGAGAAGTAAAAGGATGGCCGAGATCAGCGTTCCGGCATGACCAATACCGATCCACCACACAAAGTTTGTGATCGCCCAGCCCCATCCGACGGGAATTCGAATTCCCCAGATGCCAACGCCCTTTGCAAACAGCAGCACCACCACTAATCCGAGAACGCCCGTTAGCGCCAACCCGGCCGCAATGCAGCCGTACCACATCAAGGGCATTTTGCCCTTGAGTGGAAGATTGGAAATTTGATTCGTAATTCCGTCGAACGTATAGCCGTGGCCGAGTATCTCTTTCGGCGTCTCCGGCTGCCGGTCCAGTAGTTCCTGTTCTTGTGGCATTGTTTTGCCTTTAAGCCTCGAGCTCCGGATTGGGATTGCGCAGCGGTCCCAAATATGTGGTGCGTGGACGCGTATTCAAGTCAGCTAACAACGAATAGTTGCGCTTATCGGCTTTCAGCTGCGAGACGCGGCTCTTAGGATCGTTGATATTGCCGAAGATGATTGCCTCGGTGGGGCACGTGGCCTGGCAAGCGGTCTGAATCTCGCCATCGCGTACGCCGCGATTCTGCTTTTCGGCGTCGATTTTGGCGTGATTGATGCGCTGCACGCAGTACGTGCACTTTTCCATGACGCCGCGACTGCGCACCGAGACATCCGGATTGTTCAACAGTTTGAGGCTGGGCGTTTCGTAATCCGAATAAAGGTAGAAATTGAACCGCCGCACTTTGTAGGGGCAGTTATTGGAACAATAACGCGTACCCACGCAACGGTTATAGACCATGTCGTTCAGGCCTTCTGCGCTGTGGCTGGTCGCCTGAACCGGACAAACCAGTTCGCAGGGAGCATCTTCGCACTGTTGACACGGCACCGGCTGATTATCGATGTGCGGATTTTCCACCGAGCCCGTGTAGTAGGAATCGACTCGCAGCCACTGCATGAGGCGGCCGCGATAAACCTGATCCTTGCCGACGACCGCGATGTTGTTCTCGGCCTGACAGGCGACGATACAGGCGCCGCAACCGGTGCACGCATTGACGTCGATCGTCATCCCCCACGCGTAGCCCTTGGAATAATCCCAATCGCCATACAAGGTGAGGTTGTGCGGCGGATTCTCGAAACCTTCGTGGATCGAATCCGGATTCTTGATGTATTCGGCCAGCGTGCCGCCCTGAATCACGCCGCGGCGGGTGTCGAGTTGATGCTGCACTTGAAGCGCCGCGAGGATGTATGATCCGCTAATCTTCTGGATGTCCAACCCGCCATCGTGCCACAGCGCCTTCGACTGACGCAGGCCATAGGGGTTGAAGCCAACTCCGGTACCCGTGTGACCGGCCTTTGTACGTCCGTAGCCCAAATGCAATGTCACGCAGTTATCGGCGTGGCCGGGTTGAACCCAGACCGGCGCGTTGAGCGAGCGGCCGCCGTAACTCAGCTTCACCATGTCGCCGGTATCGATATCCAACTTCTTCGCCGATACCGGGCTGATGATCGCTGCGTTGTCCCAGGTGTATTTGGTGACAGGCCGGGGAAACTCTTGCAGCCAACCGTTGTTGGCGAAGCGTCCATCGTAAATAGCCGGATCGGGTCGGAAAATAACCTCGAACTTGCCGCTATCCACTGCCGGGCTGGGCTGTGCGCCGCCCTTTGCAGATACGGTCTTGACCGGCAGAGCGGAATTCGCGAGCACGCCATCGTGCACCGAGCGGCGCCAGAACGATTCAAAGTCTGTGCCCTTGTGCTGCCCCGCCCAATATCCTTTTACGATGTCCATGCTGCCGCGGAGCGGAACATCGGTGAACATCGCCAAGATTTCGTTAGCGGCGCGTCCACCATATAGAGGTTCGATCAGCGGCTGCTGCAGAGTGACAGTGCCGTCATAGGCGCGTCCATCACCCCACGATTCAAGCGCGTGCGTCTCCGGCAAGCGCCATTGGCAGACTTCCGAGGTCTCATCCTCGAACATGCTCAGGTGCATGCGCAATTTGGCTTTGCGCAGCCGCTGCGCGATATTCCATTCCACTGGCGCGTTGAAAACGGGATTGCCGCCAATGATCAGCAGCAACTCTATCGACCCCGAATCGAGATCGCTCAGCAACTCGTTGAACGACGCCAGCTGGTCAACCGGATTCGACTCCACCGGGTCCGTATAGAACACCGTTTTGCCGACATTGCCGAGGGCCGCATTGATTGCGTGGGCCAGTGCGTGCACGGAAGGCGGCTGTTGTTCGCCGGCGATGATAATGCTCGCGCCCTTGTTAGTCTGCAGATCGCGAGCGACTGCGGTCGCCCAGCGCGAAAACTCAGGATTGGAGCCGCCGCCCGCTCCGCCAACACCCAATTCTGAGGCCAATGCAAATGCAAACGCCTCCACATCCGACGCGCGCATCGGGAACCGGTGGTCCGCTTTCGACCCCGTAGCGGTTGGGTTCGCCTCCGCCACATAGAGGCGATTCATCGCCTTCTGATCGCCCACTACGCGGCGCTTGGCGGAAAATTCACGCGCATAACGGAGCCAGCCTGGGCCACTGCCGAGGAAATCCGAATCGAGCGACATCACCACATTGGCATTCAGGAAGTTGTAGTGAGTCGCGACAGCGGATCCGAAGGCTTGCGTGGAGGCCGCGCGAGCGCTGTGCGCGCCGGCCGGCTCCCACTGATGCCATTTGGATTGCGGAAACTGCGTTTTAATTGTGTTGAGAAGATCGGCGGTGCTGGGCGAGTTGATCGTTTCCGTCAAGATGCGGATGCCAGCACCCTGTCTCGTCTGCTGGTCCGCCAGCAAACCTCTCAGATTGCTGTAGAACCCTGCCCAGGTAGCAACTTCACCATTGAAGGTCAGTGCGCGGGCGCGATCGGGATCATACAACTGCAAAACGGAAGCCTGCGAGAATGGATCGCACGCTCCAAGAGACCCCGGGTGCTCCGGGTTGCCTTCAATTTTGGTCGGACGCCCTTCATGGCTTTCCGCCAGTATGCCCGTCGAAACGCCGCTCAACGTGGTTTGCGTGGCATAGAACAGCGGGCGGCCAGGGATCAAGTCTTCGGGCTGTTGAATGTAAGGCGTGATAAGTTCGGTGGGCTGCCGGGTGCAGGCGGCCAAGCCGCCCAAGGCCAACGAAGCGCCCATCAGCTTCAGAAAATTACGCCGTCCTTCGCCGGCGTTCTCATCCGGCGCCCAACCTACTGCTTGGCGCGGGAACTCACGCTCCAGCAGGTCTTGAAATTCCGGCGTGGAGGCAAGCTCGTCGAGGCTGCGCCAATACTCTTTGCCTCGCGTTGCTTCGAGCCGCTCGCGCGCTGCGGCGAGATCTAATTTCTTCCGTAGTTCGCTCATCGGTGGCACGTAGAACAACTGGTCAACACGCGGACACTGGGGGTATGATATTGAACCATTAACTGGCGGCCGATCTCTTCCTGATCACCATTGGGCACGTAACCCATCGTGGTGATTTGATCCAGGGGACGGAGCGCGCGCTGCGCATTGCGATGGCAATCGAGACACCAGCTCATTTCGAGCGTGTTCGCTTTCCACATGAGCGGCATCTTGTCGACGCGGCCATGGCAGCTTTCACAACCGACTCCCTTGTTGACGTGAATGCTGTGATTAAAATAAACAAAATCCGGCAGGTCGTGAACACGCGTCCATTGAATCGATTCGCCAGTGCGATAACTCGCCCGCACGGGTTCCAAAGTAGGACTGGTGTTCCAAATCTGCGAGTGACAGTTGATGCAGGTCTTGGTGGGGGGGATTCCGGCGAAGCTCGAGTCTTCCACGGATGTGTGGCAATAACGGCAATCGATGCCGAGAGCGCCTACATGGTGCGCATGACTAAATGGAATTGGTTGCTCACGAGCTTCGTCCTTGCGCGTCTCATAATGGCCGCGATCAATTTCGTAACCGGCCCAACCAACAAAGCCGAGCAGAAAAACCACCCCGGCGATCGACGCCTTGGCCCAGTAGTTCGCACTGTAATGAAAGATTTGGGGCATAGATTTATACGCGCCCCGATTCAACGCACGTAGCGTTCAAGCAGACAGCTGGATCTTGTCGCATTTCAGGATGAAGTTGCCCTCAACTACCCGATTGCCTCTAACACTTTCGGTCTGAGAAAAATTATTGTAAACGATAGATCCGGATTTCTCACCTTTTTTGTGAAGTTTTCCGCTCAGCCCTTCTTCTCAAAGAGATATACCGAACTTTCGTGCCGCGCCGGAGTCTCGTCGCAAACCGCGAATTGAGCACCACTCCACAGTGATGCGCCGCAATACGCCCCATCTTTTCGGAGCACATAAAACTGTATGTCGATAGCCGCGAGACGCCGTTCATCGTTATCAAAATTACGCGCGACTCTCTTCAGACAGTCGAGCGCAGCTTCGCGAGGCGTCATTCCGTGGCGCATGTTCTCGACAATCGTATGAGCGCCCGCGACGCGCAAATTCTCCTCGCCGCGTCCGGTAGATCCCGCGCCGCCAATGTCCTGGTCCAGCCACAGGCCGCCTCCAATAATGGGGGAATCCCCCACCCGTCCGGCCAGTTTCCATGCCATGCCGCTAGTGGTCGTGACGGTGGACATTTCGCCCTTCTCATTCATCCCGATGCAGTTGATCGTGCCGTGCGGCGGATGTACGGCATCGTGAAGGGCTTCGGCCAAGAGGCTCTCAGCCGCCCAGGGAAATTCTTTCTTCAATTCCTCGATAGAACCACGCAGGTCTTTCTTAATTTCAGAAGGAGGCGCGTCCACGCCCGGACCCCAATTACTGTGCCCGTTGGGATCGCGCATGCCTCGCTTCCACACCAGATATTTCAAACGCGACGATTCGGTTAAAAGATTGTCTTCCGCGAAACCTTCGGCGCGCGCAAATTTCAGCGCGCCGGCCCCGACCAGAAACATGTGATCGGTATCGAGCATGACGCGTTGCGCAACCCGCGACGGCGTTTTGATGTTCTGCAACGCACCAACGGCGCCCATGCGCCGCGTGGGACCGTGGACGCAACTGGAGTCGAGCTCCACCACCCCGTCTTCGTTCGGCAGGCCGCCATACCCTACGCTGTCGTCGCGAATATCCAATTCGACAATGTTGACGCCTTGAATGACCGCATCCAGCGTGTCGCCGCCCGCCTTCATCACCTGAACGGCTTTCGAGCACGCGTTGATGCCGCCACTATTGCGATTGGCGCTCGAAATCGCAATGAACTTCGGGCGCGCTTGAGCTTGGAGCGCACGAATGGCCGGAAGCGCGGTTGCCCCGATAATAGCGGCTCTCCGAGTAAAGTTCATTTTCCTGAGAAAGCACATTATGTCATACGAAACGGGCTGTGCGCGCGGCGCAACCGCGTAGGTGAACCGGCATCCCGCGTCGGCGCTGCTAATCCAGCTTTATGGTCAACTATAGAAAATGCGATTTGCGCTTGCCTGCCTGCTCACCGCGTCCGCTCTATCGGCCGAGGTCCCACCGCCCTTGATGCCGATGCCCGTCAAGATCGAGAACTCGACAGGCTGGCTGCCCATCGACGGAAAGTTTACGGTGAAAGGCGACCTGCGGCTCGATGCGGCGCTCACCCGCTACATCGCACGCATTGCCAGGCAGACCGGCATCATCATGTCGACGATAAAACCGGTGAAGAGTGCGACCGCAACGCTTGAAGTATCGTGCTCGAGACACGCACCGGCCGGCGCATATCCAACGCTTGGCGAAGACGAGTCCTACACACTAGACATCACGCCGACGGGCGCTTCGATCAAAGCCGTGACAGCGGATGGCGCGCTGCACGGCCTGGAAACGTTCGCGCAACTGATCCAGCCGGGGCCGGACGGATTTCGCGCGCCTGCCACGCACATTGAAGATCATCCGCGTTTCGCGTGGCGTGGCCTGATGATGGACGTTTCGCGTCACTTCATGCCGATTGCGACAGTCGAACGCAACCTGGATGCCATGGCGGCGGTGAAGTTGAACGTGTTGCACTGGCACCTTTCCGACGACCAGGGCTTTCGCGTCGAAAGCAGGCTGCATCCACGGCTTCAACAAATGGGCTCGGACGGCATGTATTACACGCAAGCGGAAATCCGAAGCGTGGTCGCCTATGCTCGCGATCGCGGCATTCGAATCGTGCCCGAATTCGACATGCCCGGACACTCTGCCAGTTGGCTGCCTGGCTATCCGACGCTCGCGAGCGGCAAGGGCCCATTCGATATCCTGCGCAACTTCGGAATCAGCCTGGCTGTACTCGATCCGACGCGCGAGACTACCTACACATTTCTGGACAGCTTCATCGGCGAAATGGCGGCGCTGTTCCCCGACAAATACTTCCACATCGGCGGAGACGAAGTGAATCCGCGGCAGTGGAACGAATCGCCGCGAATTCAAGCCTTCGAAAAAGCGCACGGCATCAAGGATGCCCACGATCTGCAGGTTTATTTCAATAAGCGCATTCTGAAGATCGTCACCAAGCACGGCAAGACAATGATCGGCTGGGACGAAATCTTGCACCCGGATCTTCCCAAGGCAACCGTCGTTCACATCTGGCGCAATCAGGCCTCGCTTGCCAACGCAGTACAGCAAGGGCATCGCACCATTCTTTCGTGGGGGTACTATCTCGATCATCTGAGTTCCGCGAAATTTCATTACGCCGTCGATCCTCTGGGTGGCGCCGCAGCGCAATTGACCGAGGAGCAGGCGAAGAACGTCCTGGGCGGCGAAGCATGCATGTGGGCCGAACTGGTCAGCTCCGAGACTGTGGATTCACGCATCTGGCCACGAGCGGCAGTAGTCGCAGAGCGGCTGTGGTCGCCGCGCGAAACTACCGACGTGGCGTCCATGTACGCCCGCATGGAAGCGGTGAACCGCGAACTGGAATGGACGGGCGTGACCCACCGCGCCGACTACACGCCGATGCTGGACCGGATCTCTAACGATCGCCGCAATGAACCTCTGCGCGTACTTGCGGATGCCTCCGAAGCGCTCGGCCTCGGTGCGGGACGCCGCAGCAATCGCATCACGACGCAAACTCCGCTCAACCGGTTTGTGGATGCCGCGCGTCCGGAAAGCGACAGCGTGCGCGCCCTCGAAGAGGCGGCGGCGCGATTGGCCGTGGATCCTGCCGGCGATGCCGCCGACGCTTCGCTCCTTCGAGAACAGTTCACGCAATGGGCCGCCAACGATGCGCGGTTCCAAGCGTCCGCGACAAGCAATGCGCTTCTGGATGAAGTGAAGCCACTCTCGGCGGATCTTTCGGCCCTGGGCACGGCGGGCTTGAAGATTCTGGACGCCTGGGGAACGGGCGCTACGCTGCCGGGCGACTGGATTGCACACGAAAATACAGAAGTGGCGCGCATGGTGAAACCGTACCCTTCGGAAGTGAGTTTGGCGGCCGCGCGAGTAATCAAAACACTACTCGATTCTGTAGCCCCAAAGGGCCGGTAACTGATAGGTTCCAAAGGCGCGCCCAAGTGTTAGTGTGGTCTCATAGCCACGTAACGACTGAGGAAAAACGCATACAATGGCGGTGGCGCCTCGCCAATCCGGCAAGCGTAATCGATACAATATTGAAGACTGAAATTGCCGCGAGGCGTTTCGAACGCAAGCACCATGATTGAGAGCACACCTCCAACCTCCGGCGATCCATCCTCTCTAACTACGCACGAACTGCCGCCTGCCAAGCCCCGTTACGCGCTTCCACCCGCTCCGCCCCAGAAACCACCTTCGAAACTGCGCTTCCTCTGGTGGCTTGTTCTCATTGTGCTTGTTTTCCTGGGCTACAAATTTTGGCCGCAGATCAGTTCCATCGTCAACGCGCCTCCTCAGACCACAAGCAAAGGCGGGGGCGGAAAGAAGGGCGGCCGCGGCGGTGGAAACTCTCCGGTAGTTGCTACGCGCGCGCACCGCGGCAGCATTCCGGTTTATGACAACACAACGGGTTCTGTTACGCCAATCTACACCACGATCGTACAGAGCCGCGTCGTCGGCGAGTTGATGGAAGTGCACTATAAAGAGGGCGATCTGGTGAAGAAGGGCGACGTGCTGATGCAGATTGACCCGCGGCCCTACGAAGTGCAGCTACAGCAGGCGCAAGCGCAGATGGCGAAGGATCAGGCCGCATTGAAAAACGCGATCGTCGATCAGGATCGCTACAACACTCTGCTGAAGCAGAATGCAATACCGGAACAGACGAAAGCGACTCAGGACGCGCTCGTAGATCAGGATCGCGCCACCATTCAAACCGACGAAGCGCAGATTGCGGCGCAGCAGCTCAACATCACATATTGCAGAATAACGGCTGACATTTCGGGACGGCTAGGCTTGCGCCTGGTGGATCCGGGCAACATCATTCAGACCACCACCAATTTGGTAGTGATTACCCAGATACAACCGATCAGCGTCATCTTTCCGTTGTCTGAAGATCAATTGCCGGCAGTTTACGCCAAGATGCGCGGCAACCAGCAACTCACAGTGGAAGCGTGGAATCGCGACAGCAGCAAGAAATTGGCGACCGGCAAGCTGACGACGATCGATAACCAGATCGATCAAACCACCGGCACCGTGCGCATGCGCGCCCAGTATGACAACAGCGATAATTCGCTCTTTCCGAATCAATTCGTAAACGTCCGGTTACTGGTGCAGGAAAAAACCAACGTTGTTCTTCTGAGCAGCGCGGGCGTTCAGCTCAATGGATCGCAAGCATATGTTTGGATGGTTAAGCCGGATTCCACAGTGACGGTTCGTAACATCACCACCGGCACCGTGGAAGGCAACGAAACAGAGATCACTTCTGGCTTGCAGTCGGGCGACGAAGTCGTCATGACAGGCGTTGACAAACTGCAGGAAGGTGAAAAAGTAGTGGCGCAGGTGCAGGGCGAACAGGGCGGTGGCCGCAGCGGAGCGGGCAAAAAAAGCGCGCCGGGCAACACCAATCCGCCGGGCGTCAGCACCAACGTCCAAGGGAAGAGGGGCGGAGGCAAGAAGCAGTGAATCCGTCGCAGACGTTTATTCTGCGGCCCGTAGCAACGTCGTTATTGATGGTAGGTATTCTGCTGGCGGGCGGCGTTGCCTACAAACAATTGCCGGTTTCGGCTCTGCCCGAAGTCGATTACCCCACAATCCAGATCGTCACGTTTTATCCGGGAGCCAGTCCGGACGTGATGGCGTCTTCGGTCACCGCGCCGCTCGAAGTTCAGTTGGGCCAGGTCCCTGGACTGCAGCAAATGACGTCCACCAGCTCCGACGGCAGCTCCGTAATTACGCTGCAGTTCAACCTCAGCCTCAACATCGACGTTGCCGAACAAGAAGTCCAGCAATCGATCAATGCTTCGGGCACGTTCCTTCCCACCGACCTGCCCACCCCGCCGCTTTACAGCAAGACCAATCCTGCCGACACGCCGATTCTGACGCTCGCGTTAACGTCCAAGACGATGGCGCTTTCCAAGGTGGAGGATTTGGCCGACACGCGCCTGGCTCCCAAGATTTCGCAACTACCCGGCGTCGGTTTGGTGGGCATATCAGGCGGTCAAAAGCCCGCTGTTCGTATCCAGGCGAACCCCACACAATTGGCATCGTACGGCTTAAACCTTGAAGACGTGCGCAACGCCATCACGGCCGCGAATGTCAACCTCGCCAAGGGCAACTTCGACGGGCAATATCAGGACTATCAGATCGGCGCGAATGACCAATTGCTGTCGAGCGCCGACTATTCCGGGCTGATCCTTGCGTATCGAAACGGCGCGCCCGTAAAGATGACCGACATCGCTAACGTTAAGGACGATGTCGAGAATACGCGCCAAGCCGCCTGGTGGAACGAAACACCCGCGGTCATTTTGAATATTCAGCGCCAGCCGGGAGCGAACATTATCGCGGTGGTGGATCGCATCAAGTCGCTGATGCCGACGTTGACCGCCACGCTGCCCTCGGACGTCAATGTTCAGATCCTGACCGACCGCACAAATACCATTCGCGCCTCCGTTTCCGATGTGCAGTTCGAGCTCATCCTGACGGTCGGCCTGGTGGTGATGGTGATCTTTCTTTTCCTGCGAAATCTCTCCGCCACCGTCATCCCCAGCATCGCGGTGCCGCTCTCGCTCATTGGAACCTTCGGCGTTATGTACCTGTTGGGTTACAGTCTCAACAACCTGACGTTGATGGCGCTGACCATTTCGACTGGTTTCGTGGTGGACGACGCCATCGTGATGATCGAGAACATCAGCCGCTATATCGAAGAAGGTGAGACCGCGCTGCAGGCCGCGCTGAAGGGTTCGGCGCAAATCGGATTCACCATCGTATCGCTGACGATTTCGCTGATCGCGGTCTTGATTCCGCTTTTGTTCATGGGGGACATCGTCGGCCGCCTGTTCCGTGAATTTGCCGTCACGTTGGCAGTGACGATTCTCGTGTCAGCCGTGGTTTCGCTGACCCTCACGCCCATGATGTGCGCGAAGCTGCTGAAACACACGCCGGAACATCAACAGGGCCGGTTTTACCGCGTCTCCGAGCACGGATTCAATTGGATCATCGAACAGTACGGCAAAACCCTGCAGGTGGTTTTACGCTTCCAGACGCTTACGCTGCTCATTGCGGTCGGCACTCTGGTTTTCACGATTTTATTATTCCTGTACATCCCCAAAGGCTTCTTTCCCATTCAGGACACCGGCGTAATCCAGGGCATCTCTGAAGCCGCGCAAACGATATCGTTCAGGCAGATGGCCGACATGCAATATTCTTTGGGAAAGATCATCCTACAGGATCCCGCTGTCGAAAGTCTGTCTTCCTTCATCGGTATCGACGGCACCAACACCACCATGAACAGCGGCCGCATTCAGATCAATCTGAAGTCGCTCGATGACCGTAACACCAATGCCAGCGGAGTCATCCGGCGCCTGCAGCCGAAACTGGACGCGGTGCCGGGCATTACGCTCTACATGCAGCCGGTGCAGGACCTGAGCGTGGAGGACCGCGTCAGCCGAACACAATTCCAGTACACTCTCGAAGACCCCAGCCAGGACGAATTAAACATCTACGCGCCACGCATGGTAGAGCGGTTGAAGCAGATTCCCATGCTTCGTGATGTAGCAAGCGATCAGCAGGTGCAAGGCTTACGCGCCACGCTGACGTACGACCGCAACACCGCGCTCCGGCTCGGCATCACGCCGAACATGATCGACCAGACGCTGTACGACGCTTACGGCCAGCGTGAAGTGTCGGTCATGTTCACGCAGCTCAATCAATATCACGTAATTTTGGAGTTGATGCCTGGATACCAGCGCAGCCCGCTCGACTTGCGCGATCTGTACATCCGCACAGGTACAGGCTCTCCCACCGGCGGCACGGGTTTGGTTGCCGGGGGCAGCTCCTCCACTGCTCTCTCCACGGGACCCAAGAATGCTGCAGGCGCAGCCGCGACCTCTATTGTCGTAGGTGCGGCCACGACGCCTTCGAGCACGGTTTTCAACGGCGCCGCCGCGTCATCGAGCGCCTTCCCGAATGGCGGACAGGTGGCGCTCGGCACGTTTTCGCATGTCGCGGTTACGTCCGCGCCGATTACCGTAAACCACCAGGGCCAGTTCCCCGTGGTGACGCTTTCTTTCAATCTTGCGCCTGACGCTTCCCTGGGCGACGCAGTCGACGCAGTAAACAAGGTGAAGGACGATCTGCAGATGCCCGCCAGTATTCAGGCGGCCTTCCAAGGCACGGCAGCGTCGTTTCAAGCATCGCTCGCTAACGAACCGGTTCTGATTTTGGCCGCGCTGGTTACGGTGTACATCGTGCTCGGAGTGCTGTACGAAAGCTACATCCATCCGATTACGATTCTCTCCACGCTGCCTTCCGCGGGCGTGGGCGCGATTCTGGCCCTGATCATCTGCGGCAACGACTTCAGCATCATCGCGTTGATTGGCATCGTGCTGCTGATCGGCATTGTCAAAAAGAACGCGATCATGATGATCGATTTCGCCTTGGAAGCGGAGCGCAAGGAAGGCATGGCCCCGGTGGATGCGATTTATCAGGCCTGTCTTCTGCGTTTCCGTCCGATTCTGATGACAACCATGGCCGCGCTACTCGGCGGCGTACCCCTGGCCCTCGGAAACGGCACCGGTTCGGAGCTGCGCCGGCCGCTCGGCATCACCATCATCGGCGGTTTGATCTTCAGCCAGATGCTGACGCTCTATACGACGCCCGTGATTTACTTGTTCTTCGAACGCCTGGCGCGACGATTCTCGCGGAAGAACCAACCCGCTCGGGAGGGTGAGTTTGAACCGGCGCATTAGAGAAAATCCGCGCCTCGCGGAGCGCCCATGAATATCTGCGAACCGTTCATACGGCGGCCGATTGCCACCACTCTCCTTGTCGTGGCGATTGCGATGGCGGGTGGAGTGGCTTTCAAGCTCTTACCGGTTTCGCCGCTGCCGCAGGTGGACTTCCCGACCATCAGCGTAAACGCCAGTTTGCCGGGCGCATCAGCCGAAACCATGGCGTCCTCGGTCGCGACGCCTCTCGAGCGTCAGTTCGGCCGCATCGCGTCCGTGACGGAAATGACGTCGTCGAGCGGTCTTGGATCGAGCAGCATCACACTGCAGTTCGACCTGAATCGCAATATCGATGCCGCTGCCCGCGACGTTCAAGCAGCCATCAATGCGGCGCGCGGTTATCTGCCTACAAACCTTCCAAGCAATCCCAACTACCGGAAGGTCAACCCCGCGGATTCGCCGGTGTTCATGATCGCGCTCACCTCCAATGTGCTGGACAAGTCGCATATTTACGACGCGGCCTCGAGCATCATGGCGCAGCGCCTGGCGCAGGTGCCGGGCGTGGGACAGGTCACCGTTGGCGGCAGCGCGCTGCCCGGGGTCCGGATCGAGTTAAATCCGGATCAGGTCTCAAAATACGGGCTCAGCCTGGAAAGCATTCGCACTCAGCTGGCGAATGCAAACTCCAACCTTCCCAAAGGCCACTTCTCAAATGGCGCGCAGATGTGGGAGGTCAACGCAAATTCGCAAATCTTGCACGCCGTCGATTACCGCCCCCTAATCATTTCCTATCACAATGGCACGCCGGTGCGCATCGGCGATATTGGCGACGCCGTCGACGCGCCCGAAGATCTGCGCAATGCCGGCTATGCCAATGGCAAGCCATCCGTACTGATCATCATCTTCAAGCAGCCCGGCGCCAACGTGATCGACACGGTCGACCGTATCCGGCTCACGCTGCCGCAGTTGAAGGCCTCAATTCCGCAATCGATCAACATGCAGATTGCGATGGATCAGACCGTCACCATCCGCGCATCCGTGCATGACACCGAGCGAACTCTGGTGATTTCCGTGCTGCTGGTCATCCTGGTGGTCTTCGTCTTTTTGCGGGACCCGCGGAGCACGTTTATCCCGAGCGTCGCAGTTCCGGTATCGCTCATTGGAACCTTTGGCGTGATGTACCTGCTGGGGTACAGCCTGGATAACCTTTCGCTGATGGCTCTCACGATTTCGACAGGATTCGTCGTCGACGACGCAATCGTGGTGATCGAAAATATCATGCGCTATCTCGAGCAGGGGATGAGCGCATTCGCCGCGTCGCTCAAAGGCGCGCAGGAGATCGGCTTCACCGTGCTCACCATGAGCACATCGCTCGTCGCCGTATTCATTCCCTTGCTGCTGATGGGCGGAATTGTGGGCCGGCTCTTTCGCGAATTCTCCATCACCCTCTCCGTGGCGATTGTGACTTCGATGATGATTTCTCTCACCGCAACGCCCATGATGTGCGCACACCTGTTAAAGGAACAGAAGACTCACGGATGGCTCTATCGCACAAGCGAGCGCGGATTTGAACTCCTCGTGAACACGTACGGACGCGTGCTGACCGTCGTGTTGCGGCACTCGTTTGCAACTCTGATGGTGTTGCTGCTGACGATTGCGCTGAACGTGGTACTTTTTATCCGCGTACCCAAAGGCTTTTTCCCGCAGCAGGATAATGGGCGCCTCAGTGGAAGCGTGCAGGCCGATCAGGACACGTCATTCCAGGCGATGGATCGCCTCCTGCAAGAATTCGTTCACATCATTACCTCGGACCCCGGCGTCGAGACGGTTAACGCCTTCACCGGCGGCGGCCGCGGCGGCGCCACCAACACAGCCCGGATGTTCATTTCTCTGAAGCCTCTGGAAGAGCGCAAGGTGAGCGCGGACGACGTCGTAAACCGGCTGCGTCCGCAACTGGCGCGCCTGCCGGGCGCCACATGTTATCTTCAGGCCTCGCAAGATCTGCGCGTTGGCGGACGCCAAAGCAATGCCCAATATCAATACACGATGCGCGGCGATAATGTGGACGATCTGGACGAATTCGGGCCGCAGATGCTCACGGCCTTACAGCACATCCCGCTCATCGAGGATGTGAATTCCGATCAACAGAACCATGGACTGCAAACCTGGGTGCAGTATGACCGCACCACGGCTTCGCGCTTCGGAATTTCGTCGCAGCTCATCGACAACACCCTTTACGACGCGTTCGGACAGCGCCCTGTATCCACCATGTACACGCCGCTAAACGAATATCACGTGGTGATGGAAGCGGCGCCCCAGTATTGGCAGGATCCGCAAATTCTCAGTCGGATTTTTGTGAGTTCGCCCAGCGGCGGGCAAGTCCCTCTGGCCGCCTTCGCGCATTTTTCCCCGAAAAACACCGCGCTTGCTGTGACCCATCAAGGCCTGTTCCCATCTGCGACGATCTCGTTCAACCTAGGCCCGGGCGTCGCCCTGGGTGATGCGGAAGCTGCGATTGACGCGGCGGCCTCCAAGATCGGTTTGCCGGCGACCATCCAGTCCGGTTACGCCGGAACCGCGGCCGCATATCTGGATTCGCTGAAAAGCGAACCTTACCTGATCGCGTCCGCGCTCGCCGCCGTCTATCTGGTGCTTGGAATTCTCTACGAAAGTTATATTCACCCGATCACGATTTTGTCCACGCTGCCCTCCGCGGGCGTGGGCGCGCTCCTGGCTCTTATGATCACGCGAACCGATCTCAGCATCATCGCGATCATCGGAATTATTCTTCTGATCGGCCTGGTGAAGAAGAACGCGATCATGATGATCGATTTCGCCATAATGGCGGAGCGCAACGAGGGCAAAAACTCGCGCGACTCCATCTTTGAAGCCTGCATGCTGCGTTTCCGCCCCATCATGATGACCACGATGGCTGCCATGTTGGGCGCCGTGCCGCTGGCGTTCGGAACGGGCACCGGCTCGGAACTGCGCCGCCCGCTAGGCATCACGATTATTGGAGGCTTGATCTTCAGCCAAATGCTCACGCTGTTTACTACGCCGGTTGTTTACCTTTACTTTGACCGTCTTCAGCATTTCTGGTTGCGCCTGAAGGCGCGGCGCCGGGCTCGCCGCTCCGCACCGGTGGAGCAAGGGGCTTGATGCCGTCGACTTTCCTTAAAAAGCTAGCTGCGATTACGCCAATACTGCTCTCGAGCGCCTGTATCGTAGGCCCGAATTACCACCGTCCCGCGCCGGTGATAGCGCCTGCTTACAAAGAGGCGCCGCCCGAAGCCTTCAAAGAGGCTCAGGCGGCCGGTCTCGAGCAGGCCAATCCTTCCGATGCGTTCGCCAAGGGCAAATGGTGGGAAATTTATAAAGATTCGACGCTCAACTCGCTCGAAGAGCAGGTAAGCATCAGCAATCAGAACGTGCTCATGGCTGACGCTCAATACCGGCAGGCCAAAGCGTTGGTGCGCGTGGCGCGCTCCAGTCTCTTTCCCACCCTAACCGCCGGTCCCTCGATCACGCAAGAGCATCTTGGATCAGGCTCTGCAAACGTCAGCGGCACGCGCTCCGCCTTCAGCCTGCCCTTAGACGTTTCCTGGGAGCCCGACCTCTGGGGCAGCATCCGGCGCGGCGTAACCGCGGCCGCAGCGACCGCGCAAGCGTCATATGCGCTGTTGGAGAACGCCAAACTGCTGTATCAATCGGAGCTGGCAACCGATTACTTCCAATTGCACGGCATCGACGGCGATGCGGATCTGTTGAAACGCACCGCCTCCTCATACCAGGAATATTTGACGCTTACCCGTAATCGGTTCGCCGGCGGCATCGCCTCGGATTTGGACGTAGCGCAAGCGGAATCTCAACTGTATGGCACGCAATCCGAGTTAATCGATCTCGGCATCGCTCGCGCTCAATTTGAACATGCGATTGCGGTGCTTGCGGGCAAACCGCCATCGGAGATTTCCATCGGCCCCGCCCTGCTGACCGCGCCTCCGCCACCCATCCCGATCGGCGTACCTTCGCAGTTGCTGGAGCGGCGGCCGGATATCGCGAATTCGGAGCGGCTGGTTGCCGCCGCTAACGAACAGATCGGTATTGCGATGGCGGCGTTTTATCCCACTCTGACGCTGAGCGCGTCGGCCGGCTTCACCGGCGGCAGCCTCGCGAAATGGTTTAGCTTACCCAGCCGCTTCTGGTCGGTAGGCCCCGCTTTAGCGGAAACACTGTTCGACGCAGGCCTCCGGCGAGCCGTTGTAGCCGAGCAGCAAGCCGCCTACGATGCCACTGTAGCCACCTACCGGCAGACCGCCCTGACCGCGTTCCAGCAGGTGGAAGATCAACTGGCTTCCCTGCGAATCATGGAGGAAGAGACCGCTAAAGTAGCCCAGACCGTGACCGCCGCCGATCGCGCGTTGACCGTTTCCACTGCGCAATACAAAGCCGGCACCACGGATTTTCTGACGGTGATCACCGCGCAAGCCACGCTCGTGACTGCGCAACGCACGGCGGTCGAGTTGCTTACGCGGCGCCTGGTTTCGAGCGTTTCGTTGGTGCAGGCGTTGGGCGGCGGCTGGGATGCCTCGCAGATGCCCACGCAAACGGACGTTCGAAAGAGCAATTAAGCGGCGCTCCGCAAATACTTCGTTCCAGCGATAGGCAGGCGCTACAATCGCAAATGTATGCGCCGCTGGTTCACTCTTTGGCTCGCCTTCGCGGCGGCTCTGACGGCACAAAAACTACCCTTCGACGCGGCGGCGATGATGTCGCTCAAGCGTATCGCCGACCCGCAGATCTCTCCCGATGGCCAGTGGGTGGCGTTTTCCGTTCAGAGCATCGATACCTCAGCCGATGCGAAATCCACGCAGATCTGGACCGTGCCCATTGAAGGCGGCGCGCCACACCAGATCACGCATGACGGCGCTTTTAACGAACGCCCTCGGTGGTCGCCGGATTCCAAACGGATCGCGTATATTTCCAATCGGGCCGGCTCTTCGCAAATCTGGCTGATGGATCTCGACGGCGGCAATACCAAACAAGTCACGCATTTTGCCACCGAAGCCGAAGGCGTGCTCTATTCGCCGGACGGAAAGAATCTGCTCTTCACGAGCTCCGTCTATCCGGAATGCGGCGCCGACGATGCGTGCAATCAGAAGAATCTCGCCGACGATGACAGAAATAAAGTGAAGGCGCGCATCTACAGCGAACTGCTTTTCCGCCACTGGGTGGATTGGCAATCGCGCCGGCGTACGCACCTGCTGGCCATCTCTCTCGATGGAGGCGCCCCTCGCGATCTGGCCGCCGGCGGGCTCTTGGGCCTCAGCGATTACGATGTTTCGCCCGATGGCAACGAGGTCTGCTACTCCGTCAATCTGGATGTTGTCGCCGCCACCAGCACCAACGCCGATCTGTTCGTCGTACCCATCGCCGGACCAACTGCGACCACGCCGGCGCGCAAGATCTCGACCTCAATGGGCGGCGACGTCAGCCCTCAGTATTCGCCGGACGGAAAATATATCGCCTGGCGCTCTCAAGCCCGCTCCGGCTACGAAAGCGATCGCTGGCGATTGACAGTGTTGGAGCGCGCCAGCAATCGGATCACTTCCCTTACCGAAAACCTCGACCGCTGGGTGAACAGCTTCACCTGGGCGCCCGATTCCAACGCCATTTTCTTCACTACCACCGATCGCGGCCGCCAGCCCATCGAGATGATTCCGGTAACCGGTGGAGAGATTCGCAACGTCGTCAGCGGCGACGCCGAGTTCGACGACATGCAACTGACGCGCAACGGGAAAATGATGGTTTACACGCAGCAGACCGGCGCCTCACCCGTTGAGATCTATCGCGCGTCGTCTTCAGGCGGCGCTTCCGTTGCGCTTACGCATCTGAACGACGCCACGTTGAATTCGCATCAGATGACCCCGCTCGATGAGTTTTGGGTGGATATGCCGGATGGCGCTCGCGTACAGAGCTTCGTCGTCAAGCCCTTCGGATTCACCAGCGCTCGAAAATACCCCGTGCTGATGCTGATACACGGGGGCCCTCAGGGAAATTGGGGTCAAAGTTGGAGCTATCGTTGGAACGCGCAGGTATTCGCCGCGGCCGGTTATGTCGTCGTGATGCCGAATCCGCGCGGCTCCATCGGCTACGGGCAAAAGTTCATCGATGACATCAACCACGATTGGGGCGGCAAGCCTTTTGACGACATCATGGCCGTGACAGACCACGTGGTTGTGGAACTGCCATATGCCGATGGCGCGCGCATGGTCGCAGCCGGCGGATCGTACGGCGGCTACATGATCGATTGGATTCTCGGGCACACGCAAAGATTTAAAGCTCTGATCTCCCACGCCGGCCTCTACGATTTGAAAAGCATGTTCGGCGCGACCGAGGAGCTTTGGTTCCCGCTTTGGGAAATGGGCGGAACGCCGTGGGACAAGCCCGAAGATTACGCGCGCATGTCGCCCGACAGCTTCGTCAAAGACTTTAACACTCCAACGCTCGTGGTAGCCGGCGAGTTGGACTTCCGCGTGCCGTATACACAAAGTCTGGAGTTGTTCACTGCTTTGCAGTTGCAGAAAATTCCTTCGAAGCTCCTGGTCTATCCTGATGAAGGACACTGGGTGCTCAAACCGCAAAACAGCTTGCTGTGGTACAAAACGGTTCTGGAGTGGGCGGATTCGTGGGTGAAGAAGTAGTTGAGAACGCTTGACGCCCACACAATCCGCGCTGGGAGGCCGCGCATCGCGGCATAACGAAAATCGTGAAATTCATTCTCTTAATCATTCCCCTTCTTTTGATCGTGGCTGTCGTTGGACTCTTCGTGATGTCGGGACACACCACATTCGCGCTCATGCCCGACGTGAAAACCGTCGGACTGAATACGCCCGTCAACATCAAAGCGAACAACCCGCACGGTGAACGCAAGCTTTCGGCGTTCATCGAACAGAACGGCGCGCGCTATCCGCTGTTCGAGAAGTCGGAGCCCGCCACCCACCTCTTCTGGCAGCGCAACGCGCCGCCGCGCCTCTTCATGTTCGAAGCGGGAAAAAATAAAGCCCCGAATCTGAAGGAAGGACCCGCGAAACTTGTAGCCGAAGCGGTTTCTAACGATTTGCGCGCCAGCACCGACTCCGCCTCTTACGACGTCAACGTCATCCTGGCCCCGCCCCGAGTGATTGCGGACGGCCTGCAGCATTACGTCAATCAGGCGGGCATGGAACTGGTCACTTTTACGCCCAGCGGATCGTGGACCGAAGCCGGCGTCAAGGTCGGCAAGTACACGTTCCGCAGCTTTCCGCTTCCCGGCCATCCCGGCGAGCGCTTTTCCATGTTCGCGTACGCCTGGGATCTGCCCCCGGATATCACTCCGCTAGTCTTTGCGCGGAACGCGGCCGGCACGGAAGCCACGACTCACTTCTGGTTCAAACTTTTCCCAAAGAAATTTCGTGTGCGCGATTTTCCCATTGATGACGCGCTGATGGAGAAACTGGTCAACTCGGTCGACCCCACGGGGCAACTAGTCTCCGGCCCGGATATCGCTACGCGCTTTGTGAAGATCAACAGCGAAATGCGCGCCAAGAACAATCAGCAGCTCTATGACCTGCGCATGAAGACGGAAGAGAAAATCCTCTGGAATGGCCCGTTTTTGCATTGGGGCAAAGAGGAGGCCGATTTTGCCGACGCCCGCAATTACATCTATCGCGGCAAGCAGATCGATCATCAAGTGCACCTGGGCTTCGATCTTTCCGACGTCGCCAATGGTCCGGTTCAGGCCGCCAACGATGGACGCGTCGTCTGGGCGGCAGACCTCGGCATCTACGGAAATTGCATTGTGCTGGACCACGGCTATGCGCTGCAATCGATCTACGGCCATCTGAAAGAGATCGATGTGAAGGTCGGCGATATGGTGAAAAAAGGCCAAAAGATGGGCATCGCCGGCCAGACTGGATTAGCCGGCGGCGTTCACGTCCACTTCAGCATGCAGATCGACGGCGTTCAGATCAATCCGCGCGAGTGGTGGGACGAGCACTGGATCAAGGACCGCATCTTGAGCAAACTGGCGCCGGAGCGGATCAGCGCCAGCGCCGAAGCTGCGCCGCAAACCGTAGCTCGCACGCAGCCCCGCGCGGGACGCAAACACCGCCGATAAACTTGGCGCTAACCGCCGGTGTTCAGCTTGCTGTGGGTCTTGCCGTAAACGAAGTAGATCACGAACCCGATCACCATCCAGCCGAGCGCGGTTAACTGCGTCTGCGCGTCGCGTGAGATGATCATGCCGCCGCAGACCAGCACTCCGAGAATCGGCACCAGCGGCACCAGCGGGGTCCGGAACGGGCGATTCGCATTCGGTTGAAGCTTGCGCATGATGATCACGCCAATACACACCAGAACGAAGGCTAACAAGGTCCCAATGGAGGTGAGGTCGCCCGCCAGCGATTCAGGCAAGAACGCGGCGAACGCGCCTACAAAGAAGAACAACAGAATGTTGGCTTTGTACGGCGTACGGAATTTTGGATGAACGTCACAGAAAAGTTTGGGCAGCAGGCCGTCTTCAGACATCGTGTAGAACACGCGGCTCTGCCCCAACAGCATCACCAGAATCACAGATGAAAAACCGAACAGGATCGCGACCGTTACACAGATGGCAAGCCACTCGTAACCTGGCATACCGTGTTCGATGGCGTAGGTGACCGACGCTTCCTTTCCCACCGTGCCGAACTCGCGCCAGCTCGCAACGCCGGTAAGCACCCAACTGAACAAGATATAGAGCAGTGTACAGATCGCCAGCGAACCCAAAATCCCTCGTGGCATATCCCGGCCTGGATTCACCGTTTCTTGCGCTGCGGTGGAGACCGCGTCAAACCCGATAAATGCAAAAAACACGGTGCCCGCGCCACCCAGCAATCCCCATCCCCCGTGGTGGAACATCCCGGCGTGGCCCGGCTCGGTTGCGGGGATCAGCAGCGGCGTATGATTGGCGGGATTGATGAATCCCCAACCCACCACAATAAAGATGATGACGATCGCGACTTTAATAGTAACGATCACGGCATTCAAACGCGCCGATTCCTGAGTGCCTTTTATCAGTACGGCGGAAAGCAGCAGGAGAATGATGACTGCCGGAACGTTCATGATCCCGCCAGGCTCCATTGGCGAGTGCGACCACTGCGGCGGTACAGGGTTCATCCCGAGCTGCACGAGCAGCTTGTTGACGTATTCACTCCATGAGATCGATACAGTTGCCGCGCCAAGAGCATATTCCAATATCAAAGCCCAGCCGATCACCCATGCCACCAGCTCACCCATCGTGGTGTACGCGTACGTATAGGCGCTGCCCGCGATCGGGATCATGGCCGCAAACTCGGAGTAACAGAGCCCGGCGAAAACACAACCGATGGCGCCGATCAGAAAGGACAGCACCACGCCCGAACCCGCTGCGTCGGCGGACGCTGCGGCCGTTCGGACAAACAGGCCTGCGCCAATAATCGCGCCTATGCCGAGCGCCACGAGGCCTTTCGCAGTTAACGTGCGCTTCAACTCGTTGTGCTTTGCTCGCTCCAGGAGCGATTCCAGGGATTTCCGTCGCGTAAGACTCATTGGGGTTAATCCTGAGAGTGTATCAAAATCCGCTGATCGACTACGTCCCCGTTACCAAACGTGGCACGCATTCTCGCTCACCATCGGCTGCGGCGCCTTGCAGGAAAATGCCTGCTGAAATTCCGGCATGTTTTGCAAGGTTCCATTGACGCGGAAGCGGCCGGGCGAGTGCGGATCCGTCAGCGCCGCCGCGCGCGCGGCCTGCGGTGAACTGCTTTCGCACCATACCTGAGCGAACCCGAGAAAGAAGCGCTGCTCGGGCGTAAAGCCGTCCATCTCTTCCTTCTTTCCCTGCAAGGTATTTTCGAGCGCCTGATATGCGACGCGAAGGCCTCCGTTATCCGCCGTATTTTCGCCCAGCGTCAGCTTGCCGTTCAGCTTCACGTCGTCCACGGAAGTAAATCCGGAGTATTCGTTGGCCACGCATGCGGCGCGTTTTTCAAATTCGGCGCCATCGGCGGCAGTCCACCAGTCGCGCAGATTGCCATCTCCATCGAACTTGCGGCCCTGGTCGTCGAATCCGTGCGTCATTTCGTGGCCGATCACAGCGCCCACAGCGCCGTAGTTGATCGACATATCGCGCCGCGGGTCGAAAAAAGGCGTCTCTAGAATACCGGCCGGGAAATTGATGCTATTGTTCTGCGGACTGTAGAAGGCATTGACGGTTGGAGTCGACATCGTCCATTCCGTCTTGTCGGTCGGTTTTCCAATCTTCGAAAGGTTCTCCGCGACGCGGAACTCCGCAACCCGCGTCGAGTTTCCGGCGAAATCATCGTGCGAAATCGAAACTTTGGAGTAGTCGCGCCACTTCTGCGGGTAGCCAACGTTGTTGGTAATCGCATTCAGCTTCGCGATGGCCGCCTTCTTGGTCTCCGCGCTCATCCAGTCGAGTGATTCAATGTCTTCGCCCAACGCCTTCTCCAGCGCTTTTACCAGTTGCGTGATCTGCGCTTTCGCGTCTGCTCCAAATACCGCCGAAATGTACTTCTGACCCAACAAATCGCCCAATTCCCGGTCAACCGCGCGCACGCAACGGTATTGCCGCGGCCTCTCCTCCTGAGCGCCGGTCAGGTAGCGCTGCCAGAAGTCAAAGTTCTCCTTTTCGAACGCCGCCGGCAGTTCTTCGGCCCGGGCATGCAGCAGGTGATATTCGAAATAAGCCTTCCAGGTGTCCATGCCCACGTTGGGCAGCATCGCCGCCACGCTCTTGATGAAATCGGGCTGGCTGACGTTTACCGTGTCCACCGGCGGCGCTTTCATGAGCTTGAAATACGCGCTCCAGTCGAAGCTGGGCGTAAGCGCCTGCAGGTCTTTACGCTTGAAAATGTTGTAAGTTTTGTTGGGATCGCGCATCGCCACGCGGTCAAGTGAGACCTTGGCCAGCGAAGTTTCAAAATCCAGCACCAGCTTGGCTTTCGCGGCGGCGCCCTCGGAAGTATCGCCCGCCAACTGGAACATCTTCGTCATGTGTTCGACAAATTTGTCGCGTGTCTCCACGGACTTCTCGTCGGTATTCAGATAATACGAGCGATCGGCCAGCGACAGCCCGCCTTGACCGATATTCGCGATCGTCTTCATAGAATCCTTCGCATCCGGACGCGCGCCAAACGTGAAAACCGCCCCCACGCCCTGGGCCTGTAGCCGCGTGAGTTCGATAAACAGGTTGGTATTGCTTTTGATGCCCGCGATGCGCGTCAATTCAGGCTGAATCGGCTTCAGCCCGTTGCGCTCGATCGCCGCCGTGTCCATGCAAGCCGTGTATGCGTCGCCGATCTTCTGGTCGATTTCGTTGCGGTTCTCTTTTTTCGCCGCGGCTCCTTGAATCAGGTCGAGCAGTACGCGTTCATTGCGCTGGCCGAGTTCCGCAAAACGGCCCCACCGCGAGCGATCGGCCGGAATCGGGTTGCTCGCAATCCAGTTTCCGCACGCGTACTGGTAGAAGTTCACGCACGGGTCGATCGATTTGTTCATCGCTGCGGTATCGAGGCCGGAAGTAGAGGCCGCCGGAGGAGGATCGGCGGCAAAAACAGCTAAGGGAAGGACAAACAGGAGAGGATAAACAGATTTCATGGGCGAAAACTCTTTTTCCGATCATACCTCTCTAAAATTTCGCTTGACACAAGCGACCATTAGTACTAAATATTTAGTATGCGACGCCGAAGCGCGACATTAACCGCGCAAGAACTAGAAATCATGAAAATCATCTGGCCGCGCGAATCGGTGACCGTTCGCGATGTCTACGAAGCCCTGCTCGAGCACCGGAAAGTGGCCTACACCACGGTGATGACCATGATGAAGATCCTGGAGCAGAAGAAATACCTGAAAAAAAATCAGCAGGACCGGGCGTATGTTTATCGCCCTGCCCAACCGCAGCGTCAGGTGATCGGCGCCATGGTGCGTGATTTCGTGAACCGGGTCTTCAATGGATCGGCCGAACCGCTGCTGGTCCATCTGGTCGAAGAACACGATCTTTCCCGCGAAGATTTAGAAGAAATCTCACGCCTGCGCGAGGAAGAGCACAACGCATCCAAAGGACGCAAGGACTCGAAAAACGAGAAGCAATAAGGAGGCGAGGCGATGAGCGAGACTGTCTGGAACAATCTTCTAACCTACACGCTGCAAATTGGCCTGCTGGTTGGCCTCGCAGCGTGGCTACCTGCTGCCCTTCGACTGCGTTCCCCCAAAGCGCGCCTGACATTCTTCCAACTGCTGTTGGCTTCATGCCTGTTGCTGCCCTTTATACGGCCATGGAGGAGCGAAACGCTAGCCCTGGAGGCTCCCACGGCATTCACGCATGCGGAGGTGGTTTCCTCGCAACCGATGACGGTTCGCAAAAGCGCCGATCCGCGCGCTCTGATCTTCGGCATTCTCGCTTTGGGCTTTGCCGCGCGATTGTCGATGTTGGGCGTGGGAATGTTGCGCCTGCGCCGCTATCGTCGCCGGTCGACGCCTCTTGATGTGTCGAACGGTTGGGATGCCGAGGCCGACATTCGCTTGTCCGAGGATGTCGCCGGACCGGTAACGTTCGGCCTGATCGAGCCTGTAATTCTTCTGCCGGCCGGTTTTCCCGACATGACGGCGGAAATGCGCGAAGCGATTCTGTGTCATGAGACTCTCCACGTCCGCCGGTATGATTGGCTCTTTACCGTAGCCGAGGAACTGATCCGCGCCGCTCTTTGGTTTCACCCCGCGATCTGGTGGCTGCTCGGCGAAATTCAACTCAATCGGGAGCAGGCGGTGGATCACGAGGTCGTTGGCGTAACCAACGCGCGAGTCTCGTACGTGGACGCCTTAATGGCGGCCGCGGGCGCTGCTTTCGATGCGGATCTCGCCCCGGCGCCACTGTTCCTGCGTAAGCGTCACCTGAAACAACGCGTAGTTTCTATTTTGAAGGAGAAACAAATGTCGAAGAAACGGACCGTCTCCACGTTAGTAGCGAGTCTTGTAATGGTAGCGGGCGCTTGCTGGTATCTCACCGGCGCCTTTCCTCTTTCTGCCGATCCACAACTGGCCAGCGATGCCGCGGGAGTCTCTGTCGATCTGATGGGCGCTCAATTGATGCACCGCGCGCCGGTAGCTTATCCGCGGCAAGCAGCCGCGCACAACATCAGCGGCACGGTGGTGGCTCAGGTGAAACTGGATGCCGACGGAAATGTCTCGGACGCATCCGTACTGAGCGGCCCCGATGAGTTGCGCGTATCCGTCCTGAGATCGCTGCTCTCGTGGCACTTCACAAAGGAAGAAGGCAACAGCACCCGGCAAGTTGCGGTTAAATTCACGGCGTCTGCCGCACCCGTTGAGTCGGGGGCGCGCGCTTCTGGGACGACAACCAATACGGTAAATGGGCAAACAGTCACTGTGACCGCTTCGCCGTTGCCGCGAACCACGGAACCATCGAACCGTAAGATGAGCTCTCCGTCATCCACGCCGCGAGTGATCAAAGACATTGTTGTAGATGGCTTGAACGTTTCGGCCGATCAGGTGACTTCCAAATTGCCCGTACACGTAGGGGACACTTTCGAAGCCAGCACCTTTGCGGCGGTCGCGGAAGC
>DATAUH010000053.1:0-4163 GCA_036268375.1 Bryobacteraceae bacterium | reverse complement strand
TCGGCGGCAGGGTGCAGCAGAGCCGCCATGCCACGCGCATGACGGCGCGCATCGGGAGTCATAGCCTCTAGATCGGCGCCCATCGTCAAAGTAGTAGGTTGAGATTGAGATTTTTCTCACAATTGCCCTAGTTATCTCCCGTAATTGCCGCGTTTGCGGGTGGAGGAAAGGGCCGAGGACCGAAGGAGAAAACCAACGGCCAGCTTTCGTGATATAAATTGAACGAACATTCATTTTTTATGAGAACAGATCAACCCAGCCGCACGGCAGAGCATATGGCGCTGTTTCGAGCACTTGAAACGGCTCGTCCGACACGTGAGCGCCTGTTCGAGGACCCCTTTGCGAAACAATTCTTGGGGTGGAAGTACCGCGCGGTGGCAGAGGCGGCGCGAATTCCGGCGATGGGGCGCGCAATTCGCGCGTATATCGACCGGCAGTGGCCCGGAGCGCGCGCTTCGGGCGTGGCGAGGACGCGCTGGATCGATGATGAGTTGCGCACCGCGCTGTGCGACGGCGCGGAACAAGTGGTGATCTTGGGAGCTGGGTTCGATACGCGCGGATATCGGATGGAGGAACTGCGGGGAAAGAGAGTGATCGAAGTGGACCACCCGAATACGATGCGAGTGAAGCGCGCGCGGCTGGCAGGGTGTGAGCGGCGGTGCGGAGAGCGAGTGACGCGCGTGCCCGTCGACCTGAGCCGGGACTCATTGGAGGATGCGCTACGGCGCGGCGGGTATGATCGGGGCGCGAAGACCGTGTTTCTGTGGGAAGGCGTGACGAACTACTTGTTAGAAGCGGCGGTGCGCCGGACGCTGGGCACGATTGCGGACGCGGCGCCGGGAAGTTGGGCGATCTTCACGTATGTGCACAGTGACGTTCTGCGTGCGCCCGAGAAGTTTGCGGGCGGGTTGCGGCTGACGCGCATGCTGGAGGCGATCGGAGAGCAGTGGACGTTTGGACTGGACCCGGCCGAAGCGAACGATTTCGTGGCGTCGACGGGACTGCGGTTGATAGAAGACGTGGGTTCAGTGGACTATCGGGCGCGATACATGGGCGCAACGGGCGAGCACATGCGCGGATACGAGTTTTATCGCGCGGCGGTGGCGCGCACAGTAGGGGCGACAGTTCATGCCTAAGGTGAGCCAGGCGTATCTGACTGCACGGCGCGAGCAGATTTTGATTGCGGCCGTCGCGTGCTTCTCGCGCGAGGGATTCCATCAGACAACGATGCAGGACATTGTGAAGGAATCGGGCTTGAGCCCGGGGTCGCTGTATCTGTATTTCAAAAGCAAGGAAGAGCTAGTCGAGGCAATCGCACAGCGGCGGCACAAACGCGAGTGGGCTTTAATCCGCGAGGCCGCGCGGGAGCGAGACACGAACGCCGCATTTCGCAAATTGATGGCCGGCTTTTTCGACACACTTCGAAACCACCAGGAGCAACAGGATCGAAGACTGGCGCTGCAACTATGGGCGGAGGCGCTACGGAATCCGGCCGTTTTGCGCAGCGTTCGCCGAGGTGTAAACGAGCCGCGACGGCTGCTGGGCGCGATCATACGCAAGGCGAAGCAGCGCGGCGAACTGCTTGGGGACGCCGATGCGGATGGCATGGCGCGCGTGATGATCGCGCTGTTTCAAGGCTGCGTGCTGCAGTTGGCCTGGGATCCGAAGATGAAGCTGGAGCCGTTTGTGCGGACGGTGGAGAGGTTGTTTGAGGGGCTGAGCGTTGACTAGTCCAGCATGAAGAGCGTTCCATACGGAATCCGGCCGTGTTGCGCAGCGTTCGCCGCGGCGTGAACGAGCCGCGAAGGTTGCTGGGCACCATCATACGCAAGGCGAAGCAGCGCGGCGAACTGCTTGGGGCGGCCGAGGCGGATGGCATGGCGCGCGTGATGATCGCGCTGTCAAGGCTGCGTGCTGCAGTTGGCCTGGGATCCGAAGATGAAGCTGGAGCCGTTTGTGCGGACGGTGGAGCGGCTGTTCGAAGGGCTGAGCGTTGACTAGTCCAGCTTGAAGAGCGTTCCATACGGAATCCGGCCGTGTTGCGCAGCGTTCGCCGCGGCGTGAACGAGCCGCGACGGCTGCTGGGCGCGATCATACGCAGAGCGAAGCAGCGAAGAGAACTGCCTGTGGACGCCGATGCGGATGGCCTGGCGCGCGTGCTGATCGCGCTGTTTCAAGGCTGCGTGCTGCAGTTGGCCTGGGATCCGAAGATGTAGCTGGAGCCGTTTGTGCGGACCGTGGAGAGGCTGTTCGAAGGGCTGAGCGTTGACTAGTCCAGCTTGAAGATGCATTCCATGGGGAGCCACTTTTCGCCAGGTTTGGCTTGCGGGAGCGGGCTTTGAAAGCGCCACATGAGTTCCTCCCACTCGCGCACTTTGGGGTTGGAGCGATCGGCCTCGGCTTTGGCGTCGAAGGAGAAGCGGCCGTTGACTTCGATGATCATGAACATGCGCGTGCCGAGGAGATAGATTTCCATGTCTTCGACGCCGGCGTCACGAATGCTTTGCGTGACTTCAGGCCAGACGCGTTGATGGTGTCGGCGGTATTCGGCGATGAGCGCGCGGTCGTCCTTGAGATCGAGCGTAAGACAGTAACGGCGGCTCATGCGGCGACGGACTCCGCTTCCACTTGCGCGGGAATGCAGCCTTTGACGGCGAAATACCAGATGTAGAGATAGCAAAGCAGCGGGATGCTGAAGGCGACGGCGATGCTGGTGAGGTCGGAGACATAGCCCATGACTGCGGGGAAGACCGCGCCGCCGATGATCGCCATCACTAGCAGCGACGAGCCCAATTTGGTGTACGGGCCGAGGCCTTTGATCCCGAGGGCGAAGATGGTGGGGAACATGATGGAGTGGAAGAAGCCGATCATTACCAGGCCCCACACCGGCAGAGTTCCAGAAGCGGCGATAGCGACGCAGGCGCAGATGAACGCGCATCCGGCGAATATGCCAAGCAGGCGTGGGGGCGCGATGTACTTCATCAAAAATGAACCGGCGAAGCGCCCGATCATGAAGCCCACCCAGTGGTATTGCAGGTAGACGGACGCGTCTTTGTCCTGGAGGCCAGGGACGGTGTGCTCGGCAAAACGAATGATGAAGCTGCCGACGCCGACCTGCGCGCCGACGTACGCGAACTGGGCGATGACGCCGCTGACCAGGTGCTTGTGACGCAGCGCATCGCCGAGGCGCGGGTGAGCGGCGGCCGCGCCGGTAACTTCGCGTCGCGTTTCGGGCAGGTGGGTAAGCGCGATCATCACAGCGACCAGCAGGAAGACGGCCGCGATGACGACATAGGGCCCGATGACGTTGCGCACTTCATCGGCTGCGGCCACCCCAGCTTGCGTATTGGTGAGGATAAAAACCGCACCGATATAGGGCGTGGCGACGGCGCCGACGGAGTTGAATGACTGCGCGAGGTTGAGGCGGCGCTCCGAGCTTTCGGGCGGTCCGAGGATGGTGACGTAGGGGTTGGCGGCGACTTCGAGGAAGCTTTGACCGCACGCCATGACAAACAGCGCGAAGAGGAAGAACGAATAGAGCAGAGAGTTGGCGGCGGGGATGAAAAGAAGCGCGCCGGTGGCGCAGATGACTAGGCCGGTGAGGATGCCGCGCTTATAGCCAATGCGCTCCATGAGCCAGCCGGCGGGCAACGCGGCCAGGAAGTAGCCACCGAAGAAGGCAGCCTGGATCAGCGAGGACTGCAGGTCGGTAAGTTGGAAGGCCTTTTTGAAATGCGGGATGAGGACGTCGTTAAGGTTAACGCCGAAGGCCCATAGGAAGAAGAGGCTGGTGATGAGAATGAACGGGACGAGGTAGCGCCGCTCGGTCAACGAAGATTCGGTGGGGTTGGACATGGTCAAAGCAGAGCGCGGTCGAGATGCACGTAGCCGCCATCGACATAAAGGTGTTGGCCGGTGATGTGGCCGGCTTGCGGAGAAAGCAGGAAGAGGACCATGGAAGCGATCTCATCCGGCGTGGTCATGCGCTTTCCGAGCGGGATGCGGGAGACGATTTCGTTGAGCTTGTTTTCGGAGTCGGGGAAGTTGGCTATCCAGCTTTTGTACATGGGCGTCCACACTTCGGCCGGGAGCACGGCGTTGACGCGGATTTCGTAGGGCAGCAGTTCGACCGCCCATTCGCGTGTAAGGGCCAGGATGGCGCC
>DATAUH010000052.1:0-3544 GCA_036268375.1 Bryobacteraceae bacterium | reverse complement strand
GAGCGGCGCGCCCATCACGCGGTCCGGCCGGCCGAGAGCCGCGCCGCTATTGGCGCCATTGAGCGAAAACGGAAAGCCCTCCTGCCAAATGACGGCGCCGCCGGTCTGCCAGTCGCCCACTACCGCCCGCAGCACGCGGTTGCGGATCTCTAAACTGCGGCCGCGGCCGAACGGAGTATCGTACAAGAACGTGGCCGCTATCCGGTGCGGAATATCGCTGAAGCCGATTCGCCGGTTGTTGTTGAAATTCGTGAAGTCGGGCGCCGCGGCCGTTCCACCGCTGTTATATCCCTGGTTGTCCTCCATGTTATCCGTGTTGTCAATCTCCTTGGACCAGGTGTAGTTCACGTCCATGAACAGGCCGTGTTTGAAGGTGTGCATGAACCGGACCTCGAGCGCGTTATAGTCAGCCCAGGCTTGCGAGAGCGTCGTTTGCAGCGGTCCCAGAAGCGGATACTTGTAATACGCATACTGCTGCGTGATCGTCCTGCCGCCGAGGTCGCCGGTGAAGCCAAGCAGGTTCCCGGTCGCAGGCTGGTACGGATTAGTCACCTGAAGCGTCGCCGGATTCGTCGTTCCGTTACTGGCGATGTATTGTGCGCGCCATGTGGCCAGCAAAGATGGATCAAAAAGCTGCAAGCTGTTCACGTTGTACGCGCGATTCATCAGGTTGGAGCTGTGCGACGCGCTGTAACCAACCGAAAGAAACCACGCGCCAGCGAATGTCCGTTCGACAAACACATTCCATTGCTGCGCCATACCGTTCTTGAAGTGGCGGTCGAACTTGTCCTCACTGACGCCGTAGATCGACGGCGCCGCGGGATTCGCGCCGACGGCAATATTCAGCGGCTGGCTATCGTAAAAATGAAAGGCGGGCACGCCGGAGGGATTCAGGCCATAAGGCGTCTCCATCGTGCCGCTCGAGAAGCTGCTGGTTCCGTAGTCCACCGGGCTGGCGAAATAGCCGCTGTTACTCGGCAAGTAAGTCAGGCCATAGCCTCCGCGGATCACTGTATTGGCGGCCACTTGGTATGCGACGCCGAGCCTCGGTCCCCAGTTGTTGTAGACCGTGTCCCAAAGGTTTCGGCTATACCCGCCCACGCCAGGAAAGACAACGGCGCCCAGAGAGCCAAATGCGTTCTTGGCCGTGAGGTCCACCGAAGACATCCGGTCGTGGCGCTCGGTCGGCCCAGGCTGCAATTCCCATCGTAAGCCGAGGTTCAGCGTCAGCTTGCCGGTAGCGCGCCAGTCGTTCTGAGAGTAAACCGCGAAATACTTCTGCGAGAACGCCGGTTCAACGTTGGCGCCAGGCCGGATCCACCACGTAGGAGCGCCAAGCAGTAGGGCCGCGCCGTTTATGCCCTTCTGATTGTTGTTGACGTTCTGCGCTGCGACGCCGCCATTGGCGGTGGCGTATTCGAAATTGAAGTTGCCGCCTGCGTGGAAATAGCTGGAGGCAATCTGCGCCGTAGCCTCTTCCAGGTCCGTGTAGTTGGACTGCAGATCGCGCCCTTCCGCGCCCGCTTTGTGCGTCCACTTGCCGCGGCTTTTCGTGATGCTGCCCGTCAGGTTGTAATTCGACTGTTCTTCCAGGTGCGAGCCAAACGTGCCCCCGGTAACCGATGTCCAGTTGCTGCCGCCGCCGGAGCCGCCGCCGAAACTGTTCGGCTGAATCACAGGCGCGGCGCCGTACATCGCAAATAACGGGCGAATGTTCTGGGGCACGCCGAAAGCGTCGTAAAGCGACGAATCGAAGCCAGAATGGTTGCCGCTGAATGCCTCGGTCCAGATCCGGTTATACCCGAAGCGCACGTCCAGCACGGTGGTAGGGTTCAGCGTCACAGTGTCGCCGATCTGCCCGTACGGGTTCTTGTCCTTTGTGATTGAGGCGGCATCATTGAGGGGCGCCTTGCCGAACGCGCGCGGTGCAGTGATCGTGCCGTAGAACAGGCCGCCGCTTCCGTAGAAAGAGTGCGGGCCTCGCTTGTAATCGAGACGATTGTTCAAGCTGTCGCGCCGTACCGCGGTCACCGTCGTGGACTGGAAATTGTTCGTGTTGAACACGTCATCCGGCGTGCGGTTCGGCGCCGGATAGAAGCTGTACATTTTCAGCGCGTAAGGGTTGGGATTGGGAATGATCGCATTGGGAATCGGCGCCCGTTGAAAGAGATCCGGGCCGAGTTGCGTCACGTTGTAAGGATCGAAAATCTGGGCCGGAACCGGGCTGCCGTTCGCGTCGCGAATGAACGTGTGGCTAAAGTCGCCTGTTGCTTCGGCGGCAGTCGGGACGGTGGTCAGCGACGTAGTCGCTCGATTGTGCATCAGATAATGAAAGCTGCTGAAGAAGAAAAGCTTGTCCTTGCGAATCGGTCCGCCGATGGCGCCGCCGAATTCGTTCACTTTGAACGCCGTCCGCGCGATTCCATTGGCGTTGTTATACATGTTGTTCGCGTTGAGCGCTTCGTTGCGGTTGGTGTAGTCGGCCTGTCCGTGGTAAGAATTGGTCCCCGACTTGGTGCTCATCGCAATGACAGCCTGTCCATGGCCATATTCTGCGCTGAAGTCGTTCGAGATGACGCGGACTTCCTGCAGACCCTCGGTGTTCGGCATCACCGCGGCTTCGTTGTAGCCGCCACCCATGACGGGGAGACCGTCTAACTGGATATCGTTGGTAAATGCGCGTCCGCCGTTCACGCCAATCGTGGAGCCTTGCTTGCGCGCTTGCGAGCCGACGCCGAAGGAATTCAGCGAAGTGGTGTCGCCCATCGCGTTGCGCGGCACAGCGCCGGCTTGCAGGGAGGCGTAATACAGCGGATTATCGGTCGGGTTCGGGAGAGCGTTGATCTCCTGTGACTGCACGGCGCCTTGAACGGTGCTGCTGTCCGTTTGGATTTGTGCGGCCTGCGCCGTCACTTCGACGGTTTGTTCGGTGGCGCCAAGCTTGAGGTTCACGTCGACGCGAACGGTCTGGTTCACTTCTAAGGAGACGCCGGTCTGCTTGTATGCTGCAAAACCGGGCGCGGTGACGGCCACGGTGTAAGTGCCAGCGGCGAGGTAAGGAGCGGTGTACTCGCCGGCCGCCGTCGTCTTTACCGTGGTGACGGCGCCGGTCTCCTGTTGTGTGACCACGATGGGCGCCTCGGGTACGAGAGCCCCGCTCGCATCCTTGACGGTTCCGGTGATCGTAGCAGACCGGATCTGAGCGTACGAGATCGATGAAAACATCGATCCGAGGAAAAGAAACGCGATTCCAGCTCTTCTGAACGACATGGTTTTCCTCCTATGAATTGTCTTACTGGAGGGCCCAAATGATAACGGACGTAATTCCGTATCCCCGCGTCATGCCGGTTTGCCCCGATCGGAGGTCTGGTTCGACGTTGGCGACGGAAGGAGCATTCGCCGCGGCCAGTCACGGATCGATCCGCCATCAGTCGGATCTTGTCGTCCGCGCGAGCTAGCAGCGCTCTTACACACGCGACGGGTTTATCCAATTCCGCGTCGCGGTCGGCGGTCGATACGGCGGTCCTTTTCGCCACTTCACCCC
>DATAUH010000051.1:0-15241 GCA_036268375.1 Bryobacteraceae bacterium | reverse complement strand
GCACTTGCGCCTATCGAAAAAGCGCACCGCGATCAGGAATCTGGCGCGCCAGGTCGGAGCGAATCCCTTCGGCCATCTTGATTGCCGCAGCGTCGTCCGCAGCCGATGTGAACGGAATCTCCATCACCAGAATCCCGATGGCGCGGCCGGACGCATCCTGCAGCGGCATCTTCATGTTGTAGAACGATCCATCCGTCTTGCGCGCGCAGTAAGTCTTGCCGTCTTTCACCGCCTCGAAATCACCCGCGCTTGTTTTCACACCCAGGCGGGAGGTATTGCCGTTGGCGATAATCACGCTGTCATTGCCGCCCGGGGGAGTCGTATGCAGGCCCAACTTACGCAAATCGGGATGCGATGAGAGCGTCTGCATGTCCAACTTGAGCGCGAGCGGCGCGTGCACTTGCGCCTTCTCCTCAACAGCCGCCGCTTTGAGAGCAGGCACGTTTTGCGGCTCGAACACCTTCACCGACGTCGGCGCGTCACTCGCCTGTGGCACGGCGGCGAAATATCGATTGATTTCGGGAATCAGTCGGCCTGTCTTCGCCTGCCCGCCTGCCGGAACGCTGCCGAGCGCCTGAAAATGATCGCCGTCCACTTCCTGCAGCACGTCAATCATTCCGCCTCCGATGGCGTAAACACGCTTACTGCCGGCGTCGAAGGTCATGTCGTCAACGCCCTTCGCGATTGGCAGGGCTTGGAGTTCCTTACCAGTGTTGGTGTCGAAGATTACGACGTGCCCGCTGCGGCATCCGACGAACAGGCGCTGATGCGGCTCATCAAGAGCGATGGCGACGTTGTCCTTACCCAAGGTCACCGGCCACGAAGCGATCACTTTGTTCTGCCAGCGATCGATAACGTCGACGCGATTGGCGGAGCGGTTGTTCAGATAGATGCGCGGCCGGTAGACGTCGAGCGCCATTGCTTCCGCGGTTTCGCCCTCGATGCGAATGTCTTGTAACTTCTTGTTAGCGGTTGTATCGATCACGCTGAGTAGCGAATAAGATTGTCCCGCGTCTTTACCGCCGCTGACTACATACAGACGCTGAGCGTTAATGTCGTAACCGATGGAATCGGCATCTTTCTGGAGTGTGATGCTGCCCACAGGTTTAAAACTAGCGCCGTCAAAGATCTTCAGCGAGCCTGCTTCGCCATCCGTAACATAGATACGCCCGGTGTCTTCCCGGTACGCGATCGCGTGAGGCTTCCCGATGCCGGTGATCGCCCCAGTCTGCGAGTTAGTCGACAAATCGATGACTAACACCGCCTGCGCATCTTCGGCAGCCAGGAACAGGCGATTGTGTTTTAGATCCAGGCCGAAATGATCGAAGCGGCCTTTTACTGATGAGGCAAGCGTAATGGTTTGGATCGGTTTCAATACATTATTTGCGGACGTGGACGCGCTTTGCGCCGCAAGCGTCGCAGTGAAAGCAGCTGCTGCGATGAGTGACTTAGTGATTGTCAGCATAGATGCTGCGATTACAGCATCCGAACCTTAAGAGAGCCTGAAGATTGAGCGGGAAATGCAACCGTAAAGGCGGAGCCCACGCCGAGCTGGCTTTCCACTGAGATTTCAGCTTGATGAACATTCGCGATCCACTTCGCAATCGCGAGCCCCAGGCCTGTTCCGTTTTGGCTGCGCGCGGGATCGGCGCGGAAGAAGCGTTCGAAAACGCGCGGCAGAAGTTCCGGAGGAATGCCTACGCCCGCGTCGCGCACAGCAACTCGGACGTGGGTTGGGCTTCGTTCCAACGAAACATCCACGCGCCCGCCTTCCGGCGTGTATTTGATCGCGTTGTCCAGTAGTGTCCATACCAGACGGCGCAAACTCGCGCGATCTCCGCGTACTTCGAAAGGTCCGCCGATGCATTGCAGCTTCAGTATGTGGCGCTTCGCCTCGGCCGGAATGCGCGCCCGCTCCACCGCATCCTGCACCACGTGAACCAGGTCGGTGGGTTCGAACGGAATGTCAACGTTGCCTGCGTCCGCGCGCGCCAAGGTCAACATATCTTCCAAAAGGTGCGCCGCCTCTTTCGATTCGGCTAGGATCTCTTCGAATACTTCGCGGCATTCCAGCGGATAAGCAGGATTGCGCAGCGCGCATTCACTCACCATACTGATGAATGAAAGTGGACTGCGGAGTTCGTGCGAGGCATCGGCGGTGAAACGCTTGATTTGCGTTACCGCGCTCTCCAGACGAGCCAACATGTCATTGCAGGTCTCCGCCAGGCGCTGCAATTCGTCCCCCGTTTGACTAGTGGGGAGGCGCTCCGCCAGATTTCCGATCGTCAACGAACGCACCGCGCCCGTAAGGCGGCCTACCGGCCGTAGTACGCGGCGACTCATGAAGTAACCTGCCAGCGCCGTGGCAATCAGCAATACAGGGATTGTTTCGATCAGACCCTTTGTAAAGCGAGCCAGCATTTGCCGATTGTCTTCGAGTTGGCCCGCTACAAGTACGATCAGCCGTTCGCCATTGAACTCGACAGGATGCTGAATGATGCGATATTCGCGCCCCTTGTAAGTTCGATTCTCGAATGTATCTGCTGGTGATGTGGCGGGCGTCGGCCATGGAAAGTCTCGTGGCGCGGCGCCATTCCGGGGAAAGAGCACGCTTCCTAGCGCATCGGATATTTCAATTAAGTTACCTTCCGGAGTGCTGTCGACGAACTCGTCATACCGGAGGGCAACCGTCGCTTGAGGCAGATTCACATTATTGGCGAGAACTTCGAATGCCCGCGTTGCCCGGCGTGTAATCGTGCGGTCGCGCCCGCTCGAAAGCGTGTAGGACCACCCGACCCACATGGCCACGCTGAGAATCACAAAGCCGCAAAGGAACACGGCGGTGAACCAAAGCGTCAGGCGAAGTGAAATCGACGGCCTGTTCAAACCGGCTCGACCCGCAGCGAATAGCCGACGCCACGCACCGTATGCAACAGCTGCGGGTCGTTGCCGATCTTACTCCGCAACGAACGAACGAAAACGTATAGCGTGTTGTCGCTCACTTCGGCCCCGCCGCCCCATCCGGCTTCCACGATCACATCCCGGGGCACCACGCAGCCGGCGCGGCGCATCATCACTTCTAGAATCGCGTACTCCGTGCGCGTCAGCGCCGCTGAGCGATCCCCGCGCTGCATTTCGTGTGTGCGCGCTTTCAGAGTAAGATCTTGAAATTGCAGGTCGGCAGGATAGGCAATAGGACCCCGGCGCGCCAGCGCGCGCACGCGAGCCAGGAACACGTCGAGCGAGAACGGCTTGGTCAGATAATCGTCGGCGCCGGAGTCCAGCCCTCGCACGATATCGGACATCGCATCCCGCGCCGTCACCATGATCGTGGGCGTCCAGGATTTGGCTTCGCGCAAGCTGCGGATGACCTCGAAACCGTCGCGTCCAGGCAGCATAACATCGAGCACAATCAAGTCCAGCCCGCCCAAAACGGCAATGTTTAGCGCTTCTTCTCCGTCGAACGCGAGTTCCACCGAATAGCCCTCGTTTTGGAGCGTTCGCTGCAGCAGACGCGCCATCCGAGTCTTATCTTCGGCTACTAAGACCCTCATGGAAACAATCCTAAGCGGTTTCCATGAATTTCTTGTGACAGGCTGACTTATTTGGAATCAATTCGGATCAGGTGATCGCGGTAATTCACAGTTAGGATGGAATCACACAACGCCTGATAACCAACCAGCCCCGCAATCTCCATGCGATGATAGCGGCTCGCCAACGAAAGATCCACAGCTACCATGCGGCCGCTTACCTGATGCGCGCCGAGGCGCAAGTTCACCGCGCCGTTGATTACGGCTCCATCCACATCCGCGGTTCCTCCCTGCAGCGGTAGGTGCGCAGACATCAATTCGGATACCTGAAGCTGATGCGCCAGCGGGGCGGCCAGCGCGCTGTAGGCGGAACCTGTGTCCAACAGGAAAAGTCCCTTTTGCCGCTCATTGACAATGCCGGGAAGAAACAGCAGTTGATCTCGAACTACTGCGCGAAGCGCCGGCGACGCGGCGACAGCCGCATTCGGCAGGGGCGAGAGCGTAAGTTCACGGGACCGAAAATCCACTCGAATCGAGAAGTTCGCGAAAATCGAAAGCGGGACTACGCCGTGCAGACCTTCGCCCAATCCACGATCTGTAACCACCAGCGGAATGTCGTGTAGAGTTAGGTCGCCCGTTTCGAATGTTCCGGCTTTCGATTGTGCCGCGGCCGCGGCCGATGTGGCGCCAGCGCCGATAAGGTCTATGCCCGCTCCTCGAACACAACCAGAGCGAGTCGCGGCGCTACGCGTCAGCACCACATATTCACTGCCGCTATCCACAAGTAAACGCAGCGGCGGTCCCCCATTTACGCGCGCTTTGAGAATCACCCCAGCGGCTCCATAGGGCGGCGCTACAAAGCGATCGAGCTTCAGCTGGTAACTTGGTGGACCCGCAGGGAGACGGCTATCGAAGTCTGCTGGGGAGGCGGAGCAGGCCAACACTGCAAGTGCGGCGGTCAGAGCTAAACATGAAAATCGACCGTCCATTTGTTACGATTTCGTCACTAGAATATGACGAAATCATGTCAAACGCAATCGGTCGAGCCGTGGAAGGATGATAAAAAGGGGCGCGCGATTCCTCCGTTCGCGCGCCCAGCGGTGCAGCTTAACTGTTAACGAGTCTGATGAAGAACGGACGCAACATCTTCCATCTGATCAGTTGCTAGAAAATCGGCGTGGGCGCGCGCGGCAGCCTGCCAGCGCGGCATCACGGCCTGTTTCGATCCAAAATTGTAGTCTTTGTCCCAACCTTGGTTTTCCGCCTCCGTGTATCCGTCGAGGCAGTAAACACTCACGAAATATCCCATGCGGTGGCCGTAATCAACGAATTTCTTCAGATGGGCCTCCGCGGCCGGAGCCCAATCGGCTTTGGTGGCCTCTCCGTCTTTTTCGATGAACGTCCAACTTACTCCGAACCAGCGGTGGTAGTTATCGGCTTTATGCGGCGCCAGCTCTTCCGGATCGATGTTGGGAAGCGGCGCGAGAGCCTCGGCTTTCTTTTCCTTCGGCAGCTTATTCGGATTCTCATCGAACTTCGTCGCCGAACCAAACACGCGAATCTTTCCGCCCACCGGAACCTGATCGTAAAAATACTGCTGCTTGACATCGTTCTGCTTGTCTTCGACTAACACCATCATCGGCTTCACATCAAGCGGAGACTGCGTGGCGATATCAGCCGTCTTCTTGGCTGTGGTGATCCATGCCTCGTATTTATCAAGCGTCTTCAAAATCGCCTGCAGGTGCTCCGGCGGATCGTTCTTGATATCGAGATAGAGCACCACCAGCGGCCAGTTTCCTTTGTTGCCCTCTTTCAGGGCCTTTTCGATGATCGGCTTTACTTTCGGGAAGAAATAACTATCGAGCGTAGGATCCTCTCCCGAGGCGTTTTTGGCGCCATGGATTTCGACCGATTTACCATCGATCCAGGAAAGATCCTGCTCAGTCGCAAACGGCAGGCCGGCAGCGATCGCTCGATCGAGCCTGTCCGCATATTTACCATGATCCGGATACGCGTTGTGCGACAGAATTATCGTGCGCGAACCGGGGGTGAACGAACCCGTGGCCGCGGTGATGGTCAAGATGAGTCCGCCGGCAGTAAGCAAGGCGGTAAGTTTAGTTTTCAAAGCTTTCTCCTTTAAAGTTAGTGGGAAGCGGCTCTTATGCGAGTCCCTGAGTTAGAACGAGTACCGAAGCATAAACTGCATCTGCCGCGGCGTCCCCGTTCCTATAGCTGACGTTGTGTAGGGGCTGGTGATTTGGCCGAACGTGGTGCCTGCCGAGGGATTGGTCCACTTCACGCTCGGATTACCGAGTTGGGCGCGATTGAAAATGTTGAAGAAATCAGCGCGGAAGCTGATGGCGGAGCGCTCCGTGACTGAGAAACGCTTCTCCAGCGATGTATCCACCTGCCAGATGCCCGGCCCGCGCAAAATGTTGCGGCCCGCGTTGCCCCAGGCGCCATTCGCCGGAATGCTGAAGGCATAAGGATTGAGCCAGAGCGTCGGGCTCTGATCCACGGGATAGAGCGACTGGCCTGGCACGATGTTGGGCCGTTGGGCGCTGTTGATTCCGTCCGGCAGCGCGGAAGCGCTGCGGCTCAGCGTGACGTTCAGCGGCAGACCGGTGCGCGCCGTACCGATCCCGCTCAATTGCCAGCCTCCGAGTATGCCGTTCAGAATTGGCGAAGAATTGGTCAGCCAATGCTTGCCGCGGCCGGCGGGAATATCCCATATAACGCTGCTGGTGAAGTTGTGGCGCACATCGAAATCGGCGTTGCCCCGCTCGCACGTCCGGCAGTTGGCGTTCTGCAGGCTATCGGATTCGCCATCGCCATTCGCGCCATCGCTAATGCCGTGTGAGTATTGATAATTGGCCGAAATCAGTAATCCCGTTCGAACATTGCGGCGCAGACTGGCCTGCAAGGCCTCGAGATCGCTATTCCCCTGATAGTTGGTGTAGCCGATGGTCGCGTTTGTCAGGCTGGCAAAGGGGCGCGTGCCAGTCACCGGGTTAATTCCATTCAGTAGTTGGGAACTGAATTCGTGCGTGCCCTTCGTACCGAGATATGTCACGCTGAACATGGTGTTCTTGGCCACCTCCTGTTCGACCGAAAGCGTCCATTGATCCACCGCAACATCTTTCCGGTGACGGTCCTTGCCCGAGTAACTCAAACTATAAGTCGCCTGGCCGAAAAATGATGTAACCGGGTAAGACAGGTTTGCGATATTGACCTGCGAGAGATTGAACGATTGCCCAATTTGGGTTGTGGCCGCGTACAGACCGCCAAACTGCCCATCGCTGTAGAAAATGCCGCCGCCCGCGCGGATGGCCGTCTTGCCGTGGAATGCTTCGGGAGCCCAAGCAACACTCAAACGCGGCGCCAAATCGTGCCGGTTGGGTAGATAGAACGAAGTCCCGGGCGGGCAGTACTGCAGACCGCAGCTGAATGGGTCGAACACCTGGCCAATGTTGTTTTTGTCGTAGTCGACGCCATAATATTCGTACCGCAAACCCGCATTTACCGTTAAATTTGGCCGAATTTTGAATTCATCCAGGATGTAGCCGTAATACGGGTTCTTGCGTGCTTGCGTTTCGACAGGCAGCGGCGAGTAACTGAAGGAATCGAGCTGGTTATTGAGAAATGCAGTCTCGCTCAAATAACTTAAACCCTGCAACGCCTTCGCGTGCAGCTTGTTTTCCTGCATGCGGCGAATCTCCACCCCCGCCTTGATCGTGTGGCGGCCTCGCGTCCATGTGAAATTATCGACGTAGCTGTAGGAATTATCCTTGCGATAAGAGTGATCGCCCAGCGAGTAACTGGTAAAGCCCGTAATCGAAAGTGAGTACAGCGACTTTCCGTCGCCCGCATCCTCGTAGTTATCACGATTTTGTCCGATGCGAGCGTCATTCAACATAGTGGGCGAAAACGTGTGCTGAAAATCGAGCACCGAATTCGGCGTGTCCATCGTTGTGTAGGTGTTTTCAGCTAACGCGGGCGAAACGTTGTAATACTGATCGGTGTTGAAGCGCAGCGACAACGAACTCTTGTCGCTCATGATATAGTCCACGCGCACGAGGCCGCCATCTTCATTAGTTGGACTGGCGCCGGAGCTGATCCACAAATTGGCGTTAGGGTCCGCAGTCCGTATCGTGCCTGCCGGAAAGTAATTGATCAGTGGAGCCAGCGCCGGGGATTTCTGTTCCACCTGGGCGCGGTAAGCATCTGTAGGCACATAGCCGCTGATCTGCTGCGAAAACACTTGCCGGATTCCTTCGTAATTCGAAAAAACGAACAGCTTGTTGTGAATAACGGGACCGCCCACGCTCGCCCCGAAATTGTTCATGCGGAACGGGGATTTTACGGAGTCGAATGCTGTTGCGTCGAAGAAGCTGTTGCGCAGATATTCGTAGAGCGAACCGTGTATGTCATTGGAGCCGCTGCGCGAAACCATGCTGATCTGCCCGCCGGCCATCCCGCCTACGTCCGCGCTATACGCGGCGCTGCTCGCCTTAAATTCGGCAATCGATTCCAACGGAAATTGCAATCGCGCCGCCACCTTTACGAATTGATGGTTGAGGCCGGTTGCGTCCACTCCGTCAAAGCGAAAGTTATTGTCTTCCTGCGAGAGGCCGCTAAAGCGGATTTGATCCTGCGTGCCAGTACCCGCGCTGACCGCGCCCGGAATCAGCGCTTCCAGACTTGCCCAATACCGGCCATTTACCGGAAGCTCTTCGGTCTGCTTGGCGCTAATCACGCCGCCCACTTCCGCGTTAGCGAGGTTGAGGTCAGGTGCAGCGTCCACTACGGTAACGTTGGCGCTGACGGCGCCGACCTTTAATGTCGGATTGAGCGTCCGCGTTTCGCCGACTTCGAGTGAGAACCGTTGGACCTCCAGCGTCTCGAAACCTGGCGCGGCAACAGAAGCCGTATATTCACCCACCGGCAAGCCCGTCAGCGTGTAAACCCCCGCCGTATTCGCGACGGCCGGATAATCGACGCCCGTTGCCACCGATCGGGCGGTGATCTTTGCGCCCGGAATTGCGCTTCGGCTGGGATCCAAAACCGAACCCGTCAGGACAGCGCGATCGATCTGGGCATGCAGTGACAAAGTAGCGACTAAAAAGACAGCAAAAACCGTGAAGCGATACATGCAAACCTTTCTGGAACCCGGTGTTTGAGAAACAGTCGATATCTGCCGGGCAAGTTATCAGGAGCTGATAAATCGGGCGTCGCGGCCCTGCGTTGCGGTTCCGGAAGGCAGATTACAGCATGCGAATCTTAAGAGAACCTGAAGTTTTCCGTGACGCTTCAGAAATTCACGGGACATTCAACCAACTGTTATCTGCTCGCGCAATCTGGTAGTAAGTAGCGCTCGTGAATTTCTAGTGACAGACGACTTTCTTAAGCTTATCTTCAGGTTCGGCTGCTTTAATCGCTCCTATGAAATTCGCGGCTTACCGGGGGGCGCGCCCGGTCTTCAGGTGGTTGCACACCTGGATGGGTCTCGTCGCCGGTCTGGTAATCGCGGTCATCTCATTGGCGGGCAGCGTAATCGTTTTTCGAACAGAGATTGAGCTTGCCTCGGCGCCACAGGGAAAAAGCGTCGCTAGGCCAGTAGGACTGGACGCGATTGTTCACGCAGTTTCGCAGGCTCGCCCGGGCGCCCGCATCCGCCGCGTTCGCTTTCCCCGGAACACACGCGAACCGTACGTCCTTCAGATCGACACAGAAGGCGGCCAGGAGAGCCTTGCAGTCGATGCAGCAACCGGCAGGGTTCTGGGCGCGTTGCACACTGCGACTGTTGCATGGCTCATCGATCTGCACCGCAACTTACTCGTGGGGAAGACGGGGCGCAAAATCGTAGGCGTCCTGGGCGCGCTTCTGCTGACCCTGGGGCTCAGCGGAATGCTGCTTTGGCTGCTGGGAGCCTGCAAGTGGAAGTCATGGATTTCGGTGCGAGCCCAAGGCAGTTCCCGTCGCTTCAATTACGAAGCGCACCGCGCAACCGGCTTGTGGGCGTCCGGATTGCTCAGCGTGATTGCGCTCGCAGGCATAGGACTAGCGTTCCCGGACACCTGCCGGATCGCCCTCCAAGAAGTGACGGGATCGGCCGCGCCCGCTAAGGCGCCGCGCATATCGAAAGGTCATGCTGCGATGGGCCACAGCCTCGCAGAATATCTGCAAGCGGGGGTAACTGCGATGCCCGATGGCACACCTGTCGAATTGCGCCTGCCCGATTCCGACAAGAATCCTATTGAGTTGCGCCTGCATCGCGCCGGTGATTTGGCTCCTGACGCCAATCACGTCTATCTCGAGCCGTCCAGCGCCAAAGTTATCGGAACGAGTAAGTTGTCCGAGCAACCGCTCGCGACGCGTATCTACTCCACACTCGCGCCGATACATTACGGCGACTTTGGCGGCTTGCCAATCAAGTTACTCTGGTGTTTGATTGGCATTGCGCCTTCCATCTTATTTGTGACCGGGCTACTTACCTGGTGGCGTCCGCGCCGCCGTAAGCCCAACGATGTCGCCGAAGCCGATTTGGCGCTCGCCGGAACCTCTCGCGTCGAGTCGCCACGCGAGCTTATTCGCTGAGAACCCGGTGGACGAACTGCACCGCCATTGACCCTTCACCCACGGCTGAGGCCACGCGTTTGACGCTGCCCGAACGTATATCTCCGACTGCGAATACGCCAGGCCGGCTGGTCTCCAGCATATAGGGAGGACGGCGCAGCGGCCAGTCTGCAGCCACGTCGGCCCCGGTCTTCACAAAGTGCTTGTTATCGAGCGCTATGCAGCCATCCAACCACGCCGTGTTCGGATCGGCGCCAGTCATCAGAAAGATGTGGCGGATGGCGCGCGTTTCTTCTTCACCGGTTCGTGTATTTCTCCAGCGAACGCGTTCCAGATGTTCGTTCCCTTCTAGAGCCTCCAATTCCGTGAACGGCAGGAACGTGATGTCGCCCGAATTTTCAATCCGCGAAATCAGATAACGCGACATGCTATTGGAAAGGTCCTGCGCGCGCACCACCAGATAGACGTGACGCGCAAAACCAGCCAGATAAATGGCCGCCTGACCTGCTGAATTCCCACCGCCCACCACAATCACATCTTCGCCGTCGCAAATGCGGCTCTCCACCTGCGTCGCGCCATAATAGATGCCGATGCCCTCGAAATTCGCCAGGTTCGGAAGCGACAACCTGCGATATTTGGCGCCCGCCGCCAGAATAATCGCACGGGCTTCAACCGGCTCGCCGCCGTCAAGCTCAATCGCATACGGCGCGCGCGAGCATCTAAGCGCCTTCGCCCCGCGTGCGATCAGAATACGCGCGCCGAACTTCTCCGCTTGAAAAAATGCGCGCTCCGCAAGCTCCTGACCCGAGATTCCCGTCGGAAATCCGAGATAGTTTTCAATCCGCGAGCTTGACCCCGCCTGTCCGCCGGGCGCGGTGCATTCGATCACCAGCGTATTCAAACCTTCCGACGCGCCGTAAACCGCCGCCGCAAGACCGCTGGGGCCTGCGCCCACCACAATCAAATCGTAAACGCTGCTTCTATCGATGCCGGCATTAAGCCCAAAACATTCCGCCGCTTCACCGTTGCTCGGGTTTCGCAAAACCAGATCGCCGCGGCAGATCAGGACCGGAATCTCATCCACGCGAATCGCGAAATGATCCAGAACGGACTGAATTCCCTCTTCGCGGTCGACATCCACATAAGTGTACGGATGCCCGTTGCGCGATAAAAACGCTTGCAGACGAAGCGTATCGGCCGAATGTTGCGAGCCGATCAAAACCGCGTCGCCGATCGAATTCGCCACCAGGTATACGCGCCGCGCAATATAAGCCCGCAGGAACAGTTCGCCCAAACCCGAATCGGCCTGCATGATCGCGCGGAGTTCGTTGCGGCTAATTTCAATCAGTTCGCCGCTCTCGCGCACCCGGCAACTTACCAGCGCGCGCCGGCCGGAGAGTTGATTCACTTCGCCCGTGAATTCCCCTCGGGAAACCACTTTGACGACGGACTCCTGTCCGTTTGCCACCGCCACAATTTCCAGACTGCCGTCCAGCACGACGTAACTGCCATGCGTGCTGTCGCCCTGTTCGAACAGAACTTCACCAGCCTTGGTGCGGCGTTTATGTCCGAAAGTAGCCAAACGGGCAATTTGCGCCTCGGTGAGAGTGGGGAAAGCGGCATCGACACTTAACGGTAGATCGCTCATGAGGGTGGTTCTAAGATCGCACGTTACGGCTATTCCTCCAATTTACTGGATTCCAGGCGACATTTTCATGAAACGCCGCGTCGCATTTCATAGAACCATCGACCATCTTCTGGCCAAGTTAAAATCCATCAACACGTCCTTCTCAGCGGATAATACAGATGCGCCGCTCTTGATTGCGGGCGCAATTGAGGAGGACTGTTGGCTCGCTACTTACTGTTTAACGAACTCACCGGGGCGCAGGAACAAGATGGCGTTCCCAAGCCGGATTTGGTCGCGTGCGCGCTGGCCCCGGCCGGCCGCGTGGTCTATGGCAAAACAACCGATGTGGCGCTGGTCAAAAAGGCCCGGCCGTCTTCAGCCGTCAAGTTGATTCCGTACACGCCCGAAATCAAATTGCAGCGCCGCCGTCTGGCGGAAACCGTGTTGGGCTATCGCGCGCTCAACAGCTCTGAACTGGTGGCGGGAGTTCTCGACAAAGTTTCCAATGCCATTTGGGATTACTGGAGGAAGCGCATCGCTCAGTTGCAAAAAGAGGCTGCGCCATTCATGATCGATCAGTCCAAGAAGTATCTTCACGGGGCTAAAAGCTTCGGCCGCATGCCCGCGCCCAAGCCAACGTGGACGCTCAATATCGAAGCCTGGATGTCAGCCCTGGCGTCGAATCCGCGCGATATTCCGAAGATCATGAACATTCAAGACAATTTCCTTCGGATCTTCAAATCACTCGGCCCAATCGATCTGGACAACCGTTGGATCCGCCCTATGCCGGAGGACCTTCGCAATCAAATTATGAAGGTCACGCCGCCATCTACGCCCACCAAGGAAACGCTCGACGACAAAACCAAACGCGAAACCACGCTCAAGAAGATAATGCCCGACGCTTGGGAGTGGAAGCGGTCGCCCACATGGATGAAGATGGAGTCTCTTGGCATGCAAGTCCGCCCGGTGGCGCTGTTCGATCCTCGCTACCGCGGCCGCAGGGATCGCGGCGAGCCCGAGAAGACCGACAAGCCGGGAATTCTCGTCGATGGAGCAGACATCGGAATGGAAGCGTGCCTGGCGCGCCTTAGCCTATCCATGGATGCCATCAAATCCACTGAGGAGAGGGCGCGTGGCGTCGATCGCTTTACCCCCGATTTCGACTCCATGTCGCCGGTCTTCCGTCAATCCATCGAACAAAGCAACACGGGCTTCGGCGCCGGACCTTCCGGTACCACAGGCACCCTTTTGCAAAGCGCCAACACCTTCAGCACCATCAAAGGCGAGGAACTCGCGCGTTACACCTTCGCCTGTGTTGCATACCTGGTCGGTGGCGGAATGCATACCTGCCACGAGGTATTTACCACCGCCAGCCTGCTCGGCTTGCCCTATGACGAAGGCAAGTACCGGCGGTCTCTGCCCAACGCGTTTCGAACCACGCCCGAATACGATGCGTGGCAAATAGAATTTCACGACATCGCCGCGTAATCGCCTGCTTTCATCAGCCCTTCGGACCCGGACCTATAGTCCGGGTCGATTCATTAGTCAAAACGAGATATCCCCGAAAAGTAAGCGATCTTCACTTACCAGAGATCTCCTTCAAGTAAGCAATGATAGCCGTCCGTTCGTCTGGCTTCGTAACTCGGAATGCCATATCGTTATCGGGCACTAAAGAGTCCGGGTCGGTAAGCCATTTATCGAGTGTGCCGGCGTCCCACGTGATGGCTGATTTTCGCAGCGCGTCCGAGTATGAAAAGGTAGCCAGGCTCGCCGCGCGCCTTCCGTATACGCCGCGCAGGTGCGGGGCCGCCTTTTCATTATCGAGACCGTGGCACCCTGTGCAACGCTTCTCGAAAACCTCTTTTCCCGGACCGTTGTCAGCCCACAACAGTCCCGCGGTTGACGCGACGAATCCCGCCACGGAGACGCTTCCCACCGCGATTAATACGGCCAGGGGAAGTTTCCGCATCATTTCACCATCGTCTCTGCAAGCGTGGAATCCACAACGGCAAGGCTGTGATTGCGGCGCACGAAGTTGACTTCCGAAATGCCGAGAACGCCCCGAAGCTGATCGTCCGCCACTTTCATCGGACCAGGGGCCGGCGCGGACCCAGGCGCGGGTTGCGGAAATGCAGTCGACATCGCCGTGTGGAAAGTGACATTGCCTTCAACTTTCTGCATCACCTGGTGTATGTGGCCGTTCAGCACGGTAACGGACCCGAAGCGCTTCAGAGATGTCAACGCCTGGGCGCTGTCCTCCGTGCCCCAGCCCCACGTGGGATACACAGTCCACAGTGGAATGTGGGCGAAGAGCACAACGGGCGTGCTTGCCGATCGGCTCTTCAAGTCGTCTTCAAGCCACTTGATCTGATCCACGCCGAGTTTACCCATGCCCTCGAGTTGCATCACGTTTACTAACCCGACGAAGTGCACGCCCTTGTGATCGAAGCTATACCAGCCCTTGCCCTTCGTATTCTTTCCGTAACGTTCCAGGTATGCCTTCCCATCGTCTACCGATGTATCGTGTTCGCCCGGAACATAGAAGACATCTTTCGCGCGCGCCGATTGCAGGATTTGATTCATGCCGTCGAACTCGGCGGGCTTCGCCTGGTGCGTAAGGTCGCCGGTATGAATCAGAAACTCCGGCTGGTTCGGCAGAGCATTGATCTTATCGATCGCGGCCTTCATCGTGCCGTTCACATCCGTATTCGCCGGACGGTTGAATCCAATGTGGCTGTCGCTGATCTGGACAAAGGTGAAGTCGTCCTTGGAGGATTTGGTATCGGCCGCGAGCAACTTCGACGTTGGTACGCCGCCCGCAAACGTCCAAAGGACGCCCGTCCCGGCCCACGCCATACATTGCAGGAATCCCCGGCGATCGATGTTGTCTTCGAGATGATTATTCTTGATAAATTTTTTCACAACAGGTTTCTCCTTCAGAATGCGGACATATGCTGGACCGCGCAGGACTCTCAAATATTCCCACTGAGGGAATTTACTTGCATGTCACTTGTTACTGACAGCGTCGACCGAAACGCGAAGCCGGCGCCGCTCGGCGCGCGTCCATTCGATCACCTTGGCGAAATCCTCCGCGGATAGCTTCGCCTGCGGGTGCTGCATCAAATATCTCTGCGGCGGCATCTCGTGATTCTCAATTACCGTCGCAATGGCTGTCAGAAGCCCGCGTTGTTCCGCCGTGTCGATACCATCCCAGCGAGACAAATTCATGCGGCTTCGCGCCCGCTTGACGTCGCCTTCAATCAGCCACGACATCGGCGCCAGATTGCTGTACCAGGGCCAATGGGTCTTCTCGGAATGGCAATCGATACAAGCATGGTTAAAGGCCTCCGCTACGGACGGCGTAATCTCCGCGCCCGCCATAATCGGCGCTCCTGAGCGGTCGGTAACTGCGTGCGGCAGCCGGTGAACGAACGCCGATGCAACAACCCACAGACCGAACGCTGCCGATGCTATCCGAACGATTGCGATTCTGCGGGTGCGGCGGCCG
>DATAUH010000050.1:0-10523 GCA_036268375.1 Bryobacteraceae bacterium | reverse complement strand
TCTGCAGAAAGCGCCAGCGGTCGCACCTGGCCGCTTTCAAATTCGACGAACGAAGGGCCGGTTGTTGCCGCCGAAACGGACTTTTCTTTCCAAGATTGTGCGGCGAGCAGCGCCGCCAGACCGAAGGCTGCAGAAACCAGCGGCCATCGTTTCATGGGACCAAGAAGAACGCCGGACATGAATATCGTATGGATCAGTATAAGTGGTGTTGCAGCGCGGCGCTTGCTGGTGGCGGGCGATGACGCGGATGCCGTTGCCGCAGTTTGCCGAAAGCGCCGTTGTCCCTGTCGTCGCCTGGCGGTTCGTCTTGAATTCGCGCTCGGAATGTGCGGCAATAAGAGCCTGCAAGGAGCTTCCGAATGCCACGATTTCGCGGATTTGTACCGATAAAGCTCGCCGCCTGGGCCTTGGCCGGCACGTTCGCATTTTCAGCCGCGGCCCAGCCTGGCGCCAAGCCTCTGCCAATGCCGGCCTCGCAGGACGCCAAAATGGAGTGGTTTCGCGAAGCCAAGTTCGGGCTCTTTATTCATTGGGGCCTGTATGCGATTCCCGCTGGCGTTTGGAAGGGCCAGCACTTCGAACACATCGGCGAGTGGATCATGCACGACGCCAAAATTCCCGCGGTGGAGTACGCGGAACTTGCCAAGCAGTTCAACCCGGTCAAGTTTGACGCCGAAAAGTGGGTGCAGATGGCGCAGGATGCCGGCATGAAGTATCTGGTGATTACCAGCAAACATCACGATGGCTTCGCTATGTACCACTCACTGGTGAGCAAATACAACGTCTACGACGCTACGCCCTGGCATCATGACCCGCTTGCAGACTTGGCCGCCGCATGCGCGCGCCACGGCATCAAATTCGGCTTCTATTACTCGCAAGCGCAGGACTGGCACGAGCCGAACGGCGCCGGCAACGACTGGGACTTTGGCCCGGACAACAAAAAAGACTTCGACCAGTATCTGCGATCGAAGGCGGAGCCGCAGGTGAAGGAGTTGCTGACGAATTACGGACCCATCTGCCTGATCTGGTTCGATACCCCGCGCATGATGGACGTAAACGATCGCGGCCAGCGCTTCATCGATATTGTGCACTCCATGCAGCCGGCTACGCTCATCGATGGCCGCCTCGGCAAGGAGGGCGACTATCGCTCCATGGGCGACAATCGCATCCCGGATCAGGTTGTGACAGGGGACTGGGAAGTTCCCGCCACTATTAATCACACCTGGGGATTCAAAACCGATGATACGGATTGGAAGTCACCCGCTGATATCACATTTAAGCTGGTCGATATCGCGAGTAAGGGCGGCAATTACCTGTTAAACGTCGGGCCGACCGCCGAAGGCGTCGTTCCCCAAGCCAGCCAAGACAATCTGCGTGCGGTAGGCCGTTGGTTGAAGATCAACGGCGAGGCGATTTACGGCGCGGGGCCGACGCCGTTCGGCTATGAGTTAGGCGCTCCTGATAATTCGAAGTTAGACAAGTCGGGCAAGCCTACATTTGTAATGGCGAAAGACTGGCGGTGCACCACCAAGCCCGGTAAGTACTACATTCACCTATTCACGTGGCCTACAGGGCAGTTCGAATTGAATGGCGTGAAGGATCATGTGAGCCGGGCGTATCTGTTGGCGGATTCGAAACGGACAGCGCTCAAAGTCGCACAGAATGGCGATAAGGTGCGGGTCGGTCTACCCGGCAAAGCGCCGGGTGAGATCGCTTCCGTACTGGTGTTGGAACACGGCGTTCGGTAACGGAAACGTTGTGTGTTACGCGAGTCACCGTGAGTCTGAAGAATTACTTGCAAATCGCAAGTAATCTGAGTAGCATCGAGTGTGGCTGGTAAAGCGGCGGCGAAACAACGGTCCGGTTGTCCACTCAGCGTCTCGCTGGATGTATTTGGCGATCGCTGGTCGCTGCTGATCGTGCGCGATCTGATGGTGCGCGGCTATCGCACGTTTCGCGAGTTTCTCCATTCCGGCGAGGGAATCGCGACCAATGTGCTGGCCGACCGTCTGAAGAAGCTGGAAGCGGCTGGGATCATTACTCCGGAACTTGACGAAAAGGATGCGCGTAAAATCAATTACCGTTTGACGGAGAAGGGGATTGACCTTGCACCGGCGCTGCTCGAAATATTTGTCTGGGCGGCGCGGTATGAGGAGACGGGCGCTTCGTGTGAAATCGTCACTCAGATGTCGGAGCATCGCGAGGCGGTGCTGGCGGAGACGCGCCGGCGGTGGCGCGAACGCGACTTAACGCCGTTGATACCAGGAGTAACGGGAGAGAAGCTGCGTATCATGAAGGGAAAGGGTGGGTTACTCAAGACATGAGCCGGGTAAGAATATTGGCCGGGACGCGCAAAGGCGCATTCCTATTGACTTCGGACGGTAAGCGCGAAAAATGGGAAGTTAGCGGACCGCACTTCGCCGGCTGGGAGATCTACCATGTGAAGGGTTCGCCGGCCGATCCGAATCGCATTTATGCATCGCAATCAAGTGGATGGTTCGGGCAAGTCGTTCAACGCTCGGATGACGGCGGCAAAACGTGGCAGGCGGTGGGGAATAAGTTCGCCTACGAGGGCGTGCCGGGCACGCACCAATGGTATGACGGAACTCCACATCCTTGGGAGTTCAAGCGCGTGTGGCATCTGGAGCCTTCGCTGACCGATCCGGAAGTGGTTTACGCCGGCATTGAAGACGCGGCAATCTTCCGCTCCAGCGACGGCGGTCAGAATTGGACGGAGCTTCCGGGGCTGCGTAAGCACGGCTCGGGACCGCGTTGGCAGCCAGGCGCGGGCGGCATGTGCCTGCATTCGATTATTCTGGATCCCACGGATCCGCAGCGAATTTTTATAGCCATCTCAGCCGCGGGCGCGTTTCGCACCGACGATGGCGGGGAAACCTGGCGGCCTATCAACCGCGGTCTTGTGTCGCCGTTCTTGCCGGAGCCGACGGCGGAGGTTGGCCACTGTGTGCACCACATCGCCATGCATCGCGAGCGGCCCAATACGCTGTTTATGCAGAAGCACTGGGACGTGATGCGCAGCGACGACGCGGGCGATACATGGCGCGAGGTGAGCGGCAATTTGCCGACCGATTTCGGATTTGCGATCGACGTGCACGCGCACGAGCCGGAGACGATTTACGTCGCGCCGATCAAAAGCGACTCCGAGCATTTCCCGCTGGAAGGAAAGTTGCGCATTTTTCGCAGCCGCAGCGGCGGCGAGGAGTGGGAGCCGCTTACCAAAGGTTTGCCGCAGAGCGATTGCTATGTGAATGTCCTGCGCGACGCTATGGCCGTCGATTCGCTGGACGAGTGCGGCGTCTACTTCGGGACGACAGGCGGCCAGGTGTACGCCTCGGCGAACGCGGGCGATTCGTGGATGCCGATCGTTCGCGATCTGCCCGCTGTGTTATCGGTCGAGGCGCAGACGCTTCCATGATTCGCGTGGTGTTGCCCGCGCATTTGCGTAGCTTGGCCAAGATTCAAGGCGAGGTGCAGTTGGATATTGCGGGCCCGGTGACACAACGATCTGTTGTGGACGCCTTGGAGGCGAAGTATCCTCAACTGGGAGGGACCTTGCGCGATTACGCGACCGGCCAGCGGCGTCCGTTCGTCCGCTTTTTTGCCTGCGAGGAGGACCTTTCGCATGAATCGCCGGACGCGCCGCTTCCCGAAGCTGTAGCATCCGGGGCGGAGCCATTTCTTGTGGTGGGCGCGATTGCGGGCGGCATCCTGTAGTTACGCGGCACTTATTAACTGAGTAAGTGGTATTTACAAACTAAACAAACGGAGGAGTAATTAATGAATGGTGTAGTTACGTATCTGACCTTCGACGGTAATTGCAAAGCGGCGATGGAATTCTATAACAAAGCGCTGGGCGGCGACCTGACGATGATGCCCTTTGGCGACATGCCCGGCGGCGCCCAGCAGGGTGGGGAAGCCGCAAAGGACCGCGTGATGCATTCGCGCATCACAATTAAGAACCAACCCGTGCTGATGGCGTCCGATACGATGCCCGGCATGCCTTTCCACCCGGGAAATAATTTTTCTGTGAGCGTGGGGTGCGACAGCATGGAGGAGATTCAGCGCCTTTTCAAAGCCATCGAAGAAGGCGGCTCGGTCACGATGCCATTGCAGGACCAGTTCTGGGGCGCGCATTTCGGAATGCTGAGGGATAAGTTCGGCATTCACTGGATGTTCAATTACGATCAGCCGAAGAAGGGCTAACTTTCAGGCGGGCAGGCCAACAAGCCTGCCCTTTTTACGCAATAATTCCCTTGCGCACCGCATAGAGAATCAATTCCGGAATCCCGCGCAGGTTCAACTTCTGCATCACGCGCGCGCGATGCGTCTCCACCGTGTAGACGCTTAAATTCAGCAGATTGGCGATCTCTTTGCTACTCTTGCCTTCCGCCACCAGTTGCAGGATTTCCCGTTCGCGTGGCGATAACAGGTCGTAGGAATCCTCGCCCCCGGTGCGCTGCAGTTTACGCACGTAGTCTTCCAGCAAAACGCGTCCGACGGCGGGACTGAAGAAGCTTTTGCCTTCGGCGGCTGCGCGTATGGCGCGCGCAAGGTCGGTCTCCGCCGAATCCTTCAGTAAGTAAGCCTTGGCGCCGGCCTTCAGCGCGCGTAGCACATAGCCTTCGTCGGAATGCATGCTCAGCATGACGATCTGCGCGTCCGGCAGTTTTTCGCGCACCTGGCTCGCGGCTTCGATTCCGTTGAGCGTCGGCATGCCGATATCCATCACCACCACATCGGGCTTTAGGTTTTCCGCCATGGCAACGGCTTCGCGGCCGTCGCCGGCTTCGCCGACAACGGTGAGGTCGGGTTGCGCGTCGACAACCATGCGCAGGCCGGCGCGAATCAGGACGTGATCGTCGGCTAACAGTACGCGTGTTTTTCGGCTCATGCGGCGGCGCTCTCGGTGGGCAAAGGCAGGTCGGCGGCGATCCTGGTTCCTTGGCCGGGCGAAGAGAGAACGGTGAAATCACCGCCCAGGCGTTTGACTCGCTCTTCCATGCCCAGGATGCCCAGGCCTCGCGTGCGCTTGGGGTCGAAGCCGCGGCCATCGTCGGAAATTCGCACGCACACGCGCCGGCCCGCCCGTTCCAATTCGACTTTCGCGGTCCGCGCTCCGGAGTGGCGGACCGCGTTGTTTAAGGCTTCTTGCACCAGGCGGTAAATGGTGGTGGCGTACTCCGGCGGCAGGTCGGCGGAGGCGCTCTCCGCGTGAACTTCCACTTCAATATCGCTGCGGCGCGATACCTCGCGGCCCTGCCATTCGAGCGCCGGACCCAGTCCCAAATCATCCAGCATCGATGGCCGCAACAGCAGCGCGATGTTGCGTACCGCTTGGACGGAACGTTCGGCCACGCCCTTCATACGCTCCACCTGTTCCTTCACTTCGGGGCGGTCTGGCGGCACCGATGCGGAGAGGCGCGAGAGATCGACTAATAGCGCGCCTAACGATTGGCCGATCTCATCGTGCAATTCGCGCGAGATGGAGCGCCGCTCCGATTCCTGCGCGTCCACCAGCCGCGATGACAGCCGCTGCAGTTCGTGGCGGTTGCGCGCCAATTGGACGTAGCGCACCTGCGTCTGCCGCTCCAAACGCAGAATATAGATCATGCACGCCACTACCAGCAGCAAGGCGCTGGCGAGCGCGATGATAAACGATTTCGAAAGCGTGCCATCCAGCTTGCCGAAATCGACCAGCATGGCTTCGTCGTCGTTGTGGACGCGCGTGCTGCTCCAGGTAGAGGAATTGCGCGACCAGGCCAGCAGCATTTCGTTCAGTGGCTGCGAATCCTGCAGCGCAAGAACGGCGTTGCGGCGCCGGCGATCCTCATAAAGAGACTGCTGACGCGCAACCAGCGTGCGAATCGACGATAGAAGCGGGCCCTCTTCCTGGTGGTGATCGGCCTCAAGGCGGTCCACGGCCGCGCGAATCTGCGCCGAAAGGCCATCCAGCTTGGCGCGCGTGGCGCCGGAGAAATCTCCATCGCTGGCGGTTTGATTGTAAACCTGGATGGAAAGGCAGAGATTGGAAATTCCGCGTGCGCGGTCGGCGAATGCGTGGCGGACGGCCTGCTGCTCGGCATACATCTGCCTGAGATCGCGCAGCGCGAATGCCCCGGCGATCATCATGAGGGTGAGCAGCGCGGCAAAGACGACCAGCAGAATCCAGCGCAGCGGACTCTGCTTGGGATCTTCATCGGCGATTGCGACGGTCATAGCTCCCTTTTCCATTATGAAATACGCGCCGTGTGCTGGAACGGCTGCATGCGCGGATCATAACGGTGGTTTGGGCAATTTCACAACGTTCCACACCTCCGCGCCCTTCACTTTGACCGGGCGCCGGTAAAGCTTTCCGCCGGCCGATGCGTACAGGAAATCGCCGCCGAATGTGAAGCCGTTCACACCGCCGATTGCCGGCGAATTCAGGATTGTGGAGTGCCTCCCGTTGGCCTCGCAGACCTGAATACCTATTGGCGTCGCGAAGTAGACCTGACCCGACGTGTCTTCCATCGCGCCCGTCACGCCGCTCTGCCAGCTGGTCTCCGGAAGCGCGAGCCGGTAAAACGGCTCACCGTTCACTAAACCGCCATCGGCAGCGATTTGGAACGACCAACTGAAGCGCGACTGCGCGTCCGCCACTACGAGCATCGCCTGATCCGCGGAAACGCCTATCGCGCCGGGCGATGCCATCTCGCCCCCGTTGTACACGACGCGAACTTTTCCGTCGTGGGTGACGACATTCAGTGTCTTGTGCGCCGCGTCGCTGAAGTACACATCGCCCTTCGCCGTGATCGCCACTCCCGCGACTTCTGCGTTCTGCGCGATCGCTTTCTCACCTGCGCCGGTGGCATCGTACGCGACAATGCGACGCCGCGCCGGTTGATTCGCGAATACGCGTCCATCGGCGGCTACCGCAAGCGCGGAGGCGCCGCCGGCGTTCTCGCGAAACACCGAGACCTTGCCGTCACGGTTTGCACGATAAATTCGATTGGCCGCTGGATCCGCGAAATACACGTTGCCTTCGCGATCGGCCGCCGGGCTTAGCGCTTCGCCGTAAGAACCCGCGATCGGTTCCCACGGCTTGTCCGCTGAAACAATCGAGTAGACCTTACCGCGCGGATCCCAACCCGGCTGCGACATGGCGGCGGGCTCGTGCACCGTGATGGGCGCGGGGTACTCCCGCCATAACCACCGCAGCGCTTCCGGCATAATCGCCGCGCCTTGTTTCATGTCGTGGCCACCGTCGCCCAGTTCCAGCTTCACGTCGTAGCCCGCATATTCCAGCGCCTCGAACATCACCTGATTGTTCATCGGCCAACTGCCTGCGAAAAACGTGCCGTAAGGTTCGGCCGCAACGATATGATCCTTCTTGCCATCCTGCATGAAGATTCGCAGCGGCTTCGCCTCAGTCTTGCGAATCAGCGCGGGCAGTTCGTCTGCGCCTTTCATCGCCACGTAGGTCCCGATAAAGCTCAGGACGCGATGAAACTGATCCGGCCGATTCCACGCCGCCATGAACGCTGCCACCGCGCCTGTGCTCACTCCGGCCAAGCCGCGGTCGTTTGGATCTTTCGACAAGTTGTACTTCTTTGCGACTTCCGGAATCAGTTCATTCAATAGAAACTCCGCAAAGCGTCCGCTCAACGAGTCGTATTCGAAGATGCGCTCATACCGACTCTGCGCCGCGTCCGACGCCGCGGGCAGCACGCCTGGATCGATGAAAATCCCGATCATGGGCGGCAACTCGTGACGCGCGATTAAGTTGTCGAACACCACCGGCACGCGCTGCGCATTGCCGACGGCGCCTCCTCCATCCATATAGATCATGAACGGCGTGGGCTTCGCCGCGTCGTACTGCGCGGGCACATACACCCAGTAGTTATGCGGCGTGCCGGGATAGTATTTGCCCGGCGCCAGCAGATACTTCGTCACGCCGCCCTTCGGCGTGCCGTCATGAGGCTGCGAATCCGGTCCGAGCGCGTATTCCTGCGCGCATCCGTTGCATACGAAGAGTAGCGCCGCGAGGGCAAGTGGCCGCATAGAGTTTGAGCATACCTGAAGCCGCGATGGTAGACTTTCACCACATGAGACATATGCGACTGGCGCTGGCCTGCGGGCTCGGTTGCGCCGCCCTCTACTTCCCGGTTCACATAGCCGCGCAGCGCGGCGCCAACAGCGCCTTCCCCGGGGGAACGAATCCCGATGGGTCCCTGCGCCCCACGCCGCCCGTCACGCGCCTGTTTTCCCAGGATGCCTACACGGAATACGCGCTTCTTGCTCCCAATTCGCAAGAGTTCCGCATCAAATTTCTTCCGGAGGAAAATCGCGCCGGCGCAACCGAACTCGTGAATGCGACGCGTGGCGGCAGCGAAGGCTCCGATGTCGAAGTATACGATCCGCGCACCGGCAAGCCGCTCAAGTTCACTTATCTCCCGGCCCGCAACGATCCCGAAACGCACGAAATCCGCGCCACGCTGCCTATTGCCGTGCCGCAAGGCGGCATAGGGCGCGTGCTGATCTATAAAACCTATAAAGACGAACGCACGTACATGATGCACAACGAAGATATCGTGTGGGTGCGCAGCCTCAGCGGCTATCGCCTGGGCGTCATCCTGCCGCTCGGCTTCTCGTTCATCTCTTCCAACGTCGCCGCGCAGCAAAGCGTCACGGAAGACGGACGTCTGAAACTGGCCTTCGCGAATCCAAGCGGCCAAAGCAATCCCGTGACGATTCACGCGCGCAAAACCACCGCCGCTTTCGCCGCGACGCCCTACACCGACATGTTTTTCGACGACATCAAGACGCTCTATGATCTCGACGCGCCCGAAACCCACAGGATCAAGGTCGAACAGACTTACAGCGACTACCGCAAAGGCGATACGGCGAAGCTCGATTCCCTTGAGTACCTCTCTCTGCAGGACATGAAAGTGATCGATCTCGATACCGCCAAGCCGTTTGAGCTCACCAAAGCCAAAGGCGGCACGGTGGCCAAGCTCGAGGCGCCGATCACGGACCCGAAGCAGAGCGCCCACATCCGCATCAATGGCACGCTGCAAGATTCTGCGTACACAGAGAAGGGCGGGGAACTCGTCTTCGATCGCGAAGTGCGTGGCCTGCGCAACACCGTGCTCCTGCCGGCGGGATATGAGGTCGAAGCGGTTTCGCAATCGGGCACGGTGGGCACGTATCAGGGGCGAGCGTTCGTCGCGCTCATCAATTTGAACTCCGAGAATCGCTATCGCGTGGTCATTCGCGCGCGCAAAGGAAAGTAGATCGCGCATCGGCGGCGAGCGCCACCGTGTGGCGTTGACAAGGCCGCTTCGAGCGCGGTACAAAATCTCATGCCAATCACATCCCGGCGCGGGTTTCTTGCCGTCGGCATCGGCGCGGCCGCAGCCGCCCGGTTCGCATCCGCGAGCACGTCATCGGAACTGACTTCGCTCACGCTGAAACAGGCCTCCGACAGCATTCGCTCCAAAAAAGTTTCGCCAGTGGAGCTGACGCAGGCGTGTCTCGATCGCATCAAGACCTACAATCCCAAGATCAACGCCTGGATCACGGTCATGGGCGAAAAGGCTCTCGCGCAGGCGAAAACATTGGCCGATGAGCAGGCGAGCGGCAAGTTTCGTAGCCCGCTGCACGGCATTCCCATCGGTGTGAAGGACAGCATCGACGCTTTAGGCGCGCGCGCCACCGCTGCCAGCGCCGTTTACGAATATCGCTTCCCCACTGAGGACGCAGAAGTGGTGCGCCGCCTCCGCGCAGCCGGCGCCATCATCGTCGGCAAGTGCAACATGCATGAGTTCGACGCGGGCGCATCTTCCGCGGTCAGCTATTGGGGCCCGGTGCGCAACCCGTGGAATCTGGAACGCGTCTCCGGTGGTCCATCCGGCGGCTCTGCTGCCGCGGTCGCGATGGAGAACTGCTTCGGCGCGCTCGGCACCGACACCGGGGGAGGCATTCGTACGCCCGCGGCCTACTGCGGCATCGTCGGGCTCAAGCCGACCTACGCGCGCGTCAGTCTGCGCGGCATCGTGCCCTTCGCGTGGTCGCTCGATCACTGCGGGCCGGTGGCGCGCACCGTCGAAGACGCGGCCATGCTGCTACAGCAGATCGCAGGCTACGATCATCTTGATATCGACAGCCGCGATAAGCCCGTGCCCAACTTCTCGAGCGCAATCGGCGCGCCCGTTAGCGCGTTTCGCCTCGGCATGCCCGTGCAGTTTTGGGATCATCTGGACGACGACGTTGCCCGTGTTATCGATGACGCACTCGCCGTCTTAAATAAGTTGACCAAGGGCACGCACGAAGTCTCGCTGCCTTCACTACTGCACGTCAGCGTCGGCGCGGAGATCGCCGCGTTCCACGAAAATCTCCGCGGCGTGAATGGCGGCGGCTATGAAGCCAGCACTGGCCGGGCGTTTCCTTCGGCCGAGACCGCGCGCGCCGTGGATTACGTTCGCGGCTGGCGCAACCTGGAGATGGTCCGCCGCACCGTCGAT
>DATAUH010000049.1:0-3193 GCA_036268375.1 Bryobacteraceae bacterium | reverse complement strand
CTAGAGCCTGTTATTAACTTTATCCCTTTCAAATCATCGGTCTGTCGAATCATGTTGGGGTCACTGACTATGGAAGGATGGGAAATAAGGGGCAAATCGGCTATCCCAGCGATGTGACGGACGAAGAGTGGGCGTTGGTAGCACCCTATCTGGCTTTGTGCCGGGAGGACTCCGAGCAACGGGATTACAGTCTTCGCGCGGTGTTCAATGGTTTGCGCTACATCGTGCGAACAGGCGGGCAGTGGCGCTACATGCCCAACGATCTGCCTCCGTGGCCGGTGGTCTATCAGCAGACCCAGCGCTGGATTCGCGCCCAATGTTTCGAGGTTATGGTCGAGGACCTGCGCATGCTGTTGCGCGAGTTCTCCGGGCGCAAGGCACAGCCGACGGCGATGATTCTGGACAGCCGCACGCTGCAATCGACGCCTGAATCGGGTGCCCGAGCGGGCTACGATGGAGCCAAACGGCGCAAAGGATCGAAGGTCCATGCGGCCGTAGACACGCTGGGCCATCTGCTGGCATTGCATGTTACACCGGCCGATGAACAGGATCGCGCACAAGTCGGCGAACTGGCCCGGCAGGTACAGCAAATCACCGAGCAGAATGTGGAGTTGGCTTACGTAGATCAAGGCTACACGGGCGAGGTTGCTGAAGAGGCGGCCGCCGAACACGGCATCCAGCTGGAAGTAGTCAAACATACTCAGGCCAAACGCGGATTCGTACTGCTGCCACGAAGATGGGTCGTGGAAAGAAGTTTCGCATGGGCTGCCCGCTTCAGACGCCTGGCCCGCGACTACGAAAGACTCACAACCACACTCGGAGCCTTCCACTTCCTCGCCTTCGCATGCCTCATGATCGCAAACCTTTTCAGGTTACTCGCGTGAAGTTAATAACAGGCTCTAGTCGCCACGCTCTGTTTAGGAGCGGCCTTGGCTTTGACGCCCACCGCAAACGCTGCCCCCGTCGCTTACGCCTTCGTGTCGACGGCAAATCCCAACAACGTTTCTACTCTTGCCGTTTCCGCCAATGGTTCGTTCACGCATGTGGGAACCGCCTCGTCTCCCACCACGATCTATCACCTGTCGGTGACCAAGCAGTTTCTCTTCGGCATCGACAACGTATCGGATATCTATACTTATTCGATCTCCTCAACCGGGTCGCTGAAGCTGGTTGCCACCACCAATGCGGGGAATTACGTCTCTGGTTTTTCTTCGGCGTATTCAGCCGCTGTGATCCAGTTGGATGCAAGCGGCACCACTCTCTACACCATGGTGGGCACCAGCCAGACCAACTGGTACCTGGAATCGTTCAAGATCGAAACCAATGGCGGGCTGCAATTTCTGGGAACGTCGTACGCGGATCCCAACACGCTGAGCCAGATCCGGTTCGTTCAAGGCGGTCAGTTCGCCATGGCGGACGGCTGTTATAACACCGCCGCGGGCGCATCCTTCGTCACCGACTCCAACGACGTGAATGACATCGTGACTTACAAGCACGAGAGCAACGGCTTCCTGACCTACGTGGGAACCAGCAACGATACGCCGGCTGCGCAGAGCCCCTACGAGTACTGCGCCGGTCTCAACGCGAGCGACTCGGCGAATCACCTCGCGGTGGGCTTCGACATCTTTAACCCGCCAGGCGATGACATTGAACCGGGCATGGCGCTTGGAACCTACACGGTGAACACATCAGGCACACCGAGCACCACCAGCGACTATGAAACCATGCCTGTCACATCGGTCTTTGACCCGTACGCCATGAGCATCGACCCCACGGGCAAGATACTCGCGGTGGGCGGCGAAGGATCGTTCCAGCTTTACCACTTCAATGGCGCCAACCCGATCACGGCGTATAGCGGGATGATCAACACGAATGATCTGATCCGGACTATCGGCTGGGACAAAAGCAGCCACATGTACCTGCTGACAGACCATTCCGTGGATATCTATAACATCTCGACGACAAGCTACACGGAGCTCAAGCCGTGGGAGTTCACGGCTCCTTACAGCATGATTGTCCTAACGCTTCAATAGAAGCATGAGCAGGCAAGATAGTTCCAATGGCAGCGGGCGAACTGCGGTTTGACTCGCTGCCAAATGGGCTTGCATGCCGGATTTGCAGTTAATATCTCCTCGAGCCGCAGGACCGCCCGGAGCTCGATCTAATTCATATTCATTCCCGGCATTGCCGAGTGGTCCATGTTGTCGTGGTCCTGGTCGTCATCATCCACAGACCAGATCTTCTTCGCGTCGGTCTCATAGGGATAAACGTGGACCATCCACCCAAAGACATGGGGATAAAACTGCCCGCCCGCTGCCTCGCAAGCTTCCCCGGTATGGATCGAGCCGAGCAGGCCGAACCTGGCGTCGGGGCCAAAGTACCCGTCCCCTTGCCCCGTCGGCGCCTTGCAGAAATTCACGTGTTGATGCCAGCGCGCGACGCTGAGCGGAATGCGCTCGTTCAGCTCGGGCTCATTCGCGTCCACGCGATCGGTATACATGGCTCCCACCAGTTTGTAGCCGCCATCCGGAGTTTTCTTGTAGAGCAGCGAAGTGGGCTTGAGCGGATCGAAGTGCAGCCGCGCCTCGCGTGCAAATTCAGCCTTCGTAAAGTGATAGATGTGCTGGGGAATATTGGGAAGAAAGATCTGATATCCATCCGCCAGAGCCTTGCGGTAATCCTGGTACGGCTCCATGGCGGTCTTGGCCGCCGCGACGACGGCATCGGCCTTCTGCTGGTCGCCGGGCTCGATCGGCCGCAGCGATGTGAGATACATATGGCCAGCCATGTGCGCCATTCCGCCGCCGGACATCCCAGTATCCGCGCCAGTATCCGCCACATTCTGCTTCCCCGGCTGCGGGCTCTGCGCCTGCAGAGCGAACGCTGCGGTTGAGAGAACACCAAGTGTCAGGCCGCGAACTAGAGTTAACCGAACGCTCGAACGGAATCGGAAACGAAATGACAAGGAAGACACGATGCTGTACCTCGCAGAACGCCGGTCTTGCATTTTCCCATAGGATTGCCGGCCCGCCACGCTTCTCAAGGCTCGCCGGAAATCCCTCTTCATCTTCCCATACGTTCAGGTCACGGCTCAGGTTCCATGGGTTGCGATGGTTTCAGCGGGACCGGCGCCGCCGAAATCCTGCCCCAGCCTCTCCCAATTCCACATTGCGGAAATCACCTTGAGCGGCAA
>DATAUH010000048.1:0-9586 GCA_036268375.1 Bryobacteraceae bacterium | reverse complement strand
CATCGGGGTACATTGCTAATCAGATCTCCGATCCCGCCGTTGCGGAGAACACCGCGAAAGCGGAGGGCAATTGGTTCCAACTGGCGCTTCGAATTTCGATTCCGCGACTCCAGAACTTTCTCGACTCCAGCACACACGTTGCACAGATTGATAACGGCGCCGTTTCCTCGAAGCCGACCTTGACCAATGCGCCGGTTCTTCCGGGCGGGAACGTCGTTCTCTTTCGGAACTCGGAATCCACACCGCAACAGAAGTTCATCGATTACGACTTTTCCTTCACGGGCGCGGATGGCCAACCGATCGCCGCGCGCGGCATCAAGAACCTGCACAACGACAACGGCCTGGACGCGGTCACCGATCTTTCTACCATTAACATGACCGTGCAGACGCATGGAGGCATTGCCGGCACGGGAGCCGTGCGGGCGAACATCGTTGACATGCTACGCCAAATCCAATCGTGCCAGATCACCGGTGCGCAATCCGAAAGCGAAGCGGACGCTGCCAAACAGGCGTTCCTCGGCTTTATGAATGGCCAGTTGCGCCAGATCTATCCGAACCTGCCGTTGCTTTTCCAAGACAGCACGCAACTCACGCCCGAACAACGCCGGACGCTGACACTCTGCGCGCGGCTGCTCCTCCCGAAAAATCTCCCCGCCGCCGGACCCCAGTTTGACGACATCATGCTGGCGCTAGACCGGTTCCTCGCGAATGCATCTTCGACACTGCTGAGCACGATAAGCGGATGGCTCCAGGCCATCGGCATCTTCCTCCCACCGGACGGAACCGACCTGACGCTGCTGCGGCTGCTCGTGACAATGCAGCTGAACAATACCGATAGATCGCCGGTTCGCGATGTGCTGCAACTCCTGCATACGCTCGTCGTATTCCCTTACTATTCCCACCCAAAGGCCGACCAGCTCGTCGGCTACTCGCGGCCAACGCACAGCCCGCGGAACACGCCGGACCTGCCCATTGTCGCGGAACCGCCCGATCGCGTATTCGATTTCGTCATCGCCGGCTCGGGTCCAGCCGGGACACTCCTTGCGCAGCGCCTTTCTGCGACCGGAAAATCCGTTCTCCTGCTCGAGTCTGGCCCCTACGTCCCGGAACGGACGATCGACTCCGACGAAGTGTTATGGACGGCGCGTCTTTACAAAGCATCGGGGTTGCAGCAGGCAAACGTGGGCGCGCCGCTCGCCGGAATGGAAGGACCGGGTTTCACCGTACTGCAAGGATCGTGTGTCGGCGGAGGCGGGATCGTCAATAACGCGGTCTGCTTCCGGCTGCCGACGCAGCGGCTGAGCGAATGGCAGAATACCGGGTTCCCGATTACGGCGGGAGATCTGGCCGCCGCATATACACGCGTGGCGGAGGATCTTGGTATAAAACCTGTCTCCGAGGCGGTGGTTTCCAACCCGCGTCTGAATCCGGCGTGGACATTTCTCACCGCCAAGTTGGGGCCGCCGAAGAAACCACCCGTTGGCGACCCGCCGGAGCCCGGACTATACGAGTGTCTCGTCAACATCGATGATTGCCAGAGCACGGGACTGTGCAATGTGGGCTGCGGTTCGGAGCGAAAGCGCAACGGCGTCCAGGTGTATTTGAGAGAGGCCGCGGCAGCCGGGTGCGTCATCGTCGAGCATGCCGAGGCGCAGTCTCTCCGGATGGAAAAATCCTCGCCGGAGGGCAGCCGTCGCGTAGAGAGCCTTGATGTGCGGCTTCGCGGCGGCAAGCAAGTAACCGTAAAGGGGAAGGAATTCATCCTCTCGTGCGGGCCGATCGGCAGCTCGGTGGTGTTGCTGCGGTCGGAGGATCTCGCGGAAGATTTCGGTAGAAACGGAATTCCGGTTGGACACCGTTTCTCGGCAAATTTGGGCTCTCCGATCTTTGCGTTCTGCCGTGAGCCGGTGAATCAACGGCCCGGCTTACAGATCGCCCACTACTATTTCGCGCCGCCGGATGACGGCTTTGTGATCGAAACATGGTTCAACCCTCCGGGCGCGAATTCCGTCGGCATGCCCGGCTTTCAGCAGGCGCACTTCGACCGCATGATGGCCTATTCGCGGACTGTGGCCGCCTCGCCGCTGGTCGGGTCGGAGCCGTCCGGCCGGATTACCCTCGACTGGCTGAAAGCGCCTATGGTCGACCTGGCGATCTCGGGCACCGAAATCGGCAAACTGCGGCGCGGGCTCGGCGTGCTGGCGGAGGCGTTCCTCGCTGGAAACGTCGAGTCTGCGCTGGTCGGTCTCGGAAACGGCCGGAAACTGCAAACGGCTAAGGATCTGGCCCAGTTCGATAAGGATATGCAGCAAATCGAGAAGGACCCCTCTAAGGCTTATCTTTTGAAATTAGGCACGGGCCACCCGCAAGGCGGAAACGCCATGAGCGAGGATCCGCAAATCGGGGTTGTGGACAGGGAGTTCCGGCTGCGCGGATTCAGCAATCTCCGGATTTGCGACGGCAGCATCTTCCCGGCGAGCGCGGGAGTGAATCCGCAGTGGACCATCATGGCGTTGGCGCATGAGTGCGCCAGAGTCTTGGCCGGAGGCGCGTGACGATCCACCAGTGTTCGGTCCCGATCCACGCTGCCGCGATCCGAAGCTTTTTGATCGCGGCTGGTTCAGCACATCAACTTCTTGAGAGGAGCGAGACCGGCGGCGCGGCCGTCATCGCGCCCGCCAATCGGTTACCGACCGAAGTTTAAGACGACCATGCCGTACCTGCTGCGGCACGCCTCGATCGCGTCGCCATATCACGTGAAACAGGATGAGTAGGTAATCGTTCTTTACCAGCCGCTGATCGTACCGAAGCAATCGCCGGGAATCCCAGAGGGTCGTACGCGCGCATTACAATTGTGCAGTGAAGGCTAGGAAACGCATGCGGGCTTGCGGTTCCACCAACTTGTCTTCATTTCCCCGGTAATTTGGAACGACGCCAGGAACGCAGTGAAGCTATCTGCGGCTGCCAAGTTCTCGAACGTGCGGAACCGCAGCAATGCGACTCTCAACCCATTCGTAGTTCCGTTCCACCCGTTGCTTCGTGACGTGACAGTAAAGCGTCGTGTAGTCCTGCGAAAGGTCCTGAATTGAGGCGATGACGCCGGCACTCTGATCCTTCTGCATGTACTTTACGTCGTCGAGCGCGAAGTGCCGGCCTTGTGCGGATTGAAACTCAGTGTGGTGGTTCATCTCAGCTTCGCCCGTGGCGAGATCGATGCGCACATAGTGGAAACGGCTGGCGGGAGTCTATCCCGAATATTGATAAACAGACGGAAGCGCGTTTGTCCGGCACCAATCCGGCAGCTCTGTCCGGTTAGCGCGTGAGAACGAAGCCCCTGGCTCGGCGGACGCAGTTGCGTGGGTGTTCGCGGCGATAGAGAGCGGTAGCGTCAGTCACAGAATCCAACCCTCTCACAAAATATTTTTGCGAAACCGAGAAGAAAACGGCGCACGCCGTCGCATACCTGGTTGAGAACGGATGGCCAATCGGAACCGCCGGACTCAATGAAATGGAGAGAATACGATGTTTACTGCAAAAGACAGCTTCGCGATTGTTTATTCGGCGGTCCGCTCACGAGCCGCTGGTTTCCTGGCGCTTCTGCCGCTGGTTGCCGCTTTGAGTTACGCGCAGACTACTACGCCCGTTGCTGTGGGCTACTACTTAGGATCGTCGGCTTCCACTTACCCGCTGAGTAATCTGGTGGCGAACGGCTCGGTAATGCATCTGACGCATCTGAATTACGCATTTGGCGATGTCGTGGCGGCGCCCAACGCCGATCCGAACGCCCGGAATACATATTCGTGCGCCCTCCACAACCCAACTGCCGAAGCGGGGCCTTCGGGGATTTTTCAACAGTTGAAACAGCTCAAGGCGGCGAACCCAAAGTTGAAGATACTTATTTCCATCGGCGGTGCGTTGGGCTCGGGCAACTTCCAGAACGCTTCGTCGGCGCAATACGTGGATGCGTTCGCCGCATCGTGCGTCAACCTGTTCATCGCGGGAAATTTTGCAACCTCGACGGCCACTACGCCGGGCTTGTTCGACGGCATCGACGTCGATTGGGAGTTTCCGGCTAAGGATAGCGCTGGGCAGCCGAATGTTCAATACAGTGTCTTGCTGCAGAAGCTTCAGGCGCAAATGCAGACGTATCGCGCTCAGCACAGTATTCCGACCCCGTTCACACTCACTTCCGCGATCAGCCCAAACAACGGCAGCTCGTGGCAGGCGCAGGACATTCTCCTCACGACGGGAAGCGCAAATGGCGCATCGAATTACGTCGACTTTTTCAACGTGATGACTTACGACTATGCCGGCGCATGGGACACGGCCACTACTTCTACGGCGCCGCTGAGCGGAATTGAGTCCAACATCGCCGACCTGATCAGCCAGGGCGCCCCGGCGAACAAACTAGTGCTGGGCGTCCCCTTTTACGGCGTGCAATACCAGGGCAATTTCCGCGCGGATACAAGCGGCACGCCGCTTTCAACGTTGCTAAGGCAGTCGAATATCAGCCCGGTGCAGAGTCAGGGATCCACGCTGGACACCGACTATGCCGATATTCTGAAGGCAACCTCCGCGGACACTGCGCAACATGATAGCTACGGTTCGGCATGGGCGTTCAATCCAACTACCCAACTGCTGTGGGTGTATGACGACCCGACCACAATCCAGACGAAGGGTACCTGGACGAGCAGCCAGCATCTGGGAGGCATGATGACGTGGGACATCACCAAGGACACCGCGCAGGGCGCCTTGCTGTGCGCCATGGAAAAGGCGGCCTTAAGCCTTACGGGAACCGTTTGCGTGAGTTCTCAGCCCGCGCCGCCGCTGTTCGACTTCGAAGGCGGCGTTACCGGTTGGACGAACACGGGCCAAACGTACAGCATCGCGGCTTCCACGACCTACGCGAATACCGGCCGGAATTCGATGGCGGTGACTTTCAACTCTGCTGCCTGGCCTACGTCCGCGGGCACAGTGTGGGCCACCCCTCCTGCGGCAGTACACGCCGGGTCGACCGTCTCCTTTGAGATTTATGTGCCTGCCGCTTCGCTGCAGCACTTGAACGACATCCAAGCATTCTTTATGGATGCGCGATGGACGTGGACCAGCAACACGATTAGCGCTGCCAACCTGAAGGCAAACGCGTGGAACAAGGTGAGCGTTACCGTTCCGGCCGGCGCGGTGAAAAATTTCACCGAGGTGGGACTTCAAATCGATTCGAAGGCGGCGTGGAGCGGCACAATTTACGTCGATACGGTGACGGTTCAGTAAAAGGGGTCCGCGTAATCCGGACTTCACGGGCGTCTTTCGCGGCTCGGCCGCGGGAGGCGCCCGTTTTGTGTTTAAGCTGCATTTCTCACACACTCTCCGCTGCGTCGTGCGATAAAGCCGTGTCTGCTTCGTTGGCTTTCCGGAGTGCTCGATGCGCAGCGGACCTGCGCGCGCTGAGCGGCTTACGCCTCGTATTCACAGTCTTCTCGCGCCCCGCGACGAAATTGTCTGAGAAATTCACGCTGAGGCTGCGAGCTGCCGGCGATAGAGGTATAAAATCTGGTGAGACGCGCTGCACCCCCGACACGGGCGCTTTCGCGGGTCCGACGAGACTATGTCAGAAATTGAGGCGCCCATCACTGCGTTGCTCGTCCGCTGGCGCGGCGGGGATCAGGAAGCGCTCGATTCCCTCACATCGCTGGTTTACGATAACCTGCGCCGTATCGCGGCGCGGCACCTGGCGCGAGAACGCTCAGGATTCACATTATGCGCAACCGAGGTGGTGCATGAAGCGTACCAGCGGCTCGCGCACGCGGACGTGTCGTGGCAGGATCGCGCCCATTTTCTGGCCGTGGCGTCGCGCCAGATGCGGCAGTTGCTGGTGGACTACGCTCGTTCGAAGGGAAGGCGGAAGCGCGGTGGCGATGAGTGGCGGCGCGTCACGTTAGCTGAGGTTGGGGAAGCGGGAGGCGCGGAACCGATCGACATTCTGATGGTGGAAGAGGTGTTGGAACGGTTGGCGGGTTTCGATCGGCGGAAGGCCGATATTGTCGATTTGATGGTGTTCGGCGGTTTGACGGGAAAGGATATTGCGGACGTAATGAGCATCCCCGAGCACACCGTGTGGCGGGAGTGGCGGATGGCGAGAGCGTGGCTGCATCAGGAGTTGAAATCGCTCACGCCGCCTTCTTGAGGACCAAGGCGCATTAGCGGCTTGCGACGGAGCATTGCACGAGAGCGGCTGCGGCTTCGGCAATGGCAGGATGTACAGCGGGAAGCAACTTCCGGCGAATGGCTAAGGCGCGAGAGAGAGGCAGCCTAGCATCGGCGGGGCGACCCTCCGAGATGAGAACGGAGCCAAGGCCGAAGAGCGCGTCGGCAGTGATGACGTGGCCCGCTTGGAAGGTTTCATCCGAGATGGCAATCGCTTCGCGGTACCGCTCCGCCGCGGCCTCATAGTTTTTCTCAGCGGCCAAAACCCGCGCCATGTGGTTCAGACTTCGCACCACGTTTTCGTTTTTGGGCCCGTAGACCGTCTGACGGATCTCCATGCCTCTCGCGATATTCCGGTGTGCGGCGGACAAATTGCGCATAGCCAGGTCGGCCATGCCGAGGCGATCGTAGTTCTCGGCGAGGTCGGGGTTGTTCGGATTGCCGAGGGCGGCGCGGGTTTCGAGAGCGGCCTGGAGTAGCTCATGCGCGCGGCGATGATTTCCGAGCGCGAGTTCCGTAAGCCCTAATTGCCCTTGGCAATTGGCTGTGCCTAGTGACCGCGGACCGGAAAGCTTGACGGACATGGCCAACGATTGCGCCGCTAACTGTTCCGATTCGGCGTAGTGGCCCAGTTCGCGTTCGAGGGCGCTCAGATCGGCAAGGTTCAAAGCAATGGCGGGGTGCTCGGCGCCATAAACCTTTCGCTGGATTTCCAGTGCTTCGCGCAGGTCGGCGGTGGCCTCAGCGAATCGCGCGGTGCGTCCCAGAACATAGGCCAGAAGGTTGAGCGTAAATGCTACGTCGGGACTGCCGGCGCCGAGCGCCGCCTTTTCATTTCCCACGTTTTCGCGGGCCAGGCTTTCGGCGGCGCTGTAATCTCCCTGGTTCGCGACTACGGCCACCAGGTCGTTCTTGGCGCTGAGGGTGCGGAGGTGAGTTGGCCCATCGAGTTCCGTGTAGAGGGCGATGGCTTCTAGATAGCGCTGTTTAGCGCCGTCCAGATCGCCCAACATGCGGCGCACTTCACCGAGACCTTCAATTGCTTGCGCTGCCTTCTCGCTCTTCGTGCCATCCAAGGCGGTGAATGTCGCCAGCGCTTTCTGGTACAGCTCGCCGGAGCGCGTGAAATTCCCCCGGTCGCTAGCGATCGCGGCCAAGCTCAGAAGGCACTCGGCGGCTTCGCGCGACCGCGGGCTGAAAGTGCGGCTGTAAATTGTCAGCGCATGGTTCAGCAGGGATTCCGCGCGGCTGAATTCGCCGAACTGCTGATAAGTGGTCCCGAGTATCTTATAAAGCCGCGCTTCCACCAAAGGCTGTGCGGAGAGTTCCGTGGGAATTCGCTCCGCGCCGCGCTCCAGTATGTCACGCAGGCCGGCTGTCCGACCGCGGTTGGCTTCGGGGCTGAAATCCTGGAAGAGGCTGACCATGAAATCGGAGATACGGCCAGCCGTGGCCGCTTCCAGGCGTTCGCGCCGCGTCTCGAGCGCGAGGCCGGCCGTCAGGGCGGTGACGGTCACAGCGAATATCATCGCCGCGGCTGTTCCGAAGCGGTGCCGGGAAACGAATCTGCTGGTGCGATAACACCACGAATCGGCGCGCGCGAGCACGGGGAATCCCTGCTGGTAGCGGCGGAGATCTTCCGAGAGTTCGCCGGCGGATACATAGCGCCGCGCTGGGTCCTTGTGCAATGCCTTAAGAACGATGTTGTCGAGATCGGCGCCGATGTTCTCGCCGCGCGGTTCGGCCGAAGCCACGGCCGTGACGCTGGGACGTTCGGGCGTAGTCTCGCAAATCATCCGTTCGAGCGCCGTCGGAGTGAGGTCTGCCGCCCGAAAAGGGCGCTGACCGGAGAGAAGTTCATAGAGCAGGACGCCCAGGGCATACACGTCGGTAGCCGTGGTGACTGGTTCGCCGCGAACCTGTTCCGGACTTGCGTATTCGGGCGTCATGAGCCGCTCGGCTGGGCGGGTGAGAGGAATACCATCGCTAATCGGGTCCGGGCTCAGCAACTTAGCGATTCCGAAATCGAGTAGTTTCGGGATGCCATCCTCCGTGACCATGATATTGGCGGGCTTGATGTCGCGGTGAACGATCAGGTTCTGATGCGCGTACTGCACGGCGGAACAGACTTGGCGGAATAGATCGATGCATGCGTTGATATCGCATGCGGATTGCCGGATGAAGGCATCGATGCTGGCGCCTTCGATATACTCCATCACCAGATAGGGCAATCCCGTTCGCGTGATGCCGCCGTCGAGCAGGCGCGCGATGTTCGGATGCGTGAGTCTCGCGAGAATCTGGCGTTCCGCGCGGAAGCGAGCCTCCAACTCGTCGGCGTTTGCCACGCCTCCCCGTAGCACCTTGATTGCGACCGTCTGACGAAACTGGTCATCGACGCGGCGAGCGCGATAAACGGCTCCCATGCCGCCGGCCCCGATAATGCCGCCGATTTCGTAGGGGCCAATGCGCTCACCTTCGGCGGGCGGTTGCGGCCTCAGGACATCGGAAGCGCCTGCGCCCGCCGCCCTTTCTAGAAAGCTGTCCGCCCGTTCGTAGGATTCTATGAGGCCGCGGACCTGTCCGAGTAGATCCGGATCTGTTCCGCAAGTCCGGTCAAGGAAGGTCGCGCGGGCTTCGGAAGGATATTCGAGCGCCTCGTTTACGACCTCCTGGATATGTTGCCACCGCGTCGGGGTCACCGGAGCTCCAGATCTGGATACTGACGAATCCTAATTTAAGGCAACGCCCCAGCAGGATCTCTAAAATTCGCGCCGCCTGCCGGCCGAAATGACGTTAGTCGCGTCTAATACGCTATCCATTCTGAAGTCAGTGAGTTGCGGACGAATCTAAAGGGGCGGCGAGCCTATGTTAAACTGACGATGCTTTGGCTGGCCCCCCCTCTAAACAGCCAGAAAGTGAGGGAACCCCTCTAACCGGGCGCGTCGCTCGCTTCGGCCCTTTCGAATTAGACCTGATCAGTTCAGATCTGCGGCGTCAAGGCAAGCCGGTGAACATGCGGCAGCAGGCAATCCGCATCCTGGCTTATTTGGTCGAGCATGCGGATAAAACAGTCAGCCGCGAGGAACTGCGTGCGGCCGTATGGCCTTCCGGAACCTTCGTGGAGTTCGAGTCTGGTCTTTACACAGCGGTGAATCAAATGCGGCACGCGCTCGGCGATTCCGCCACCAAGCCGCATTATGTCGAGACCGTACCGAAGGTTGGATACCGTTTCATCTCACCAGTGCAAGTGAATGAGCCGGATATGCCGGAGGCCGCTCCGGCTGTGCCTGCGTCAATTCCGACGCCAGCAGCGGCAGGCCCGGGGTGGGGCTGGTTCGCCGCGCGCCGGGGGATTTTGCTGCTCATAACGGCCGTCATCGCT
>DATAUH010000047.1:0-16415 GCA_036268375.1 Bryobacteraceae bacterium | reverse complement strand
CGTGCTCGGTGATGATTTCAAGCTCAGCAGTTTAAACGCGCGATCCACGGACCCGATGTGGGCCGATGCCCAACCGCTACATTGCGATGTAGGAGCCATCGCCGACGATTCCGGCTACTGGGTCTGCAACACTATCTGGCTGCTGGACGATTTCACCGCCGATAACGGCGCCACGCGTATTGTTCCGGGCTCTCAACGCTGGCGTGAACTGCCGCAAAAGGCGCTGTCCGATCCCCAAGCGAGACATCCTGAGGAAAAGCTGGTGCTTGGCAAAGCCGGTTCCGTGGTGGTTATGAATACGCACGCATGGCACGGCGGGACGGCCAACCGAACGCCGTATCCGCGCCGCGCGCTGCACGCTTTTTACACCCGCGGCGATAAGCCGCAACAGCAGTATCAGAAGGCGCTGTTGCGGCCCGAAACGCAGGCGCGCCTTTCACCCGAACTGCGGCGCATTCTCGCGCTGGACGATCCGCGGAACGACGAACTCAGCTCAAAGACGACCGGCATGAGCGGCTTTCTGCGCTGATGCGCGATGCGTTCAAGTGGACGCCTTCACGCCTAACGTCAGGCCTACTTTTTCGATCAGTTGGGCGGAGCTGTACGGCTTTTGTATGAAGCCCGATACCTTCTGTCCGGCGAACATGCTCATCGTCTGCTCTTCGCCGTAGCCGCTCGAAACCAGCACTCCCAGGTCTCCCCAAAGTTTGCGAATTTCATGCAGCGTCTCGGGTCCGCTCAACCCGGGCATGGTGACATCGAGCAGTATCAGCGCAACCTTGCCGCTTAATTCATGCAAGATTTCGAGACCCTCGCGCCCGCTCGCGGCCTGACGCACGCGATATCCGTTATGCGAGAGCGCCGCGCTTGCCATGCGCCGCACTACGCTTTCGTCGTCGATCACCAGCACCAGTTCCGGTCCGTGCTGAATCGCGACCGGCGTATTTGCGAGCCGCTTCGACGCCGCTGCATTGCGCATTGCCGGAAACAGGACTTCGAATTCGGCGCCTTTACCCGGAGCCGTGTTCAGGAGAATCGCGCCGCGGTGGCTGCGCACGATGCCGCTCACCGCCGCAAGGCCCAATCCGCGGCCGGCGAACTTGGTGGAAAAGAACGGATCGAAGATGCGGCTCCTGGTCACTTCATCCATGCCGCATCCGGTATCGCGCACTTCGAGCGCCACGTACGGACCGGGCGCGAGCTTGGCGCGATTCAACGCGTCCACGCGAAAATCTTCGCCGATCTGCTTCAGCCCCGTGTGCACCCACACTTTGCCGGGTTTATCGCCGATCGCTTCCGCGGCGTTGAGCACCAGGTTCATAATCACCTGCTGCATCTGCCCGGCGTCCGCCTCGACCGGCGGCAACTTCTCTGCAAGGTCCAACTCCAACGTGACGCTCTTGCCGATGGATGCCCGCAACAGCCGCGTGATCTCCAGCGAAAGGCTGGAAAGATCCACCGGCTCCACCAGGAAGCGGCCCTTGCCCGAGTACGCCAGCATCTGGCGCGTCAGATCGGCGGCTCGCTCGCCGGCTGTGGCCACCTCCTGCAGCACCTTTAATGCCGGCGCGCCCGGCGGCAGCAGTTCTTTCGCCAAGCTCGCGTTGCCTAGGATGCCGGTCAGCAGATTGTTGAAGTCGTGCGCGATTCCGCCGGCCAGCAGGCCTATACTCTCCAGTTTTTGCGCTTCCCGCATGCGTTCCTCGGCGCGCTTGCGTTCGGAGAGATCGTGCAGCACCAACACTGCCGCCCGCACTTCGCGATCGTGGACGATTGCCGCGTAGGAGCAGGCCACGTCCACCGAAACTCCGGCTTTCGAAATGAACACAGCGTCCACGCCGCGTATCGTCACGGCTTCTTTCAAGCAGCGGTGGAGCGGATCGGCGTCGCCCTCCAACCGTTTGCCATCCGCATCTGAAGGAATCAGCTTACCGTTCAGGCTTTGATCGCGGAGTTCACTCACGGAGTATCCGAAAAGCAGTTCCGCCGCGGGGTTGACGAAGTTCACCAGGCCGCGCGCGTTCACCATCAGCAGCGATTCGGCAGCATTTTCCGTAATCGCGCGGGTTACATCCAGGGCCTCTTCCAGCTTGCGATTGGCGCTTTCCAGGTCGCGATTGGCCGCCGAAAGCCGATCGGCCATGGTGGCGCGCAGTTCGGCCGCGTCTTTTTCGGCGCGGGCGCGCTCCGCGGCCAGCTCCTTCTCGCGCAGTTCATCCAGAATGCGCCGGTTCTCTTCGATGAAGAACTTGCGCCGCAGCAACGCGCGTAAGCGAGCCTTGATCACCGAAATATCCGCCGATTTCGCGATGTAATCGTCCGCGCCCGATTCGAGCGCCTGCGTCAGGTGGTCCTTATCGTCGTAAGACGTCAGCATCACCACCACAATCGCCGAACCCGGCTCGTGCTTCATCCCCGTAATGCTGCGGCAGACTTCGGCGCCGTCCATGTCCGGCATGTCGAAATCCACCAGCACGCAGTCGAACGAGTGCTTGATCGCGCAATCCAGGCCTTCTCTCCCGTTCGAGGCGGACTCCACCTCATAACGCTCGGCCTTCAGCTCGTTTTGTATGAAGCGGAGATACGTCGGGCTATCGTCAATCGCCAGCACGCGCGCGCGGCTGAAGCGCGTGTTTACATCGGCGATCTCCTCCGTCGCCTGCGGACGCCGCAGCAGGTTGCGCACGCGCATCAACAGAATATCCGGGTCGGCCGATTTCGGCAGATAATCGTCAGCGCCGCTTTCGAGGCCGCGCATCTGCGCCGAATCGCTGCGCTCGACTGTCAGCATCAGGATCGGAATGGCGCGCGTGTTGACGTTCTGTTTCACCTCGCGGCAAAATGCGTCGCCATTCATGCCCGGCAGATGGTAATCGAGCACGATCGCGTCCGGACGCGCGGTGCGCATCAAATCAAAGGCCGCCTCGGCGCTGGGGGCAATGACCGCGTCGATGCCCGCGTCCTGCAGCAGCTTGCGCAGACGCCATGCTTGCGTTGGCGAATCCTCGACGATCAATACATGGCGCGATCCCGGCACCTACACCCCCTCGCTACGCGTACTCACCAATTCATTTACTCGCGGAGCGATTTCCCCCAGCGGCAGCGATTCGGCTGCCGCCCCCAGTCGCACTGCCGCTCCAGGCATGCCATACACTACAGCCGTGGTTTCATCCTCCGCGATTGTGTAGCCGCCGGCGGCGCGTAATTCACCCAAGCCTTCCGCCCCGTCCTCGCCCATTCCAGTCAACAAGACGCCGATACCGGCGGCTCCCATGGTCCGCGCCATGCTCGAAAACAACACCGTGGCTGAAGGGCGGTGGGTGGAGACCGGCGGGCGATCGTCGAGCATTGCAAACGGCCCATCGACAATCAAATGATGTTCGCAAGGGGCCAGATACACGTGTCCCGGCGTCATCAGCGTGCGCGCGCGAATAACCGATAGATTCAAGGGAATTACTCCCGCCAGCCATTCGGCAAAACCATCCATGAAGCCGGGCGTCATATGTTGCACCACTGCAACCGGCAGAGAAAACCCCGCGCCCAAGCTGGTGAACAGCTCCATCAAGGCGTTGGGGCCGCCGGTGGATGTCGCCACGCCCAACACCCGGTACACTCGCGGCAGGCCACCAGCATACACTCTGGGCGATCGCATCCCGTTTGTCCGCTGCCGCACCACCTTCACATCGCTCATGATGGCCAGTTGAACGCACAAACGGGCCGCCATCGCTTCGTAATCCTGATGACTCGCGGCAGCGGGCTTTTCCACCACCGAAAGCGCGCCCGCCTTCAGGGCATCCATGGTGAGGCTGACATCTTCGGAGGCCAGCCCCGAAACCACCACAATCGGCGTGGGACGGTACGCCATGATGCGTCGCGTTACTTCGAGACCCTGCATTCCGGGCAGGCGCAAATCCATCGTGACCACGTCGGGAGCTACCCGGTCGATGACCGCAAGCGCCTCTTCCCCAGTGGCCGCCATACCTGCCACATGCAGCCGCGGATCGGACGAAATGATGCGCCGCAGGTGTTCCCGGACTACGGCGGAATCTTCCACGATCAAAACCCGTATGGGTTTCATAGGATTTGCCGCACCGTGCGCAACAGTTCCTGCTGATCGAACTTTCGCTTCACAATGTACGCGTCAGCCCCCAAAGACATCCCTCGCTGCTGATGCTCCTGGCTTTCCATCGAAGTCAGCATGATAACGGGAATGCGCTCGGTGGCCGACTGCTTTTTCATCTGTTCCAGAAGCTGCATCCCATCCATGCGCGGCATCACGACATCCGTGATCACCAGATCGAAGCTGTCGCGCCCCAGTTTTTCCAGCGCTTCGGCGCCATCCACCGCAATCGTTACCTGAAATCCATTCGCCTCCAGGATGCTCTTCTCGAGCGATCGCGTGGTTAGCGAATCGTCCACCACCAGGATGCGGCGTGTAGATATTTCCTTCTGCGGTTCCTCGCGGGGCGGCAGCGGCCGCTTCGAGGACGCGCGGAACCGGTTCAGCAGCGCGCCTGGATTCAATACCAGCGCCACCCGTCCGTCCTCCAGCGGGATTCCCCCCGCCGTAAGGCTGCTCGCGCCGCGCGGAAGCCCCAGGTCTTTCACCATGGCCTCGCGTTCATCCACAAACCGGTCCACAATCAGCCCAATCGTCTGCTCGCCCCAAACCAAGCAAGCCACTCGCATCCACGGATCGCGCACATCGTCGCCAGGCGGGGGCGGCGATGTGGGCAATTCCAGCAGATCCGAAAGACGCGCCACCGGAGCCGGCTTTCCGTTCACCATCAACACCGCTTGTCCCCCCGCCATCCGCAGCGCAGACAACCGCGCGCGCGTAAGCTCTCGCACAAATTGCGTAGGCATCCCGAACGCGGAGCCCCCGGCCTCTACTAACAGGAGCTGTTGAGTAGAGATGGAGAGCGAAACGGAAATGGTAACGCTCAAACCGAAAGGTTCCCGCTGCCGGACTTCAACCTCCCCATGCAAACGGTCTGCCGTTTCCTTGACGATCGAGAGTCCTACGCCACGGCCCGAAATGTTGGTTACGGCGCCCGACGTCGAAAAGCCTGAACGGAAAATCAGATTGGCGATCTGCTGCGGAGGCGCGGCCGCGGCTTCGTCCTCTGTTAATAGGCCGGACGCGATGGCTTCGCCGCGCACCGCCTGGGAGTCCAAACCGCGCCCATCGTCCTCCACGCTTACGTGCAGACGACTACCCTGCGCATCGATCAGCAAGCGTACATTTCCGGCCGAAGACTTGCCGCGCGCGATTCGCTCCGGCGGCGTTTCGATGCCATGCGAAACGGCATTGCGGAGCAGATGCATCACCGGGTCCTTCAGCGCCTGCAGGACCACTCGATCGGCCTGCACCTCCAAACCCTCCACGCGAAAATCGATTCGCTTGCCCTCTTCCTGCGCAATCTGCCGCACCATGGTTCCGAATGCGCCAAACACAGATTCGGCCGGGATCATGCGCACCCGCACCGAATTCTGGTGCAGGCGCGTGACGCGCTGGCGCAGTTCCCACGTCCGCTGGGTTTGCGCCGCGACCGACGCGCGCGCCACGCCGGAAATGGCATGCAACTCGCGATCGACAAACTCCAGACATTCGCGCAGCGGCTCCGCCTCCAGATCGTCCGCATGCGCGCGCAGAAACGGCGCGGCTGCCCGGCGCATAGCGCGGTACTCACTGGCGGCGCTCTCGGCGCGTTGCGCGGCATCTTCCTGCCGGGAGGCTTCACCCTCGCCCGCGGTTATCAATGCCAACAACTGCGAAGAGACGCGAATTAGCTCGTCGACATTGGCAGCGTCCACACGCAGATACTCGGTTGCGGCTTGCGCGGCCGACGGAGCTGCAGCTTCCGGCTCCGCAGCCTCGACGGGTGAGGCGCTGCTACCGGCCGCCGCCCCCATTGCATCGTAGACGGCCGAAACATTGGGCTCCGCGCGTCCCGCGATGGCCGCCGCCAGTATGTCCTCCATTGCGTCGAGCGCGCGATGCGTCACTGCGATCGAGTTCTCATCCAGCGCCGCGCTGGATTTTTCAAATCGCCCCACCAGCGCTTCCATTTGATGGGCCAGTTGCTCGGTCGTCTTCAAGCCCACTGCGCGGCCCGCCCCTTTGAGCGTGTGCGCACGGCGTAAAATCTCCTCGATAGCGCCCGGACGCGCCTCCCCGGCCATGGCCGCGTTGGAGTCCAGCAGCGAGCGCACCCGCTGTATGTGCTCCGCCTGCTCGGCTGAAAAGATCTCGAGCAGACTGCGATCGTACTGGCTCAAAGCCGGTATCTCTCCACGGTTGCGCGCAATTGTTTCGACAGCGCCGCGAGGTTCGCCACCGCCACTTCCGATTGTTTGGCGGAGGCCGCAGTCTCCTGGCTCGCGATGCCGATGTTGCGGAACGCCTCCGTCACCTGTTCGAAGCCGATCTGCTGTTGGCTGCTACCGCCAACAATCTGCTGGAACGCGCGCACGCTCTCTTCGATGTTATCCGTCAGCTGGCGAATCGTGCGGTCCGAAATGCCCGCCTGTTGGCGTCCCGATTCCACGCGCTTTACGGCCTCCTCAGTTAGCATCACAGAGCTGGTAATCGAACGCTGAATATCTCCCAGTATGGCGCGCACCTGCACTGTGGCCTGTTTCGATTGTCCCGCCAGATTTTTCATTTCGCTGGCTACAACCGAAAAGGTGCGCCCATGATCGCCCGCCGCAGCCGCCTGGATTGCGGCGTTCAGCGCCAACAGGTGGGACTGCTCCGCAATGTCGTTCACGCTGGTGATGATCTCGCCCACAGCCTGCGTTTTTTCGCTCAGCGCGATCACGTTTTCCGCCACCGCCTGCGCCTGTTCGCGAATACGTTCCATGGTGGCCGAAGTCTCCTGTACCGCGCTCAAGCCCATGGTGCTGGCGGTTGTGGTTGCTTCCGCAGACGACGCCACCTGTTTGGCGCGATCGGAAATCTGCGCGCCCGATTGGCGGATCTCCGACATGGTTGCCGTGGCCTGCTGCACCGCTGCCGCCTGTTCGGCGCTGCTTGCGGCCTGTTGCTGCGTCGTGGCGGAGATCTCCGTTATCGCGGCGTTCAAGCTTTCGGCCACCATGCCCGTGTCGCGCGCGACGGACCGCAGCCCATCCACCATACGGTTCAAATTAGTCGCCAATTCGCCCAACTCATCGCCGGAACCGATGGAGGATTTCTGCGAGAGGTCGCCCGCGCCGATGCGCCTCGCAAAATCCATGAAGCTGGTCAGTGGGCTCGTGATGGACCGTTGCGTCACAAGACCCACCGTAAGCGCCAGCAGCGCCGCGATCAACCCGCCGGCGATAATCGATGTCGTCGTCGATTGCGCGGTCGTGCGGCTTTCACGGTCGCGATCTTTCAGCAGGTTGTCCTCGTCCTCGCTCATGCTGGCGACCACTTTGCGGAAATCGTCCATTGTGTTTTTGCCGCGACCGGTAAGGATCACAGCCACCGCCGCGGCCTCTCCCTTTTCACGGCGCACATCCACCGTCTCCGCCAGTTCGCTCATCTTGGTCGAGGCCAGACGTTGCAACTGATCGATATGCGATTGTTGGCCCGAATTATCAAGCAATAACTGCCGCAGATGCGAGAGATCGCCGTCCACTTCGCGAACCGCAGTGCGGTAGGGCTCGAGGTATGCATCGGAGCCGGTGAGAATGTACCCGCGCTGGCCAGTCTCGGCGTTCAACAGCGTTTCATAAACAGCCATCAGCGCCTCCTTCACCTGATGCGAGCGCGCCACCGAGTCCGCGCTGGCAACCAGCTGCGTGGTGCTGCGGTATGCGATCGCTCCCACCAGCAGAAAAATAAGCAAGCCAACTCCGTACCCCGCCAAGATTCGCGTGCCGATTTTCATTGTCATCTGCGTCTCATCCTCGCCTTTATTACGCCCCGCCTGTCTCATTCCAATGTTCATCGAGCAGCGCATCCAAGTTTAAAATCTGAACGAAGTCCCGAGTCACCGCCTGTATGCGCGGGTCGTCGGGCCGTTCGTGGCTCAGCGAGCCGGCCGGGAGAGCGCGAATATCCTCCACGCTGTCCACCCGCAGACCAATCTCGCGATTACGGTAACGCGCCAAGGCCACCACATTGCGCGCGCCCCCGGATCCAGTCCGCAGCATCACGTCCAAATCGAATACCGGCCGGATCTCGCCTCGAATTTGCATTACGCCCGCCACGGCTTCCGCGGCGCCGGGCACGGGCGCGATCACAGGATGGGTCACCAGTTCCCTTATCGCCGCAAGCGGCAACGCGACGCGCTCTTCTCCCACGACGAAAACCATGATTTGATCACCGCTTGCGTTGGCTTCCGGCGTTGCAAGGGGCCGCGCGAGATTTTGCGCGCGCTCCCGCAGAATGCGCTGCCGCTCCACGTCGGAAAGTTCCGGGTGCTCCAGCCGCTTGACGCCGCGAGCGATGGCTGCGCGCGCGGACTGCCAATCGATATCAGTTCGCTCGCTCACGCGTCTCCAACAGATTCAGGTGGATTTTGGCCATCTCCCGCAAGTCGGCCACCGTCAAACCGTCGCCGTGTTCCATACGTTGGCCGGGAGGCAGCGGCTCCAGCAGGTGCAAGACGTTTTCAAACGATTTGCGCGCCTGCGCCTCCTTGCCGCGTAGTTGGAGGCAGGTTGCCAGATGATAGTGCGCCAGCACGAAGCTTCGGTTCAGGTAAATCGCCCGCCGCAACGCGCTCTCTGCTTCATCAAGTGCTGACGCGCTCTCTAGAATCAGCCCAAACGTAAAATGAGCCACCGCATTCAGAGGTTCGCTTTCGGTCAGCTTGTGGCCCAGCGCAGTTGCGGCTTGCCAGGACCCTCGATCCGCCAGATCGCGTAACTCCCGCAGTTTCGGTGATGGCTCGCCGCTGGCGGCCGGTGGTGGCGCCGTGGTTGCAATCGGGATCGCGGCGGGCATCGGCACGCGGCGTGGCTTGCGCTCCGGCGCGTGCCTCTCCAACCAGCTCGCGGGGTCCCAAAACGCCGCGTTCTGGGGCGCTTCTCCGGCCGCAAGAGCGCAATCCGGATGCGGCTTGCGATATACGCTTGCATCGCCGACCGAAACACGCGTAAACTTCCCAAAAGCCACCGGGTTGAACTCGGCGTGCCCCACAATCAGCCATCCTCCGGGGCGAAGCGCGTCCCAAAACCGCGCGGCGGTGCGCGCAATCAGTTCCTTCGAAAAATAGATCATCACGTTGCGGCAGAAGATGACATCGAATGTGTCCCGCGGCATGAATGTTGGATCGGTGGCGGCCAGGTTGAAGCGCTGAAACGTGACGCGCTTGCGATACTCCGGCTTTACCGACCAAGCCGCGCCCTCGCGGGTGAAGTATTCGGCGCGAATTTCGGGCGGCGTAGTTCGAAACGACCACTCTGTGTACCTTGCGCTTTTGGCGCGCGCCAGAAACTCCGGGTTGATGTCGCTCGCCAGCACCGTCGCGTCCCACCCATATAGCCGGTCTGCAAAATATCGCTCCAACTGGATCGCGATGGAATACGGCTCTTCGCCGGTAGCGCAGCCCACGCTCAAGATGCGTATGCGCCGGCTCTCAATGTTCTGTTCGAGCAGGGCCGGAATTATCGTGGTGCGTAAGAGATCGAAGTGCTCCACCTGCCGGAAGAAGTACGTTTCGCCGATGGTCAATTCGCCGATGAGGCATTCCATCTCCTGTTCGCCCGCCGTCCGTGACCGCAGCAGATTCAGGTACTGCCGGCAACCGCCCACGTGCAGGTATTCAATGCGCCCCGATATACGCGCAGCCAGGTCCTCATTCTTGTCGGAGTAATAAGACAGGCCGGTGTGATCGAGAATGTACGCCTTTAATTCGGGGAAATAGACGTCCGTCAACACCGTTTGCAGGTTCATGGGCGCCCGGACTCTAGACTTTCCAACCGCGCTTGCGCCTGCGCCTGCAAAGCGGCGACGCAGGTCTCCTCCTTCTTTAATAAAAGCTGCTCAGTCGAAAGCATCGCCACAGCTTGCTCCAACCATTGAAACTGAGCCTCCGCGCAGCCGTTGAGTGAATCCGAAGCAGTGGCCGAGACCATCGATTCCAGATCCACAGCCACGACCTCCTCCACCGCCTCCACGCGTAGCGCCAGCGGACCTTCGGATGTTTCGATCACCACCAGCGGGGCGTACAAAGCGGGCGCGGGTGCGTCGGATTCAAACAGCCGGTCGAGCGGCACTACCGGCACAGCTTTACCGCGCAGGTTTAGAAATCCATCTAAAATGGCGGGCTGGGCGGGCAGGCGAATCAGCGCGGGCATCAGCACCAGTTCGGAAATGCGGCTGGCCAAGATCGCACACCGGTGATTGGACGTGCGAAAAATCAGGACATCCTGAACGCCTCGTCCGGTTTCCGTCGGCATGAGCAACTTCAGTTTACACCGGCCATTCGCGGCTGCGTCTGGGGGAAAAGCCGGAGCCCTGCTACCGTTTTCAAACAGTGCTAAGCGGCGGGGATCAACTCCGCCGCGGGCAGTTTTGGGGCCTGCACGTTGGACGGCCGGACCGTGGAGAGCCTGAGCACGCGTTGCAATAACGCTTCGTCCGTGAAGGGCGTGATCAGCACGGACTCGGGAGAACTTGCCTCTATACCGGCGCGGACGATGGATCTGACGCTCGAAGCGAGATACAGGACGGGAAGTCCAGGTCTCCGGCGCTCCAACTCGGCTGCCAGATCGAGATTCCCCGCAATGGGCGTCACAATGTCGACCGCTACCAGATCGATCTCACTTTGATACCTTTCGAAAATGTACAGTCCTTCCTGGGGTGATTTGGCGGCGTAAACCTTAAAGCCGTACTTGGTAAGGGATGTGGAGATAATCTTTGAAAGTTGGTGGATGTGATCGACGGCTAAGATGAGTCTTTGTCCGTGGTCGCTCATGGAAACACCTGGCCGATTCAAATACACCACAACTGAGTGTCGAGATCAAATTATCTTTCAATTCAGATGTGCATATCTTCTCGATAATCCGGATATTTTTGCGGCTTTTGCTTATATTTACGCTAAGTTACTCGTTAATTGTTCGTTATTTATCAACTGCGAGTCCAACTTACACAGACGAGTAGACATCGCCGGACGCAAATTAAAGCGAAGTAATCGGATTGATATGCAGCTACAAATCTGACTTACAGAGAGGAAACGGGCGATCTAATGGCGATCTAATTCAGTGCCGCCCGATATGCACCGCGGGCGCGTGGGTGGCAGGCGCGTGGGTCATAGGAGCGCGCGGTCCGGGCGTAACTGGACGCGCGGTGGGCAGACGGCCGCCAATCGGCGCTGGGTAACCGATCCGACCAGGTGGATAGATCGTCCTCGGAAGTCGACCGGGTAAGCTTACACCCAGAGGCCGGCGCGTGTAGCCGGGCAGGTAGACCGAGTAGAAACCGAGTTGTCCGGCCGGGATACCAGCCGCGCCGTATGGATAGGCGCCTAAGCCATAAGCGCTGCCTAACCCGAGCTGCGTATGATACGGCAGCATGGGAAAGTAAGTGAAGCCGTCGAGCGGATAATCGAGGCCCGTCATACTTGCCGGATCTTGTATGTTCTCCGCAATCGCATTATCCGCCGAGATCGCCTCATCGCGTCCCGCCGACCAGTCGCCGAGCGCGTCCGGCGCGACGCCCATCGCATCCGCCACCGCGGGTGACGACGTAAACGGAAGCTCCATCCCCATGGCGACCGTCACTGGCGCCTTGCTGCTTGTTTCGGATGCCTCTACCTCGCCTTCACGCACGCGCAGGCCCGGCGGATCGCAGTCGACGCGGTAGGAGCCCTTCTCCTTCTGGCTGATCGACCATCCCTTGTAGAGCAGCGTCACCGCGGTCCCGGCGGCGATATCCTGCGAATCCACGATCGCGGAGCCCGCCAGCAGTTCCACACGCGTGTCCGAAAGCTCGCTCTTCACCAGCCGCACGGCGCTGTTTTCGCCGACGCGCAGGAAAACCCCTGGCGTGAGCAGAACCTCCGCGCGGCCCTGAACGGTCCGCAGTTCTCCGCCATCGGGGATGCTGTCGAATTTGCCCAAGCGGGCCTCGAGAGGCTGTCCGGCGATCCTGACATCGCCTTCGAAATAGTGAACCACGCCCGCATGCGTGGAGATTACCGCTTGCCCCCAGACCGGACATGCGGAGACCGCCAAAACTGCCGCTAGTGCGTATGCCCGAACCGGTCTGTGATGCATGGTGGCCCCTTTGTCCCGAGTATCGGCCTATTCGCCGGTCGCGTCAAGCCGGTAGCGCGCATCGGGTATAACCTGGAGGCCGAAATACTGCCGCGCCCGCGCCAGGCGCGCTATTTCACCACTGTTACTTCGCCAAATTTCTTGACCGCGTCGCCGATTTTCGCCGCGTCGCCCACAATCACGATCGCGGAATCGCCGGTCGCCATATACTTCTTGGCTGCGGCTTCAATCTGGTCCGCCTCTACCGAGCGTACGCGCGTTACATACGTTTCCAGGTAGTTTTCGGGCAGCCCCAACGTCTTCATGCCGTTCAACTGGTTGGCAAGGCCATCCTGGGTCTCCAGGCGAAGCAGGTAGAGGCCCGACATGTAGTTCTTCACGTTGCTCAATTCGTCACGCGTCACCGGTTGGCTAGCCATCTTTTCCAATTCGTCCAGCACCTCTTTGAGCGCGGGCTCGATCACCTCATTGCGGACTTCGGTAACAGCGGAAAACGTGCCGGCATCGCGCGACGTGGCATATTCGCTGTGCGCGTCGTAGGCGAAACCGTCGCGTTCGCGAATGTCCACGAACATGCGCGACGATCCGCCGCCGCCCAGAATCGCGCTGCCCACCGTCATCGGGAAATACTCCGACGTAGTCCGGATCGGGGCCAGCCTGCCCACGTGGATATCGGCCTGTACCGAACCCGGCCGGTCCACTAACAGGATTTGACGCTTCGGCGCCGGCGCATCGATCTTCGGCGCAGGAAGCAGATCCTTGCGCGCCCACGACCCAAAGTCACTCGTGATGGTCTTCATCAGCGCATCGTGCGCCGGCAGCCGTCCAATTACGATCAACGAAGCGTTGTTGGGCACGAGGTAAGCATCGCGGAACGCCGCCAGCGCCTTCACGTCCATCTTGCGAATGGAGTCGTCAGTAGGCGCGATGTGCGCGTATGGCGACGCGCCGTACACCGCCTCCGCGAACTTTTCCTGCGCCAGAAAGGAAGGTTGCGAGCGCTCGGCGCGCAGGCTCTGGGCGCGGTTCTGCTGGCGCAGGCGAACTTCATCCTCAGGGAACGAGGCGTTCATCGAGACATCCGCCATCAGTGTCAGCAGCTTCGGCAGATTGTCTGAAAGCGCGCTGCCGCCCACCGTCAACGAGTCCGGACCGGTGAATCCGTTGAGCGCGCCGCCCATGCTGTCCGTTTCTTCCGAAATCTGGCGCGAAGTGCGCGACTTCGTGCCTTCCGTCAGCAGCGATGCCACGGCCTCGGACAGGCCCGGAATGTCTTTCGGATCGAACTTAGAGCCCGCCGCGAAGTTCATGCGCGCCGTCACTAGCGGGAAGCGCGCATCCTGGATCAGGATCACCTCGAGTCCGTTCGGTAGTTTGCTGCGCTCAATCGGCGGCAGCTTGTAACTGGGGATTGCGGGCGTCTGCGGCGGTTTGGTGCGGTCGACAGGTTGCGCCATCAGCGGCGCGGCCAACATCAGTATCGCGAGCATCGGGCGCATCTATTTGCCCTCCTTCGAAGCGGCGGCCGCAGGCGCGGGCCGCACAGCCAGCACGGTGCGTTTGTCGGCGCTCAAGTACTTCTTCGCCGCGGCTTGCACTTGGGCGGCGGAAACGTTCAGCAACCGGTCGAACTCCGTGTTGATCAACGATGCATCGCCATCCGCGACCTCGTACTGGGCAAGCTGCTGCGCGCGGCTGAACGAGCTTTGCAACTGGCGGATCATGGTGGCGCGCAACTGCGTCTTGTAACGTTCCAACTCCGCCGCGGGCAGAGGCGCATCCTGCAATTTCGCAATCTCCGCCTGCACCTGATCGGCAATCTGTTGCGAGGTGAAGTTCGGTTTGTACAGCATGAATACGCCGTAAGCGCCCGGGTCGCGATAATCCAGATAACTCGACATCGGCCAGCCCAGGTTCGATTCGTAATTGATAATCGATTCCTTGCCCTTCACCAGATCCAGCCGGAAGCGCGCGCTGTTTCCGTTGGTCAAGATGGCATCCAGCAGATTCATGGCGTAATAATCGGGCGAGCGGCGCTTCGGACCGGGCCACCCCATCATCACTGCCGGCACGCGTGCCATCGGGTCATCATAAGTCTGCGAGTGCGCTTTGTACTCGGGCTCCGTCATGTCCGGATGCTTCGGCTGCGGCTGCTCCGGAATGTCGCTGAAGTAGCTCTCGATCAGTTTTTTCGCCGCTGGAATCTGAATGTCGCCCACGATCACCAACGCGGCGTTGTTGGGCGCGTAGTAAGTCTTGAAGAACTTCGAAACGTCCTGGATGCTCGCAGCGTTCAGATCTTCAAACGAGCCGATCAGCGAGTGCGAACTCTGCCAGTTGCCGAACATCAGCGTCGGAAACGTGTCGATCTCCGCGGTGGCATACGGCTGATTATCGAAGCTCAGGCGCCGCTCCTGCTTCACCGCTTCTTTCTGGTTCTTCAGGTTCTCATCGGTAATCGCGAGGCTGCGCATGCGGTCGGAATCGAGCCACAGCGCCGTGGCCAGCTTATTCGACGGCAGCGTCTCGTAATAGTCGGTGAAATCCGGATGCGTGGAGCCGTTCTGTATGCCGCCATTCGACTCCACCTGCGTGTCGCGCATCCCTTTTGGAGCGTTAGCGGAGCCTTCGAACATCATGTGTTCGAACAGGTGCGCAAAGCCGGTACGGCCCTTCTCTTCAGAGCGCGCGCCCACATCGAAAATCATGTAAACCGTGACCACCGGCACGGCGCTGTCCTGCGACAACACGACGCGCAGGCCGTTCGGCAGCTTGTAACGCTCCACCGGGATCTGAAATTCAGCGGCGGATGCGGCGAATAGCGCCACCAGACACGCCAGAGTTGCTTTCATGCTTTTACCTCTCATCCAAGACGCACGGGCGAACCATTGGTTTCGCCCACGCCAGAAATCAAACGGGCAGCGTCGCCAAATCGGCGGGCTCACCGCACTTGAAGCCTGTAATTGGCGGCTCCACGCCGCGTAACAACCCAGTCAGCACTGCGCCCGTACCCACTTCGACGGCCCGCGTCACGCCGTGCGACGCCAGGTAGCGCATCGAAGCCATCCAGCGCACCGGATTCGGCACCTGCTGGTACAGCCCTTCCCGCGCCTCCGCCGCTGTGTGAATCTCGCGCGCCTGCCAGTTGTTAATTAACGGAATCGCCAGGTCACGGAACTCCGTGCGGTCCAAATCTTCTTTGAGCCTCTCCTGCGCGGGCTTCATCAGCGCACAGTGGAATGGGGCGCTCACGGGCAGCAGCACCGCGCGCCGGGCTCCAGCCTCCTTCGCCAACGCGATGGCGCGATTCACGGCGTCCGCGTGGCCCGCAATCACCACCTGGTCCGGCGAATTCAAGTTGGCCGCGCTTACCACTTCGCCCTCGGCGGCCTTGGCCAGCACCGCTTCCAACTTGTCCTCGGGAAGTTTCAGCAGCGCCGCCATCGCGCCCACACCCTGCGGCACCGCCGATTGCATATACTCGCCGCGCTTGCGCACCAGCCGCACTGCGTCGCCAAACTCCAGGCTGCCCGCCGCCACCAGCGCGGAATATTCGCCCAAACTGTGTCCGGCCACGAAATCGGGCTTGTATCCGCGTTCCGCCAGCACGCGATATGCGGCGGTGGAGACGGTCAGCAGCGCGGGTTGCGTGTTCGCAGTAAGCTTCAGGTCGGCCTCAGGACCTTCGCAGCACAGACGAGTCAAGTCGAACTCCAACGCGTCGTTCGCCTCTTCGAAAACCTGCCTGGCAACGGGAAATTCGGCTGCCAGCGCCTTGCCCATTCCGGAACATTGTGAGCCCTGGCCGGGGAAGAGAAATGCGGTGAGGGTTGTCAAATCAATATTGTAGCTGTGCGCTGGAGGCGGCCAATCTGCCGCGGGGCCGATTGGTCATTCGATCTGAAGGTAAGACCCGCGCCGGAATGCTTAAATCGGCCTGCTTTTTGGAGAGATGATTGAGCACCAAAGGAAAACGCTGACATGGTCCGGCCGACGAAGTAATTACAGCCGGCGATATAGACGCAGCTGGGCGATTTGTATGGGATGACGTCGTCGAGCAGGTTTCCTTACCGGGTCAGGGCCCGGGGTTCGAGGGTTTAAAGGACATTCTTCGCGGCATGCGACCTGGTTTTCCGGATTTGATCTTTGCCGTCCAGGAGCAAATAGCGGAAGGCGACAAAGTAGTCAGTCGCTTCGAG
>DATAUH010000046.1:0-10686 GCA_036268375.1 Bryobacteraceae bacterium | reverse complement strand
ACGTTGCGCGTATGCGACCGCGACGCCGAAAAATCGACGACAACCGCGCCCGGCTCCAGGAACGGCGAACCCAGCGTTGCGTGTTCCGCCCAATTCACCGGTCGGTCGAAGCCGAGCAGGTTCTCGAGCTGGCTATCCACGGAGATAACATTCTCGCCGTCTACCATGCGGAACGTGCGGGTGAACTGTTCCTGCGCGATAGGCAGCTTGCCGGTCATGGTTACCGATGTCACGGATCCCTCGCGTCCCGATTGAACATCCATCGCCGCCAAGTGCGCTTCCCCGTGCTGCGGCATCCCCGCGGCGCGCTCCTCCGCCGACGGTTGGCCAAACCCATCCACCGCCACGAAATGACCCAACGTGCCATTCGCCCCACCGCCGCGTCCGCCTGCCGCCGCAGGATATTGTCCCGGATCCCATAACGGACTGAGGCGCTGCGGGTCGTCCTTCAACACCAGGTGGGCTAACGTCGCGCCCTGCGTCATCACTGTCAGCTCCAGTTTGCCGTTGGAGAGCAGTACGCCGGGACGACCCTCGAAAGTGGTAGCCGGAACGGACCCGCTCTGCGCGAGCGTCATGCCGGCCGACAAGAGAATCAGACTCGATTTATGCACGCTGAACACAATGAGCTCCTTGCCGCACCGCTTGCGCGCCTCTGCCTTTCATCGCAGCTTCCACTTCCTTGAGCGCGGCCATGCTCGTATCGCCTGGCGCGGGCATCGCCCAGTCTATCACCTGTTCTACAGGTTGTATAAGTTGGAAACCCCGCACGCTTCCTACCCGAGCTGCAACATCCCGCACCAGAAAAGCGTACCGGGAGTGGTATCCACTGCGTACTTGTGTTGGAACGTCAGGCGTCCGTCGCTTTCCATGCGGAAAACCGATAGCGCGGCCGGAACCTGAGTGACCTGTTCGCCATTGCGCACGAACATGGGGGCGACGCTGGCCGCTACCAGCATGGTGCTGTTCGGGTGAATCGAAAATGTTCTGGCGTGGAAGGCCTGCGTATCGATGTTCTGGATCAAAGCTGGCTCGCCCGTCGTCCGGTCGACGCGATAAACTGCGATGTTGTTTTCGCCGCCTGCAAAGACCTTCTTGCCGTGGAAGTCTGTGGTCCCATCGGCGCGATTGGCCAGGTAGACAAATTTCCCATCGCGCCGAAAATGGATCGGGCCGGCGATTTGAGCGCCCTGAACGTTTCCCGGGTCCCGCAAGGTACTCATCGAGAACAGAGCTTTTTCTGTCAGGCTTCCATCGCGAAGGCCGAACACCTGCAGTTGGTTTTCGCGCTCCATCGATAGGTACACCCAAGGTTTGGTCGGGTGGAAGTCGAGGTGCCGCGGCCCGAAGCCATAGCCGTTCCCGGGCGCGACCGATTTTTCGCGCGACAACTGGCCGCCGCTGAATTCGAAGACCTTGATAGCTCCAGGATCTTCTGGTCTTATGCGGGTCGCATTATTTCCTCGAGTCACCAGAAGCGCTGTCCGGTTCGAAGGCGCGACGCGGATCTGATGCGCGTAGATGCCGGCATCTATCACCGCTGTTTGTGCGACCGGGGAGCCAATCGAACCATCCCTATCGATGCGATGCACGGTCACGGCGCTCGGATCGTTAAACGCGGCCAGCAGGTAATCGCCAGCTGCGTCGACGGTGACGTGGATGGGGCGATTATTCCATTCGGCAGGCCGGCCCACCGGTTGCAAACGCCCTGATTTCCGATCGACGCCGAATGCCCCTACGCCGTTGATGTCGCCGCGATTTGACCCGCTACGGTTGCTGTAGGCGGCATAGAGAAACTTCTTCGAAGGGTGCGGCCACGCATACTGTACGGGAGCGGGTAACGTCACCGTGCTGTCCTTGGCCAGCGTGAACTCTTGATCGCCGATTTGATAAAGGCTGAGTTGCGCACCCGTTGCCGCGTAAAGCACAGTCTTGGTTCCCGCCGATTGTGGCCAGCTGATCTTTGGGGATGCGGCGAGGACGGCAAGCCCAACGCAAAATCGGCGGCGCTGACGCAGGAACGGATGCTGGGGCGGCAGGCTCATCAATGGGAACCTATCTTCCGAGCGTAGCGCACCAGACCTCGGCCCCTACACTCGATTGGTGCATACTATCTGTTTACGTATGCGCCTGAATTCCACCGCGGGCAGGTTTGGTATGGGCGTTATCGTTTGCGCCACGATCTGCACGTGGATCGTTCTTGCGCAGCGGAGCTCCGCTACCGACCAGATCGCGCGTTTGCGAAATCTCGGCAAGGCATTTTATGAAAATCCCACCACGCAGGCTCAAGCGGTGGAGCAATTCCGCCTGGCGCTGGCATTGGCGGGAAATAGCTCTGCGCCCGATCGTTTGAACTACGGTCTCGCTTTGCTTCGCTCCGGGAAAGTAGAGGCGGGCATCGCGCAGCTGGAAGCGGCACAGAAGCTCGATCCCCAGCTTGCGCACACCTGGTTCAACCTGGGAATCGCATTCAAGCGGGAGGGCAATCTCGATGCGGCGTTGGCGCAATTGAAGAAAATGGAAACGCTAGTCCCGCGCGATGCCGTAACGCATTATCAGATCGGGTCCATTCTTAAGAGCAGAGGCGAAACAGGCCAGGCGGTGAAGGAGTTCGAAACGGCGCGCGACCTCAACCCGCGGCTGGCCGCGCCTCACTTTCAGTTGTATGGGCTGTACCGCCAGGTGAATCGCGCGCAGGATGCCGCAGCCGAGTTGCGCATCTTTCAGGATCTGAAGAAACAGCAGGAAGGAGACGCCGTCCCCGAAGACATCGAATGGAGCGTCTACTCTGAAATCTACGATCCTGTTTCTGCCCGCCCGGCGGCGGCGCTAGCGTTACCTATTTATAGAAGCGAAAAGCTCGCTGCTGGCGGCTTCACTGGCGTAACGGCGATCGATTTGGATGGCGGCGTTCATCCCAGTTTGATTGCGTGGTCGCCTGAACGCGTGGCTGTATTCCGCAACGGCGTCGAGGCCGCCGCCGATTCCGGTCTTCGGGATTTGCGTGGCGTGATCTCGATTGCACCAGGCGATTTCGATAACGATGGTCTGCCGGATCTCTGCGTTATCACCGCTCGCGGCGCGGAGCTGTTTCACAACACCAACGGGACATTTCGAAAACAGTCGGATCTTGCGAACGGATCTTTCCGCCAAGCCGTGTGGATCGACTTCGATCATGATTACGATCTCGATCTGGCGCTCCTCGGGGACCATCCGAAACTACTCCGCAACAACGGCTCCGCCGGATTCAGCGACGAAACGGCGCGTTTTCCGTTTGTGGCTGGCCAGGCGCTCGAGGGCGTGCCCTTCGACCTGGAACCGGATACGCCCGGTTTCGATCTGGCTGTCTCTTACCAGGACCGCGCCGGCGTTCTGTATCGTGACAAGTTGGGAGGCTCGTACGAGTCCACTGAACTTCGCGAGATGCCAGCCGGATCTCGTGGGTTAATCGCTTACGATTTCAATCACGATTCGCGCACGGATCTGGCGGCGATCCCGGACTTGCTGCTGTTGAATCTTCCCCGGGGATTCGATCGTGCGAACCGCTCTGCGCCGCGCGGCGTCGCATTTGCACAGGACGGAAAGGAGAATCGCGCGTATATCCAGGATGGGGCGTTGATGATCGACCGCGATGTCACGCCGAATTACGGCAACTGGATTGAAGTGGCGCTGACGGGCGTCAAGAATATCAAAACGGCCATCGCCGCCAAAGTAGAGGTGAAAGCGGGCTCGAGTTACGAAAAACAGACTTATGCGGGGTTGCCGCTTGTCTTCCGTTTGGGCGCACAGAACCAGGTGGACACGGTGCGAGTAACTTGGCCAAACGGTCTGATTCAGAATGAAACCAACCAGCAGGTAAACCGGCTGCTGCCCATCAAGGAAGCGCCGCGGCTTTCCGGATCGTGCCCCATGATCTTCACGTGGAATGGCGAGCGATTCACGTTCATCACGGATGTACTTGGCGTGGCGCCCTTGGGCGCAAGCTCAGGCGACGGAAGATATTTCCCGGTGGACCACGACGAATACGTATCGATTCCGGCTGATAAGCTGCGCCAGCGCGACGGCGATTACGAAGTGCGCGTGACCGAAGAGCTTCACGAGGTCTCATACATCGATCAAATTAAGCTGCAAGCGCTCGACCACCCCGCAGACATTGGCATCGTAACCAACGAGAAATTCAAATCGCCGCCGTTCCCGGATTTTCGTCTTTTTGGCGTTAAGCAAAAAATCTATCCTACTGCCGCGCGGGATCAGAATAACTCGGACGTGCGGCCGGCGCTCCTGCAGCGCGATTCTGTTTATCCGGATTCCTTTGACCGCAACCAGGCGGGAGTCGCCTCGCTGCACAAACTCGATCTCGATTTCGGCAACGCCGCGGCTTCGAATCATGCCGTGCTCGTGCTCTATGGTTGGGTGGATTGGGCCGATGGCAGCACCTTTCTATCCGCGATGCAGGAGCATAAAGACCTGACGTTCCCCTACCTTCAAGTGAAGGACGCCGCGGGTGTCTGGCGAACGGTGGTGGAAGACATGGGGATTCCGTCCGGTAAGCCGAAGCCGATGGCGGTCGATCTCAGCGGTAAGTTTCTTTCCGCCTCGCGCGAAGTGCGCATCGTGACGAATCTTTGCGTTTACTGGGACGAGGCCTATTTGGTGGAAAGCGACGATCCTCCACCCGCGCGATTGACCAGTGCCGCAGTAACTTCGGCCGATCTGCACTTCCGCGGATTTTCCAAACCGGCGATTGACCCATTGCGAAAGCAGCCGGAAGGTTTCGATTACCAATCGGTCGCGACGACCAGCCAATGGAATCCGACACACGGTAACTACACGCGCTATGGGGACGTGAAAACGTTGCTCGCAGAACCCGATGACCGCATGGTCGTCATGGGTTCCGGCGACGAGATTCGACTCCGCTTCAGCGCGTCTGGGCTGCCACCGCTTCCCACCGGATGGGAACGCGATTTTCTGTTACTGGTGGACGGGTGGGCCAAGGACGCCGATGCGAATACGGCTTTCTCGCAAACCGTTTTGCCGCTTCCCTTTCACGCTATGAGCAGCTATCCCTATCCGACCGCGGAACACTATCCCTCTGATCGGGTCCATGAAGATTACGTCCGCGAATACAACACGCGCCCGGCGTTGCGCCTGATTCGCCGGCTTAGCAGAGGAACCGATTGATGCGCCGCCGGCTGTTGTTGACAGGCTTAATGCTGCTCACAGCCGGCGGCGGGTATCTCGCAGCCTTCCCGCAGGCAACCATCTTTTACGAAGCGAATGTTGTGCTGCACCTCGCGTTGGGCGTGTTGCTGGCGATAGCAGCCGTTCCGCTGGCGCGCCGATACCCACTCGAATCCGGATTCTTTTGGGCTGCCGCTGCGCCCGCCATTTACCTTGTGGTTCGCGGCAACACGCTGGATCATCGCGCGGCGCTCTGGATGCACATTGCCCTTGCCGCTGCCGCGGTTGCAATCATCGGTTGGCGCATCCTTCGCGAGGCTCTGACGCGTCAATGGAAGATCGGTTTTGCCGCCGCTGCATGCTTGTTCGTGCTGTTCCCGCTCTCGGCAGCCCTCTATCACAAGGTGCGGCCGGACCCGAACGATTCCATTTCCAATCCGGTTTCTGCGCCGCTTTCCATGGATCAAGAGGGCGCTGGCGCGAGCTCACCGTTCGCTCCCTCGTCGGCACGCACCAATACGGGCAAGATTATTCCGTCCAACTTCTTCATGGATTCGGAGGCTTGCGGACGCTGCCATAAAGATATTTACGAGCAGTGGAAAAGCTCAATGCACCACTTTGCTTCGTTTAACAATCAGTTCTATCGCAAGTCCATCGAGTATATGCAGGACGTGGTCGGTACGCGGCCCAGCAAATGGTGCGCCGGCTGCCACGATCATGCCGTGTTCTTCAATGGCCGTTTCGATCGCCCGATTCGCGAACAGATCGATACAGACGAAGCGCGGGCGGGCCTCGGCTGCATGTCTTGCCACGCTATCGTGCACGTCGGTAGCTCGATGGGGAATGCCGATTTCACGGTGGAATATCCCCCGCTACACGAACTGGCCTCAAGTCACAATCGGTATCTGCGCGCGGCCGACGACTTTCTCACTTATCTAAATCCGAAACCGCATCGCGCCACATTCATGAAGCCCTTCATGCGGCAGCAGACCGCCGAATTCTGCTCCGCCTGCCACAAGGTACATCTGGACATTCCGGTGAACGATTATCGCTGGGCGCGCGGCTTCAATGACTACGATAATTGGCAGGCGAGCGGTGTCTCCGGGCAGGGAGCGCGGTCCTTTTATTACCCGTCCAAGAGCCAGGCTTGCGCCGATTGTCACATGCCCTTGGTGGATTCGCACGATCCCGGCAACCGCGAGGGCAAGGTGCACTCGCACCGCTTTCCCGGCGCGAACACCGCCGTCGCTTACGTAAACCATGACGCCGCGCAGTTGAGCTCTACGGAATCTTTTCTGAAGTCCGGCTTCATCACCGTTGATATTTTCGCGGCATCTCCCGCCGATCAGAACACACCCGGTGAGACCCGCATGGTGCGCCGCGCCGATGCCGTGCGCGCGAATTCCACGTTTGCGGTTGGCGAAGAAGCGGAGCAAACCACTCCCGCTTTCATTCGCGATGTGGGGAAATTGCAAGCGCCGCTCGACGCGCCCGGCGCGGCATTCGAGCCTGGCGCCACGGAGCGTGTAGACGTGGTGGTCCGCACCCGCAAAATCGGCCACTTCTTTCCGGCCGGCACCGTGGATGCATTCGATGTGTGGTTGGAGTTGCAAGCCAAGGATGCCGATGGGCGTGTGATCTTTTGGAGCGGCAACGTGACCGAAAACGGTAAGGGACCGGTGGAGCCCGGCGCCCATTTCTACCGTTCCTATCAACTGGATGCCGCGGGTAACCCCATCAACAAACGCAATGCCTGGCAGGCGCGAAGCCTCCTGTATGTCCGCCTGATTCCCCCTGGCGCCGCGGACGTAGCTCACTATCTGGTGAATGTGCCGAAGGACGCGCGCGGCCCTATTCAACTTACCGCGCGCCTGAACTATCGCAAATTCTCCTGGTATTACACGCAGTTCGCGTATGCCGGCCAGCCGAAACCAGGTCAAGACGCCTCCCTGTTGACGCGTGATCGCAACGGACTCCAGTATGTCTTCGATGCCAAGGCGATTCCCGCCAATGTCTCCGGCCAAATTCGCGATCACATCCCCGACTTGCCCATCGTGGTCCTGTCGGAAGCCAATGTTTCCGTTCCACTCGGCAAGCCGCAATGGCGTCCAGAGGTCCGTAAAGACAATCGCGAGCGCTGGAACGATTGGGGTATTGGGCTGCTACTGCAAGGCGATTTGAAAGGCGCCGAATATGCTTTTCAACGGGTGACAGAGGCCGAACCATCGTATGCGGATGGTTGGCTGAATGTCGCGCGCGCTCTGATTCAGGAGGGGGAGACGGACTCCGCCAAACCTTACGTGACGAAGGCTCTCGCCTTGGCGCCGGCGTTCGCTCGAACATGGTTCTTTCAAGCGGCGATTCAAAAAGCCGACGGCGACTACGACGGTTCTCTAGCTTCGTTGGAACGAGCACGCGCGCAGTATCCCCGCGACCGCGTGGTTCTGAATCAGATCGCTCGTATTTTGTTTTTAAAGCGCCAATACGCCCCCGCCATCGAGGCGCTGAAAGATGTAGCGGCAGTCGATCCGGAAGACGTGCAGATGCACTATACATGGATGCTGTGCGCTCGCGGGCTCGGCGATTCCGCCACGGCGGCTAGGGAGGAAAAGCTCTTCCGCCGTTTCAAAGCGGACGAGTCTTCGCAGGCAATCACTGCCAGCCGCCGCGCTATCAGCCCTGAGGACAACAACGAGCGGCAGGCCATTCACGATCATGAAAGCGCGGTGAGGGCGGTGCTTCGTTGAGTGTGCGCGCCATGAAATTTCAAATTGCGCTGGCGGCGGTTGCGTTAGCCTTCGGCGCCGCTCTGCTTTCCTTCGGTGCGGCGCTTCCTGGTTCAGGGCCCGTCTTCACCGACGTAACCAACCAGGCCGGCATCCACTTCACGCACAACAGTGGCCGCGCCGGGAAAAAATATCTTCCCGAAACTCTCGGCTCGGGCTGCGCGTTTTTCGATGCCGATGGCGACGGCTGGCCGGACATCCTTCTGATCAACGATAAGGATTGGGCGCCGCGCGGGCGTAAGTCTCTTCTGGCCCTCTATCGTAACAATCACGACGGCTCCTTCACCGATATCACGCGCGGCAGCGGCCTCGATATCGAAATGTACGGCATGGGGGCCGCCATTGGGGATTACGACAACGATGGGCGGGACGACGTCTACATCACCGCCCTGGATGGCGATCACCTGTTCCACAACGAGGGCAACGGCAAGTTTCGAGACGCGACCCAATCGGCTGGAACCCGCAACACCAGCTTCGGAACCAGCGCGGCCTGGCTCGACTACGACCGCGATGGCAAGCTCGATCTCTTCGTTGCCAATTACGTGCAATGGAGTCCGGCGCTCGACCTCTGGTGTTCGTTGGATGGCGCCACCAAATCGTACTGCACCCCTGAATCCTACAAAGGCGCAAGTAGCCGGCTCTTTCACAATCTCGGCGGCGGCCGCTTTGAAGATGTTGCGGCTAAGGCTGGCGTCGGCGACCCTTCCAGCAAGTCTCTGGGCGTGACCGTCCTCGACTACAACGGCGATGGCTGGCCCGACATCTTCGTCGCTAACGACACTCAGCCAAACAAGCTGTATCGCAACAATCGCAACGGAACGTTTACCGAGGAGGGAATGAGCGCCGGCGTGGCCTACGGCGAAGACGGCGTAGCGCGTGGCGCTATGGGCGCAGATTCCGCCGACTATGACCGCAGCGGACGTCCGCATCTGTTGGTCGGCAACTTCTCCAACCAGATGCTCGGGCTTTATCACAATGAAGGCAACGGCCTCTTCGTGGATGAAGCTCCGTCATCCACCGTTGGCCGGGTCAGTTTGCTCTCACTTAGCTTCGGCGTCTTTTTCTTCGATTACGACCTTGACGGATACCCCGACATTTTCGCCGCCAATGGCCACATTGAGGACGAAATCGGGCGCGTGCAGCCGAAGGTTGCGTACCGCGAGGCGCCTTTGCTATTCCGCAACCTCGGCAAAGGCAAATTCGAAAACGCGGGCGCTGCCATGGGCGCGGCCTTCAACCGGCCCATCGTCGCGCGGGGCGCCGCCTACGCCGATTTCGACCGCGATGGCGACTTGGATCTTCTCGTTTCCACCAACAACGGTCCGGCTTACCTTTTCCGCAACGACGGCGGGAATCGCAATCATTGGCTCAACGTGAGATTGCAGGGCACGAAGAGCAACCGCGACGGTATCGGCGCTGTCGTGCGCGTTGATAGCGCGTCCGGTAAGCAGTGGAGCATGGTGCGCAGCGGATCTAGTTACTGTTCGCAGAGCGATCTGGCGGTGACGTTCGGAATGGGAAAAGACGCGACGGCTTCGCTCGAAATCGACTGGCCCAGCGGAACCGTGCAGAAAATCGGAAATGTCGCGGCCGACCGCTTCCTGACGATAGACGAAAATCGCAGCATCACTTCGAACTCTGCGGCGGCGGCAAGCCCGAAACGCTAGCCTGCATTTCTCACCCACCTTCTGCTCCGGCGCGCGATAAGGCTGTGCCTACTTCGTTGCGCTCGTTCAGCGTGCTCGACGTACTGTTCAAGTACGCCTCCGCGCGCCGACCTTCGCGCGCCTCGTATCCACGGCCTCTCACGCGCCTCGCGACGAACCTGTGTGAGAAATGCAGGCTAGTGGAAACCGTTGTTTCGAGCGCGTGCGACAGCCCGGCCGGCTCAAATCCGAACGGCCCCGGCGCACTCTTGAAAACCACGCGCCCGCCGCGTTCGATCAGGTACAAGCGGTCCGGCCAACCCGTATAAGCTCGCTCGGTCTGGTTGGCGATTCCATCGCGCAACGCCGGAATGCGAATGCCCAAATTGCGAACGCAGGCAGTGGCCGTTTCATTCCGTTCAGCGTCAGTACGCGGTGAACGGAAGAGGACGCCGGTGCTGACGTTCGACGACATTTGCCAAAGATCAGTCGGGTGGGCCTCCTCTATATACACTACGAAAAACGACACGCGATCGCGGTAACGATCATAGGGACTGTTGAGCGCGAAAACCTCCCGGCGAAACGGCGGTCAAGTGTAACTGCCGAAGATCAGTACGACGGGACGTTCGCGTGCTTCGGCCGTGAGTGAAACCGTGCGCTGGCCAATCAGAGTGGGAAGAGCAAATTCGGGCGCCGCATCACCCATTTTCAGTTTGCCGCCGCGCGCCGACATCCACAGTGGTTCGAACGGAAGAATCAGCATGGAGATCATGGGCACTTTGGCATGATGGCGCCGCACTTCTCCGGAGGCTGTGTCGTGGCCCAATAGAGACCAACCGTTGCAATGGCGTATGTGAGCGCCAAAAATGCCAGAATTCGACCTACGACACGGAGTTTCATTTTCCCTCCATTTGCCTTTCCAGCGCGGGTGGCTTCCATCCGCCAAACCCCCGTTCCAACTGCGCCGCGATTGCGAGCGCGACATCTTCCCGCCATGCGCGCGCCACTACCTGCACGGCGATCGGCAATCCCGCGGCCGATGCGCCACACCGCACGACGGCAGCGGGAAGTCC